>JANOPZ010000012.1:0-50584 GCA_031422195.1 Limoniibacter sp. | reverse complement strand
GTTTGCCGCCTTAAATTCCGGCGCTATTTTGTTGCACAGGAACTTTATCAAACACGCCGCATGTTGGCCAAATCATTGGGTTTGAAATGGGGTTCATACCACCTTGGCCGCAAAGGCGACCCGATAGCGCAGGCCGACCATTATTTGGACATGGCTAAGCCCACTGACGATGAAGTGATGGCGCTCGACATTGAAGGCCTTGAAGACAAATGGATGTCGCTTGAGGATGCCACCAAATTTGTCGTTCGCCTTCACGATAAAACCGGGCGCTGGCCCATGCTCTATGTCAACGGTTCAACCGCCAAACATATTGCGAACAACCGTGCAGACTACCGCATATTATCGCGTCTCAACCTTTGGTATGCGCGCTTTACACCCGAGATTGAGGGCGATTTTCCAAAGGGCAATTGGGATAAATATGACATTTGGCAGTTTTCTGCGACGCCCAATTGCAATGAACGCCGCTGCCCGCAGCGCATTGCCGGAACGCCCAATGACATTGATGTCAATGTGGTTGATATGACACCGGATGCTTTGCGTGTCGCATGGCCAATGGATGATTTGATTGCCGAAAAGCCGTTGCCGGTGCAGCCGGTTGAGACGCCGTTGCTTGTTGCGTCATCTCCCGAAGTTACGCCCGTTGTCGATGTCGCTCTGGTGCCGGTGCCCAATGAAGCACCACGGGAAACCAACGACCGGCCCAAAACCATTTTTGTGGCGATGGCCAATATATTCGGGGCGGGCGCGATGGCGTTCACGTCAAAGCCGGGCCAGCAATTTGGCACGGCTGAGATTTTGGCGTTGTTCAGTGTATCAAAGGCTCACGCTGAACCTTTGGCTGTAGCCAATAATTTACAGTTGCCTGTCCTCGATATGGTGATCACATCCAGCGTGCCGCGCATTTGGCCAGAAGCAATTGACGCGCGCGAAAATGGTGTTGCCGTTGCTCCAAAAGCAGCTTCCAGTGCGGGCCCGAATTAACCCGAAATTTTACTGAAATCAGCAATCATATCGGTTGCCAGCGCCACGCGTTTTAGAAGTGCCAAGCGGTTGGCGCGGATGGCAGCATCAGCGTCGTTGACGAGCACTGACACCAAAAACGCGTCAACCGGAGCCCGCAATGCCGCCAGTGCGCTCATCGCGGCCGAATAATCACCGATTGCCATTGCATCTTCCGCTTTAGGTTCGGCTGATTGAATGGCGTTAGCGAGCGCTTTTTCTTCAGTCAAATTCAAAAGCTGTTCATCGACATGCGCTGAAACCGTGCCTTTTTTCTCTTCCGCATTCAAAAAGTTCGCCGCCCGTTTTGTGCCCGCAACAAGGTTCTTGCCGTCGTCGGAATCGAGGAACACTGTGAGCTGCTCGACGCGGCGCGTTATGTCGAGAAGGTTGTCCATCTCTGGCTTAATCACCGCATCAATCACATCATGCCGCGCACCCTGCTCGCGCAGGTAAACTTTCAGGCGGTCGTGGAAGAAGGACAGGAGGTCTGTCTCACTTTGATTCTTAGAAATTCTTGCAGTTTTAGCGATGCCGCGGAAACTACCAGACCTCTCATCCCGATAGGCTTCGAGAATTTCCGAATAGGCATCTTGAGGAACAAGACCCATTATAGAGGAAATCGTTTTTATTTCTCTGGTAACCTCGCTCAATACGCCGCTCTTGTAAAATCCAACCCAAGTCTTGAGCCAGACCTGTAATAGGTAAAGCGAAACCCCCCGCTCCAGCACAATCCTGATCACGCCCAACGCCGCTCTCCTCAACGCAAACGGGTCTTTTGAACCCGTCGGCTTTTCATCAATCGCCCAAAAGCCAACCAACGTATCGAGCTTATCGGCCAGCGCCACCGCAATGGACACCGCGTCGCGTGGCACGGTGTCTGACGGGCCTTGCGGTTTGTAGTGCTCTTCGATGGCAGCGCAAACAGACGAGTGTTCGCCTTGAAGCTCCGCATATTTGCGGCCCATCAAGCCTTGGAGTTCAGGAAACTCGCCCACGGCTTCGGTTTGCAGATCAGCTTTGGAGAGGATGGCGGCGCGGTAGGCGAGATCGGCATCGGCGCCAACAACCGGGGCCAACTCCCGTGCCAATTTGGCAATGCGCAACACGCGCTCGCCTTGGCTGCCGAGCTTCACATGAAACGTGACGTTGAGCGCATCCAGCCGCGCCATGCGTTGGTCGAGCGGCCTATTGAGATCAAGATCGAATTTCTCAGCCGAGGCTTTCAGCCCATCTAAATCCGGAAGGGCTGCCTGATCGGTATTCCAGAAATACAGCGCGTCAGACAGCCGCGCGCGCACAACTTTGCCGTTACCATGAGCGATTTCAGCGCCGCCATCTGTCGCTGCGAGATTGGCAACAAGAATAAATTTGTTCGATAATTTGCCATCTGGCCCACGCGTCACAAAACACTTCTGGTTTGTCTTAATCGTTAGCCGCGTCATCTCATCGGGGATGGCCAGAAACGCTTTTTCAAACTCACCCATCAAAACCACAGGCCATTCAACAAGGCCGGAAACTTCTTCGAGCAGCGCCTCATCCTCGATCAGTTCAAGCCCGTTGGCGAAAGCCAGATTGCGGGCATCTGCCAAGATGATCTCTTTGCGACGCTCGGCATCGAGCACGACAAAAGCTTTTTCGAGCTTGGCGATGTAATCATCAAACCGGCGCACAGTAATCGCATCCGGTGCATGGAAACGGTGACCATAAGTGACGTTGCTTGAACGAATGCCAGAGATTTCAAAATCAACCACCATCGGTTCTTCGGTTTCAGGCCCGAATGTGCAAACGATACTTTGCAGCGGGCGCACCCAGCGAAGGCTCCCCGGCTCGCGAGAGGCTGCACCCCAGCGCATTGATTTTGGCCAAGGGAAATTGCGGATAATATCAGGCATTGCCGCTGCAATAATGTCTTCTGCGGCGCGGCCCGGCTTTTCGGTAACGGCAACGTAAAAATCACCCTTTTTCGGGTCGTTCTGGATGGTCGCATCAGAAATACTGGCCAAACCCGCTTTGCGCAAAAACCCGTCAATGGCTTGGCTAGGCGCAGTAACGGACGGGCCTTTAACTTCCTCACGCACTGGCTTGGAGCGGGCCTCAAGACCGCGCACATCCAGCGTTAAACGCCGCGGTGTCCAATACGCTGTCGCCGCCTCATAGGTCAGCCCGGCTTCAACCAAGGCATTGGTCAGCAATTGCCGCAAATCACCGGCGGCTTTGCGTTGCATGCGGGCAGGAATTTCTTCAGAGCGGAGTTCTAAAAGGAGATCGGGCATGACAACAAAAGTCCGGTGCAAAATGTAGTCGCGGCTTTAGCAACCAGATTGCAAACTGTCATCTGAAGTATTTGGAAAATTACCAGCCGCCGCCGCCGCCGCCACCGCCGCCACCGCCGGAAAACCCACCACCACCGCCACCACTTCCGCCGCCAAAGCCAGATGAGGAGCTTTGTGGCGTGGGCAATGAATTGGTCATGGAGCTTTCCATTGAACCGGCCAGATCACCAATGGAGTCGCCTATTCGATCGGGCGAAAAACCGCCGGAACCGGAATACCAGCCGGGGCCATAGTAACCGGTGGCTGCAACAGCACCGGCGGCAATGGCTGTGGTGAGCCAATTTTGAAACGCGTTCGACCAAGGTTTCTCAAGATTGAGCGCTACGGCAAACGGTAAAAGTTTCTCATAGTGTTTGGGTGACATCTCAGGCGCGCCGGCCATATTCATGCGGTCTTCTTCAGCAACGGTAAGATAGCGCTTGAGGCCTTCAATTTCATCCATGCGGCCGCGACCAATTGGAGTTGGCGCGCCCATCAAAAAGAAAAACGACAGGTTCAGCATCACCAAAGCTGCAAGGCCGCCGAACAAAAGCGGACTTGTCGTGGTCTCGGTTATTGTTGCCAAAACGATACCACCAATGGCAATGAGAACAAAGCTGGCAATAGCAGTTCCGATGATCAGCTTTATTTTGCCCCAAAGGCTGGCACTGCGGGCTTTTGCCCACCGTGTGACCAGTATTGTGGTAATCACGCCTGCAATCACCAAAACAATCAGCGCAAAAATGCCGGCTTCATCAATGTCACCAAACATCAGCGTTGCAACAAAGACGATTATAGAAAATGTCACACCTGCAATAACGTATCCGACATTGGCTTTATAGTAGTTAGAGCGATGTTCGCTTTCCATCGCAGTTGAAAATGCGGTCTGCATTGCAGCAATGCTTGTACCATTTCCCTTATTAATGCGAAGTGAGCCGCCTGACGCTTCCACTTGCCGCATGACTTGCGCTTCGCCTGCCGGCAGCTTTCCACCCGCACTAATGCCGGTTGATTGAATCACAAGATCGGTTTTCAGATCATCAAGTTTGATCAGACCTTTGACTGCAAGGTTTAAGACCGATGCCGAAATTGCCCGCCACGAATCACTGCGATAACCCTGATTGTCGATATAATGAACAAGCGCGGGCGACACGTCATTTGGCATATCCCAACGTGGAACAATCGTGCTGCCCTTGGGATCAACACCAACTTTGAGCCAGCTGCGGAAATAAAAAATACCCGCAAGCACCAATCCGCCAATCGCCAACACGCTTCCCAAATGATCACGAATATACCAGCTGAAAGCCTGCCAGGGCGTGGGTGCGGCAATGAAACCTTTTGGAAACGCAACGACCACCGTCAAACCTTCGCGTTCGCTCAAACCGCGTGTTGTTGCAAACGCAATTTGCGCGCCATCATTGCGGATTTGGGCGGTAGCGTCTTTAGCGGTTGAACCAAAGCCGCCCGTAAAAACCGTGGTTTTGGTTGCTTTTGCGCCGCTGGGCAAATCTACCAAAGCACTGGCTTGCCCGATAGGAAATGCCCATTCGGTGCCGGTCACATTCCAGTAAAGTTCGTCGTGATCTGCAAATTGCCGGATTTGGCGGTCTGTCCGGTACTTTATCTCATAGGTATATTCGCCGAACGATAAAAACACATCCGCATCGCCGACGTAAATTCGGGTAAAATTTGAATTGCTTTCGGTGCGAAACGGCTCTGGGGAACCATCCCGGGTCACGCTAACGACATCAAATGAAACGTGATTTATTGTGCCCGATTGGTCGCGAAACCGGGTTGGAAAATCCCGCGTGATGCCGCGCCTGATGCGGTTTCCTTCCGCGCGTACAATAATGGTTTCGGTTACCTCGAGAACATTGTTCGCGTTAACCGTAATACGCGCGGCAAAATTGAGAATTTGTTCTTCTGCTACTGCTGGACGAAGCCCAAAAAATACGATTGCAATCAGAAAAAAAGCCAGAAAACCACGCATTTTATGGCTTGGAAAAGCTGATTTGCGGATTTTTGCGGTCGTCCGGATTTTCCATTTCGAAATATTCTTCTTTATCAAACTTGAATGTTGAGGCGACGAAGTTCGACGGGAAGCTCTCCACCATCACGTTCAAATCGCGCGTTGAGCCGTTGTAATAACGGCGTGACATTTGCACTTCACCTTCGATTTCCCCTAATTGTTCCTGCAATTCGAGAAAATTAGTGTTGGCTTTCAGGTCGGGGTAGGCTTCGGCTACTGCCATTAAACGCCCAAGCGCTTGGCCAAGCATGCCTTCGGCTGCGGCGCGCCCCGCGATATCTCCAGCGGGGACTGATTGAGCGCGCGTGCGCATTTCAGTGACGTTGGAAAGCGTTTCACTTTCATGACTGGCATAGCCTTTGACGGTTTCAACCAGATTGGGAATGAGATCAGCACGGCGTTTCAATTGAACGTCAATTCCGCTCCAGGCTTCTTTGACCATCTGCCGTGCTTTAACGAGGGCGTTGTACATATAGATCGCATAGGCTGCGATTGCTGCCAGAATGATGAGTGTGATTGTGCTGCCGCTCATAATGTGCCTTCCGGAAAATAGCGCAATAATCGACGCTAGGAAAACAAAGTCTAGCTTGCGCGGTGCGGCTTGTCATCCGCTTTCATTTTTGTGCCAATTTCATAAAAAACGCCCCGCTTTTGGAGGGCGGAGCGTTCTTCATTCTTGTGACAGAAGGCAAGCCTTGCCCGAATAGCATGGGCGCTAACCTGCAAATCGTCTTTACACGTCTTAGTTGCCTGGGAGCATCACTTTATCGATAACATGGATGACGCCATTTGACGCGCGGATGTCTGCGGTCACAACGTTTGCGCCATCAACTGAAACGCCTGAAGCAGATTTTGTAAGCCCCAGTGTGCGGTCGCCGCCCTGCTTGATTGTGCGGATGTGAATGGTGCGATTTGGCATCATGTCAGATGTCAAAACCCGCGGCAGGACATGGTAAGACAAAATGGCTGCAAGCTGCGCTTTATTTTCAGGCTTTAACAAGGTCTCCACTGTGCCTGCTGGCAAAGCGGCAAACGCATCATCAGTTGGTGCAAATACCGTCAGGTTTTTGCCGTTCGCCAATGCATCGGCAAGACCGGCGGCCTGGGCTGCCGCAAGTAAAGTACTGAACACTTTTGCACCTGCAGCCGTTTCAACAATGTTTGCTGAAAAGGCAGGCGTTCCAATCGATAAGGACAATAAAATTGCAGCGAGAGGTGTTTTGAAATTCTTCATAAGCGTTTCTCCTAAGACTGGCGAGCGCAGCTTTCTGCGTCGTACAGCGGAGTTACGGCTGCGACAAAATCACGGATCATTGACAAAATTGTGAGCCCGTTTTGGTAAAAAAGGCGTGATTTCGGTGATCTAAAGCAAAATCCCGCCGGACTGGATCGGCGGGCCTCTACCGGTCAGCTTTTAAGGTCTTATTCGCTTTCGCGGGCTTCCGCATTTGCGATTGGCATCACCGGCGCATTTGGATCAATCGAGCCACGCGTTTGCGAACCCGGCGCGTCTTGTGATGGCGCGCCCATTGATTGGGCATCTTGCTGCGGTTGAACTGGCGGCTGTTGAGCAATTGTGCCGGAATCTGCGGGCGCTGCTGGCGCGTCCGGCGCAGCGCCGCTCGCACTGGCCGAGCTGTCGGGAGCAACAGGTGCCACCGGGCTTGCCGGATCAGGATATTTGCGGGCAAAATCAAAGTTGACTTTTTTCGGTGGTAAAATCTGCAGTAACGTTTGTTGGGCGGCTGCAGCTGTGCTCAACTTTGGATCACCGCCGCTTTTATCCACGCAAGCAACTTCAACGCATGGCTGGGTCCGGCCCAAAATGACAATCGAAGATGACCCCTTTGTCCCGGTTACAAAATCGTCTATGAGTTGAATGGATGAAGCCGAGGCCGGAAGGCTCAAGCAAGAAATGAATAGAGCGCCTGCAAAAAACTGTTTCATGACCGATCCCAACTTAACGTTGCTCGGAAAATGACACAGACCGCTTGAGATGCGGTTCATTGGCGTACCAATATTTAATTCAAATTGTCTGTATTTTTGCGCTGCTGATATGCGCTTATTGCGGCCCGTTTGAGAAGGCGGTAACGCCTATTGCATGAAAACAATCATCCGCCAAAGCCCACATGGAATTGAAGAAGCTTTGGCACTGTTGCGCCAGGGTGCGCCCGTCGCTGTGCCGACAGAAACGGTTTACGGGCTGGCAGCCGATGCCACCAATGGAGCTGCTATTGCCAAAATATATGAAGCCAAAGGACGACCAAGCTTCAACCCGTTGATTGTCCACGTTGACAGCTTTGCTATGGCCGAACTTATCGGCTCATTCGATCATGAGATGCAGCTTTTAGCTGAAACCTTTTGGCCAGGGCCACTCACGCTGGTTGTTCCGCTTAGAAAAAATTCACTAAATCATCCACTAGTCCATCCACTTGTCCATCCACTTGCTTTGGCTGGGTTGGAGACGGTTGCCTTACGCGTGCCGGTTGGCGTGCTTGGCCATCTGATCACAGCCCTTGGCCGACCGTTGGCAGCCCCTTCAGCAAACAGGTCGGGGCACTTAAGCCCTACTTCTGCGGCAGCTGCGGCGATGAGTTTGGCCGGCAGAATTGAGCTGGTGCTTGACGGCGGAGTCACTCAAATTGGGGTGGAATCGACCATTATCGGCCGCGTCGACGGCGCGTTGACATTGCTCCGCCCCGGCGGATTAGCGTCAGACATCATTGAAGCTTCACTTGGCAAAACACTCCAAAGGACCAAAGGTTCTTTGATTTTAGCGCCGGGAATGATGGTTTCGCACTATGCGCCAAACGCTAGGGTTAGATTGAATGCCAGCCATGTTGAAACCGGTGAAGCTTTCTTGAGTTTTGGGAATTTAGTGTTTTCTGGTTCGCCAATCGCGCAATTGGATTTAAGTCATGACGCAAATCTTAGCGAAGCGGCGCAAAATTTATTTGGCTATCTGCGCCAGTTGGATGCAGCAAAGCCCGTTTGCATTGCTGTTGCACGCATACCAAACGTAGGCCTCGGCGAGGCTATAAACGACCGCTTGCAACGAGCCGCCGCACCAAGGGACGTCATACATGACGATTGATGCAAATTTAATAGAGCGGTTTTCAGCGATAGTGGGAACGCGCAATGCTCTGGTTGATAAGGAAACTATTGCGCCTTACCTTAAAGAATGGCGCGGTCTTTATCACGGCATTTCATCTTTGATATTGCGGCCGGGTTCAACAGCAGAAGTGAGTGCCATACTAAAACTTGCCTGCCAAACACATACGCCGATTGTGCCTCAAGGTGGCAATACGGGTCTGGTTGGCGGGCAAATACCCGATACGAGTGGTAAGCAAATTGTACTGTCATTGGCGCGTATGAATCAAATTCGAATGATTGACGCAGCAAGTAACGCAATCATTGTCGATGCGGGCACAACACTGCAAAACGTGCGTGATGCAGCAGACCATGTTGACCGTTTGTTTCCGCTGTCACTTGCAAGCCAAAGCAGCGCACAAATTGGCGGCAATTTATCATCAAATGCTGGTGGCACCAGCGCGTTAGCGTTCGGCGTAGCGCGTGATTTGTGCTTGGGTCTTGAGGTTGTGCTGCCCAATGGTGATATTCTCAATGGCCTTCGCACCCTTAAAAAAGACAATCGTGGATATGATCTGCGCAATCTGTTCATTGGTGCAGAAGGCACACTCGGTATTATTACCGCCGCTAGCTTAAAGCTTTTTCCAAAACCCAAAGGTCAAGCCACAGCATGGCTCGGTCTGACTTCACCGGCAAAAGCGCTTGAAACCTTAAATGTCATGCAAGAAATATTGGGGCCAAGCCTGACAACGTTTGAGCTTTGTGCCGCCACGCCAATGCAATTTGCATTAAAGCATAATGTGCAGATGCGAAATCCGCTCTCAACCGCGCACGAATGGTACGTTCTGGCAGAGGTTTCATCAGGCCAAAGCCAGCAAGCAGCAGAGGCAGCGCTAACATCTGCCCTTGAGACTGCTTTTGAACGTGAGCTTTTACAGGATGCTATTGTAGCTGCATCGATTGATCAGGGTAGAAATTTTTGGGCCATTAGAGAAGCTATGTCTGATGCGCAAAAACATGAAGGCGGCTCGATCAAGCATGATATTTCATTGCCTGTTGCAGCGATTCCAGAGTTTATAGCGCGCGCTAAGCCTTTGGTTGAAGCCACCATTCCGGGCGCAAGGGTCGCTTGTTTTGGCCATATGGGCGATGGCAATTTGCACTATAATGTGTCGCAGCCCTTAGGAGCTGATACACAAGAATATATGTCGAAATGGGATGAAATGAACCGAGTGGTGCATGGATTGGTGGCCGAATTTAACGGCTCTTTCTCTGCTGAACACGGTATAGGCGTTTTGAAACGTGCAATTCTTTCTCAAAATTTAGACCCTGTCACGCTGAATACAATGCGTAGCATTAAAGCCCTTTTTGACCCCTCAAATATTATGAACCCCGGCAAAGTTTTATAGAATTACTCTTTGATTTAGATTTTGTTGGGATTTCAGCGACGTTTTGCTAACCATCCTCTGTAGTCAGGATTGATTAACCCAAACGCTTAAGTGCCTGACCATACAGGTTACACTATAGTCTGCCCATGAGAGCTGGAAAACAGCCGGTTAGGGTTCGCCCTGATTATATGACAGGGAAGGCAATAATCATGAGTTCGATCGCTAAAACAGCGCGGCCAAAACCACTTTGGGCTGGTCAAGATATGCGGCTTGATCCCACGCGTTTGCCGCAAGATGTGACTTATGCTGCAATTGCAAGCGATGACGTTAGTTTTACGATCTCTGCGCGCGGCGCGGTTATGCACCGTAGGCAGCCTGAAACCGGCACACCACTAACAATTGCATTGCCAGCCCGCACGTTTCGCGGCGTTGCTGCCCGCGCGATGGAAGACGATAATGGCAATGTGACAGTGACGCTTGAATTGCTGCATACAAACGAGGCTTTCTCTGTACCGCTGTTGGTGGCGCATGATCTTGAAAGTGTTTCGGGTGACTGGCATCGTTGGGCGGAATTGTACAATCTGCCAATGATGCTGATAGAAGATGATGGTGTGGCACGCACGTTGGAAGCAAGCTTGGAACGCTATGAACAGCGCCGCACTGACAATGATGATTTTGAGCCAATGCCTAAACCGGCAAAATATGGAGCGGCCGGGCAATCCGGTAAACTCGGCGTGCGTTTGGTGATTGGCGGCCAAACCATTATTGGCGAATTGTGTTGATTGCCGGTAGATTACATCAAACCGGCAAAACTACCCGCCATCAACCCGATAAAAATCAGCCAGCCGATTGCATTGTTAGATTTGAACAGTTGCAGGCATTGGTCTGCGTCATTGATATCAAGCGCTATGATTTGCCACGCCAAATGGACCGCGGCAGATGCTATTCCAAGATATGAAACCCAGTGTGAGCCGGCGCTGAAATAGGCGGCAGCAGCCAAAATCAACATGCCCGCATAAAGTGCAATCAACGCCGCCTTGGTATTTTCGCCAAACAGCCTCGCCGTCGATTTGACACCCACCAATGCATCATCTTCTCGGTCTTGATGGGCATAAATCGTGTCATAGCCGATTACCCAAAGAACAGTTGCTGCGTACAAAAGAATTGGCGCAAGACTAAGCGACCCAAAAACTGTGGCCCAGCCCATTAGCGCGCCCCATGAAAATGCCAAACCCAATACCAGTTGCGGCCAATTGGTGATGCGTTTCATAAATGGATAGGCCGCAACAATGCCAAGTGAGGCAATGCCCAGCCATATCGAAAACCAATTGAACTGGATCAAAACTAGAAAGCCGGTCAGCGCTTGGGCTATTAAAAAAAACCAAGCTTCGCGTTTGCCAATCTGGCCGGAAGGCAAAGGCCGGGAGCGGGTGCGCTCGACCATCATGTCTATTTTTGAATCTATAATATCGTTGTAAGTGCACCCTGCCCCACGCATTACAATTGCGCCGATAACGAACAGCACCATGTGCCAAAAATTTGGCAGCGTGCTTTGCGCAGCCAAAGCAGCAGACCAAAGGCACGGCCAAAGCAATAATAGCCAGCCAATTGGTCTGTCCCAACGTGCCAATTGCGCATAAGGCCATAGTGATTTTGGCAAAATGCGATAGACCCAATGTCCAGACGGTGCATCGACAACGCGTCCTTGCATGGTGTTGGTTTGAACTGGTTCCATGGCCCGTCGTGCCAGCCATATTGTGTATGGTCAAGACTTGCTGTTGACGCGGCGTTCGGTCCTTTCTAACCCGAGGCTAGGTTTGGCTGGAGCTCTCATATGAATATTTTACTGATCGGTTCTGGCGGGCGTGAACATGCCCTAGCTTGGAAAATCAGCCAATCGCCTCTGCTTGGAACTTTGTTTATTGCTCCCGGCAACCCCGGCACAGCCGCTTGCGGCACCAATGCCTCGGTCAAAATTACCGATCACGCAGCAATAATTGCATTTTGCAAGGCTGAATCCGTTGATCTGGTGGTTATCGGCCCTGAAGCCCCATTGGTTGCGGGAATGGCGGATGCGTTGATTGCAGCCAATGTTCTAGCTTTTGGTCCGACGGCTGCCGCCGCGCAACTTGAAGGATCAAAAGGCTTTACCAAAGATTTATGTGCCGAAAACAACATCCCGACCGCCGCTTACCAGCGCTTTAACAATGCCACAAAAGCTAAAGCCTATGTGCGTGGGTTAAAGTTACCGGTCGTAATCAAGGCCGATGGTTTGGCGGCAGGCAAAGGCGTGACCATTGCCGAAACATTTGCTGATGCGTTCGACGCCATCGAAGAATGTTTTGAAGGCGCGTTTGGCGTAGCAGGTGCAGAAGTGGTCGTTGAAGCATTTCTAACTGGCACCGAGGCCAGTTGCTTTTATTTGTGCGATGGAAAAATCGCTTTGCCGTTTGGAACCGCACAAGACCATAAACGCGCCTTTGATGGCGATAAAGGCCCGAACACCGGTGGTATGGGCGCGTTTTCACCTGCGGTAAATATGACGCCTGCTCTGGAAGCCGATGTCATGGATCACATTATCAAGCCAACTTTGGCTGCGATGGCGGCACGCGGCACACCCTTTTCCGGTGTGCTTTATGCAGGACTTATGCTGACCGACGAAGGCCCGCAATTAATTGAATATAACGCCCGGTTCGGCGACCCTGAGTGCCAAGTGCTCATGATGCGATTGACCAGCGACGTTGTGCCATTGCTATTGGCTGCCGCCAAAGGCGAACTTCTAGGCCATGTTGCCGAATGGTCAAACGACAGTGCACTAACCGTAGTCATGGCCGCTAATGGCTATCCCGGCACGGTGGACCGCGGCACAGTTATCGGCGGCGTTGACGAGGCGACCAAAACCGGTGCGATTGTGTTTCACGCTGGAACACAAATTTCAAAAGGGCGATTGCTTGCCAATGGGGGCCGCGTGCTGAACGTAACCGCAAGAGGCGCAACGCTCAAAGATGCGATGGATGCGGCCTATACCGGCATCGGCGCAATTGAATGGCCGGGCGGCTTTAGCAGAATGGATATTGGAAAATCGTTTATTTAATCAGCTCACGGAAGACGGCCAGAAAGCAACGCCGACAATAAAACACACGCGATAGTTATTTTGCGCCTTCTTTGAGCAATTCGGAATAGATCCACTCACTATCGGGTGTCTTGCTTACAACATCATCCACAAGCCAATCACCGCCTTCATTAGCCAGAAAATATCGCAATTCGTGCATATTGAAATTCTTGAATGTGACTTTCACTTCCGCGTTCGTATCGTCTTGCGACACGATCTCATACTTTACAGAGGCTGCTGTGCTCTCTTCATAATCTTGGCCATTAATCGAATAATCGAAATCAAGCCCCGAAACAGGCTCCTGCAATTCTTCAGAGCGCTTAACCGCCGCGTCATATAATTCTTGTAGGCCAGCTGAGAATGGCTCTTTGTCCCGCCCGGTATTAATATTGGCGTATATGTATTTCAAAGGCTCAAGCGGGTCTGATGCTATCGCTGGACGTGCGGAAAGTGCTGTAAGCAAAAGGCAGGTAGCAATCAAAAAAAGTCGGCGATTGAACATCATAATTTCTCCAAATTGCAACATAGCTTAATTTACGTCTGCATCGCTAAATTCATGTTGGCGCAGCAATCAAGCTTGGTTCAAGCGGCCAGTTTTGCCCCGCCGGCTTCTGTCATCATAAAGGCTTCGCCGCACTGGCGCGCCAGATCCCGCACGGATAGAATATAGCGCTGACGGTCGGTGGCTGACATGGCGCCGCGGGCATCGAGCAGGTTGAGCATATGGCTGGCTTTTATACACTGGTCATAAGCTGGCATCACGCAAAGGTGCAATTTGCTGGCCCCGGCAAAGCCAGCTTTCAGCAACGCTCCGCATTCTTGTTCAGCATCCGTGAAATGACGCAGGAGCATTCCGGTGTTGGCGAACTCAAAGTTATGGCGCGAATACTCCTGCTCGGCCTGCAAAAAAACATCGCCGTAGGTTACTTTTTGGTCGCCTTCGAGGCCATTGAAATTAAGGTCGTAAACATTGTCAACGCTCTGCACATACATGGCGAGGCGCTCAAGACCATAGGTCAATTCACCGGCCACGGGCGCACATTCAATACCGCAGATTTGCTGGAAATACGTGAACTGACTTACTTCCATACCGTCGCACCAGCACTCCCAGCCCAGGCCCCACGCGCCAAGGGTTTTGCTTTCCCAATCATCCTCAACAAAGCGGATATCGTGCAATTTGGTATCGATACCGATGGCATCGAGTGACCCCAGATATAATTCCTGCAAATTGGAAGGATTAGGCTTTAGCATCACCTGATATTGATAATAATGCTGCAAACGGTTGGGGTTTTCGCCATAGCGACCGTCTTTCGGACGGCGTGACGGCTGCACATAGGCCACGTTCCAGCTTTTTGGTCCAAGGGCGCGAAGTGTAGTTGCCGGATGAAACGTGCCCGCGCCCACTTCCATATCGTAAGGCTGTAAGATCACACAGCCATGACGGGCCCAATAATCATGAAGCGTCAGTATCAAGCCCTGAAACGAGCGTGTTGGGTCCATATGAGCAAGGCGCGAGTTCATTTTACCATCCAAAGTACCGTCGGCATGTCCTAGGCAGTCCAGTGTTAGGCGTCAAGAATGTGGCCCCTATTGCGGTAACTTCAATTCCTGACCCGGGAAAATGCGCGCCGGGTTGCGTTTGAGTTCTGGGTTCAGTGCTATGATTTCGACGAAACGTTGACCATTGCCCAAAACATCTTTGGCAATTGTCCAAAGCGATTGACCGGCAACCACAGTAAAAGGTGATTTCAACACTACGGCACCATCTGCATTTGCCATTTTGGTCTCAGCGGGTTTTGCGCCTGCATCCGGCACGGGCACTTCCATTGCAGCTTTCTTCTTGGCTTCTGCTTCTTCCGCCAGTCTTGCGGCTTCAAAAGCTTCCAAATGCGCTTTTCGGGCCAAAGCCTGTTCGGTCAAAGCAACGCCAATCTTATTTTGGATTTTAAGCCGCTCGCCTTGCTCAGGTTGGCCCTTGAGAGCGTGATTCCATTGAAAACGTGCTTCAGTTTTACGGCCAACGGCCCAGTAGGCATCACCCAAATGATCGTTGATGGTTGCATCGCCCGGCAAAATGGCAATGGCCCGTTCCAATTCAACAATTGCATCATCCAATCGGCCTAAACGAAAGTAAGCCCAACCAAGAGAATCAATAATAAATCCACTATCGGGCTCCAACTCGACAGCCTTCTCAACCATTTTTACCGCTTCATCGAGCTTGAGGCCTTTATCAATAAGTGAATAGCCAAGGTAATTTAGAACATCCGCATCGTTGGGCTTAAGCTCCAAGGCTTTACGAAAAGCTGGTTCGGCGATGTCCCATTCTTTGAGGCGCTCATGAGCAATACCGCGCTGGTAATGCAGGTTCCAAGAATCAGGATTGGTGACTGGAACGATTGTAATCGCCTCATCATACAAAGTTGCCGCACTGCGATAATCTTTGGCACGGTTATGAATACCACCCAATGCCAGATAAGCGCGCACATCCGTTGGGTCCTCCGTAATAATGGAACGGAGCTGCACCATGGCTTCTGCATTGCGCTCTAAGTCCGTCAGGTTCAAAGCCAGTTGCAAGTGCGCCAAACGGTACAACGGTGCCCCTTTTTTAATGGATGCAAATTGGGTGACAGCATCGGCGTTTCGTCCAAGACGCTCAGAAAGACGGCCTAATTCATAACGAATAAGGTCGTCGTTGGGTGCCAAATCGGCTGCCATTTTCAAGTAACGCTCAACGAATGGCTCTGCACCTTGACGATTAATGGCCATACCGATCGTGAATAACACTTCGGCTGCGCCTTGTTTGGCGTCAGCAACCAAAGGATTTGGTGCTTTGCCAGCCATGATTGCCGTGCGAACTGTTTCAAACATCGGGCGGCCGGGCGCAATTTCTTGGCCTTTTTGTAAAACCTCAAAAGCGCGGGCATTGTTGCCACTGCGCGCTGAAAATATCGCATAAGCCTCGATCATCCGAAGATATGCATCCGGTGCCGCTTGCATCGCTGTTTCGTCTTTCAATGCCACATCGTATGCCTTGGCGGCTTCGTCCTTTTGCCCTGCCAAATCTGCAATCAAAGCAGAGTTCACTCGCTTAAAGGGTAAATACCAGTCCGGGCCGGCAAGCGCATCAATTGAGGCCAACGCTTCTTTTGTTTTACCTGCACCCTGTTCAGCCCAAGCAGCGATGAGGCCTGCAATTAGACGGTCAAGGTCTGACGGCTGGGTGGTTTTGAGCAGATCTTTAACGTCAGAATACTTTCCGTCTTTAATTGCGGAAACGCCAAGAAGCAGCCGCGCCATGCGGTCAATATCAGGCTGGTCTTTCAATATTTCGGCCAAAGGCTTTGCCTTGGTAAAATCGCCGGTTGATAATAACGTAAGAAACAAGCCTTGTTTAACCTGCAGATTGTCACCGCTTAAAGCCAAAGCTTGGTTGAAAAACCGGATCGAATCTTCACGATCATCATCAGCATCTGCTGTCAGGCCTGCTAGATATGACCCTGCGAAAGTGCCCGGTAGTGGCGCTTCCGGCTCATTTTCTACTGCAAACGCTGGCAAAAGCAAAAACACTGCCGCTGCTGAAAAGCCTAAAACTGCGATGATGCGAGAACGGAAAGACCCCAAAATTATCCACCTTCAAATGTGCTGTCGATCAAAAAGCATAAGAGATAGTGATATCACCTTAAGGCTTCACGTTACATTGGTTTGAATTAACATCGTGGCGTAAGCAGGGCTTGTCTTCAACATCCAAACGAGGACAAGTCAAATCTAAGTGACCCGTGATACGCAATAATCAATAACTTCCAACAAAGCCGCTTTATGTTGCGTGTCATTTAGTGGAGCCAATGCATCTCGCGCAACTTGGCCATAACTGACAGCCCGGGAAATCGTATCAGACAAAGCGCTATATTTGCGCATTAAACTCGTGGCATGTGCCAGTGCGTCGGCATTGGTCTCGCCTTTTTCAATCGCGCTGCGCAAAAATGCACGGTCAACATCTGTGCCACGCCGGTAAGCCAGCAAGACTGGCAATGTTACTTTTCCTTCGCGGAAATCATCGCCAATATTCTTTCCAAGGTCTTTGGCATTGCCGCCATAATCAAGTGCATCATCCACCAGCTGAAATGCATAACCAAGATTGATACCATATGATCGCAAGGCAACACGTTCAGAGTTAGCAGAACCGGCAATAATCGGGCCAATTTCAGCAGCCGCAGAAAACAACGACGCTGTTTTGGCTTTGATGACAGCCAGATACTCGTCTTCTGTTGTCTCTAAGTTCTTTGCTGCTGCAAGCTGCATCACTTCGCCTTCAGCAATAACGCAAGCGGAGGTTGAAAGCACTTCAAGAGCCCCCAGCGAACCCGTGTCCACCATCATACGGAAGGCTTGCCCAAGAAGAAAATCACCAACTAAAACGCTGGCTTGATTACCCCAAATCACACGGGCCGTGCGCGAACCGCGCCGCATGCCGCTTTCATCAACGACATCATCATGCAACAACGTTGCGGTGTGCATAAATTCTACAGCGGTAGCCAGTTTAATGTGGGCGTCGCCGGTATAGCCGCACATTTTTGCAGCCGCCAACGTCAACATCGGACGAAGGCGCTTGCCGCCTGATGAGACCAGATGACGGGCAATTTCAGGTATCAGCCGCACATCAGAGCCGGCCTTCGACAGGATAAGCTCGTTGACACGGGACATATCAGCTGCAGTAAGGTCAAGCAGGGCTTGGACGCTGGCCTGACGGCTTTTGCGGTCCAATGAAACAATAACGGCCATGCTTACACTACCCCTGTCATATCCATGCTGTATTGACATTCCCTGCATCATTCGAAAAGGCGTCATTTTCGCGCGGCTGATAATTTTGCGGTCAATACAACAGTTTTTTGCAACCCCTTGCACTTTCGGTGCCGATTTGCGACCTGAGACGCATGGAAGAACTTATTCGCACAAACGATCCTGTGTTGTTATCTTTCGCTGAATGTCTGCTTCGAGATGCCGGGCTGCGCGCGTTTATTGCCGATAGCCATATGAGCGTGCTCGAAGGTTCAGCCGGTTTTATTATGCGGCGTATCCTTGTTGACAGTGATGATTTCAAAGAAGCCGTTGACCTAATGCACGACGCGGGGCTTGGTCATGAACTGCGTCAGCCCTGAAACCGCCCAATGAGTGGCTTTTCAATCGATCAGTTTCATCGCGGGCAATTTCACCTTGTTCAGCCAGTTGGCGCCGGGCATCGTTCAGGCATTGATGCCATGATGCTTGCTGCGGCAGTTCCACGCGGGTTTGATGGCCAATGCGCCGATTTAGGAGCAGGCGCTGGTGCTGCCGGATTTGCGGTGCTCAGCCGCCTTTCAGAATCACGAATAACGCTATTTGAGCATGATTCGTTTATGGTCAATTGCGCGCGACTAAGCTTGGCATTGCCGCAAAACGTCGGCTTTCGGGATCGTGTCACAATTGTTGAAGCCGATGTCAGTTTGCGCGGGGATCAGCGGCAGGCAGCGGGCCTGATAAACAATCGATTTGATTTTGCAATCTTCAACCCACCTTTTAATGATGTTTCAGATCGGCAAACCCCTGACCCGGCCAAAGCAAATGCTCATGTGATGAGCACAACCTTGTTTGAAGATTGGATTCGCACCGCGGCGGCCATTGTAAAACCGGGCGGCGGAATGGCAATGATAGCCCGCCCTCAATCTTTGACAGATATTCTTAACGCCATTGGCAGGCGTTTTGGTGCGCTGGAGATTATACCTGTTCACCCGCACGCTGAGGCCGCAGCGATACGCGTTATTGTTCGTGGCAAAAAAGGCTCGCGCGCGCGACTAAACCTGTTGCCCGCCCATGTGCTGCACGCAAAGGGTTCTGAAGCATTTTTACCAAAGGCAGAGGCAGTGAACAATGGACTGGAAGGGCTTTGAACAAAAGCCCCTTGTTCGCGACAATTCAAAGCATACATAGCTAAAAGTGTTTGGAGACTGAAATGCTTGAAAAAATCCGTACTTTAATCCCGCGGCGCTGGCGTTCTGATGCGCCTATTATTCCCGTTGTAAGGATGTCTGGCGCGATTGCAGCCGGGGGGTCGCAGTTTCGGCCGTCATTATCGATTGCATCAACGGCTGCATTGCTGGAGCGGGCATTTGACGTGAAACAAGCGCCGGCAGTTGCTATCATAATAAATTCGCCAGGCGGCTCGCCGGTGCAATCACGGCTGATTTACAAGCGAATTCGCGATTTGGCCAAGGAAAAAGACAAAAAAGTTCTGATATTTGTTGAAGATGCCGCGGCTTCCGGTGGCTACATGATTGCATGTGCTGGCGATGAAATTATTGCAGATCCGTGTTCGGTAATCGGCTCCATTGGCGTTGTTGCAGCGACATTCGGATTTTCTGATGCAATTTCACGTATCGGCGTCGAACGCCGTGTTTACACCGCTGGCGTGAGCAAGGTTTCACTTGACCCGTTTCAAAAGGAAAAAAAGGAAGACGTTGCCAAACTCAACGAATTACTCGCCGATATGCATCAGGTTTTCATCAACCTTGTAAAAGAAGGGCGTGGGGCAAGACTTGCTGACAACCCGGATATTTTCAACGGGCAATATTGGCTGGCTGAAAAGTCTTTGGCCTTAGGGTTGATTGACAGTATTGGGGATATTCGATCTGTGATCAAAACGCGCTACGGCGAAAAAGCTGAATTGAAACTGATTTCAACACCGCGCGGCTTTTTGGGGCGGAGGGCCAGCATGCCTGCTGTTTCTTTTATGGCTGAAACAAATCTTAGCCAAATTGGCGCTGGGTTGGCAGACGAAACGCTGGCACGTGTCGATGAGCAAACGTTGTGGGCAAGAATTGGTTTAAGCGCCCCAAGCTAAACCCTTTACGGCGCAGAGCGGGCATTATAGTTTGTGCATCTAAACCCTTGGAGATACCAATGCCTCAAATTCTGTTTTTTGCAGCTGTGGGCGTATTGGCGTGGTTTGGTTACAAATCGCTCTTAAAAACCGCTGACGGTGTGAACCAAAAAGCCAAGGCGCAAGCAACCGAAAAGAAAACCGGCGCGCAAGGAACTTTAATCAAAAATCCTGATAGTGGCGAATATCATGTGCGCAAGGATTGAGTGTTGTCGATTATCGAGTTTGCGCCTGCCAAAATAAACCTGTCATTGCATGTAACCGGACAACGCACAGATGGTTACCATTTGCTGGAAAGTTTGGTTGTTTTCGCTGATATTGGCGACAACATCACTGTTTCTATTACTACCGAAGACAGCTTCACAATCGATGGGCCTTTCGCTGTAGGGTTGGATTGCAGCAACGATAATCTTGCAGCCAAAGCGCGTGACCATTTGCGTGCGAAATTTGATTTTGCACCCTTACAAATTCATTTGACCAAACGTTTGCCGGTTTCATCGGGCATCGGCGGTGGGTCCAGTGATGCAGCTGCAACACTTCGGGCAATTGCTAAAATTTTCATAATCCCAGACTCAATTGTAGCTGATGTTGCGATGAGCTTAGGCGCGGATGTGCCAATGTGTTTGGCCGCCAAGCCATTGGTTGCCAAAGGTATTGGCGAGCAATTAACTGCTGTTTATGACCTGCCGGAACTGCATTTGGTTTTGGTAAACCCTCGTACAAACGTGAGCACGCCAGAAGTTTTTCAAAGGTTGTCCAACCGCAACAACCCCGCACTGCCTATGGTGCCAGAAAGATTGGAACTTGATGAATTCGCCGAATGGTTATCGCGTACCCGCAATGATTTGCAGTTGCCAGCCCTGCAAATTTGCCCGGCAATTGGTGATGTTTTAATTGCTTTGGCAGAAACGCAGCCACTCTTAACGCGTATGTCCGGCTCTGGAGCGACATGTTATGGCCTTTATCTCAATGCAGCTTTGGCTTCCGCGGCTGCGCTTTTAATCGCAGCCAAATTTCCAAGCTGGTGGGTATTGCCCACAAAGAGCGGAGGCAAATCCAATGGCTTTAGATAAATCGCGGGCCTTTGTCCCCGTGCGCTTTGCTGTGTTGACCGCATCCAACACACGCACATTGGACAATGATAAATCCGGCGATACGCTGGAGGGCCGGATCATTGATGCCGGCCATGTTCTAGCGGCACGAGTAATCCAGCCTGATGATATTTCACAGCTTCGAAGCACCGTGAAAAGCTGGGCTGAAAGCGGAATTGCCGATTGTATTATCACGACTGGAGGCACCGGATTTACCGGTCACGATGTGACACCAGAAGCAATTGAGCCTTTGTTTTCAAAGCGCATGGAAGGCTTTTCGGTAGCATTTCACACATTGTCGATGGGCAAAATCGGCACGTCGACCTTGCAATCACGCGCCACGGCAGGCCTGATTGGCACCACATTTGTATTTGTATTGCCCGGTTCTCCCGGCGCTTGCAAAGACGCATGGGACGGCATTCTAGCACCGCAGTTTGATTACCGGCATAAGCCCTGCAATTTCGTAGAAATTATGCCCCGTTTGGATGAGCATTTGAAGCGGGGCGCAGAGCTGCCGGCATAGTTTTTGGCTTGGCAGCTTTCGCCAAATTTTCAGGCAGGCAGAGTGCAGCTTCGCCCAAAACCAAGACTTTTCGTTTTTCAATGATCAAGCCCAATGCCAAAGGCAGTTCTGGCTGAAACCAGCGCTCAAACAATTTGCGCGGCGTTAAAGGCGAGCGGGTAAAGCGCGCAGTTGCGCCATTGGATTGAACATGCTGGCCGACAGCCTCAACCCAGCCTAATTCCGGCAATGCACCGGCTTCAAAGACAATGAGCCATTCGCCCTTTGCGGCTTTTATGGCCGCGGGAAATTGTTCCAATTGAACCAAGTTGCAACCGGCATGATCAGCCACTTTTGTTGCAACTTCGTTGGCACCCCTCGCAATCAGAATAACTTCACGGACCAACCCGTCAACGGTTGCGCTGATTAAAGCATTCAATGTTCTGGTCAATGCTTTGGCGTCATCATTGGCAAGGATGAAGGCTGTGATCATAACGGCCATTTAACCGGCTTTATGTCAGCGGTCCAGACCGGCTTAAACCCAATGCCTTGATGGGTGTTCCTTCGCTTTGGTTATTTCAATCACATCCGGCCCCACTCCAGCTATTTCAACATTTTGGCAAGCATGTGCAATTCTGTTCTTGTAATGTTCTAATTCTAAGAGTAGGAATTAATACCCGCTCAATCTGGAGAATTACCAATGTTGGATGTAATTGCAAATGCAGGCGCAGCAGCCTTTGGCACGCACCGCGCAATGCATGGCAACCAAATGATTGAAGAAGCGGGCATTCGTGTTGATAGCAGGACGCGCCGCGGGCGGGCATCTGCGATTAACCCAAGCGGGCGCTATGAAACCGGGCAGCGGGCTATTTTTCATGATGGCTGGGAGATTGAAGAAGAACTCCCCGTTTTGAAAACCACTGTTCAAGTTGAACGTGCGCGCACGATCATTACCCGCAATCAATCGCCGGATGTTCCATTTGATCGCTCCATTAACCCCTATCGTGGCTGTGAGCATGGGTGTGTCTATTGTTTTGCCCGGCCAACGCACGCCTATATGGGTATGTCGCCAGGGCTTGATTTTGAAACGCGTCTTTATGCCAAGCCCGATGCTGTTGAATTGTTGGAACGTGAATTATCACACCCCAATTATGTGCCGCAAACCATTGCTATTGGGACGAATACTGATCCCTATCAGCCTATTGAAAAAACATGGGGTTTGATGCGCGGTATTTTGGAAGTACTCGATCGGCAAAACCACCCGGTTTCTATTGTAACAAAATCGGCATTGATTATGCGTGATATGGATATTTTGTCGCGCATGGCAGAGCGGGGGCTCGCCAAGGTGGCGATATCGCTCACGACGATAGATAAAACCTTGGCGCGCGCCATGGAACCACGCGCTGCATCGCCTTCACGGCGGCTTGAAACCATGCGGGCGCTAAATGAGGCTGGTATTGCCTGCAATGTAATGACTGCTCCTATCATCCCCGGGTTAAATGACCATGAGGTTGAGCGCTTGCTTGATTCGGCCTCTGCTGCCGGTGCCAAAGAGGCAGGTTATGTCATGCTGCGGCTGCCGCTGGAGGTTACGCCGGTGTTTAAAGAATGGTTGCTCCGGCATTATCCTGACAAGTTCCGCCATGTCATGACATTGATCCGCTCAATGCGGGATGGCAAGGATTATGATGCTGAATGGGGCAAACGGATGCGCGGAGATGGCCCATACGCTTGGCAAATCGGGAGAAGGTTTGAGATTAAAGCCAAGCAATTGGGTATGAATGTTTCACGAAAGCAATTGCGCACAGATTTGTTTGTAGCGCCCCATGCCGCGCCAAAACAAATGTGTCTTTTCTAGAGTTTTAATTAATTCTCTATCCCGCTGGCTTCGCCCCACGTACGTCAGCGGGCTTGCGAAGAATTGGCCGGGCTGTGAAAAGCAATTATGCCTCGCACCCGCGCCGATTCTTCGTTGTTTCCTTTAGGCCCCGTTGGGCCTGATGATGCCTTTGAGCGCAAGCTTATAGTTAAAGGCTTTATGTGTATTGCGGGTGTTGATGAGGCAGGGCGTGGGCCTTTGGCTGGCCCCGTTGTTGCCGCAGCAGTGGTTCTGGACTTAGCTAATGTGCCAGATGGGCTGAATGATTCAAAAAAACTAACAGAAAACCAACGCAAAACATTATTTGAAGCGATTTTACATTCGGCCCGCTCCGTTTCGATATCATCGGTCAACGCCGAGACGATTGATCAACTCAATATTTTGCAAGCAACAATGATGGCGATGCGCAATGCAATTTGCACCCTTAGCGTGAGCGCAGATCATGTGCTGATTGATGGCAACCGCGTTCCTGATCGTTTGTCTTGCCCTGCAACAGCTTTGGTGAAGGGCGACGAGCGCTCGGTGTCGATTGCGGCAGCTTCCATTGTCGCCAAAGTTACGCGTGACCAAATGATGGTCAACGCTGGATTAGTCCACCCAAATTACGGGTTTGAAAAGCATAAGGGGTATGGCAGTGCGCTGCGCCATACAGATGCAATTTTTGAATTTGGCGGGGTACCCCGGCTGCACAGGTTTACTTTTGCGCCCCTTAAAAATGCGCTACCGAAAAATACACAATAAAAAGGCCGCACCCGCGGCCCTTCAAAGTGAATCCAAACATGTGGGTTCAGTTTAACTTAGACTTGATTTCGATTAAACTTGATTTGAACATATCACCAGCAGCCTTGGCATCCATACGGTCGCTCAATAAACTTGTGGAAGCGGCAATTGCAATTTCGACAGCCTTGCTTTTCACGTCGTTGATTGCGTCGGTTTCAGCTTGACCAATTTTTTGGGCAGCCATAGCTTCACGACGTTTAACATAGTCAGCCGTTTTAGCGCGGGCCTCTTCAGCGATATTGTCAGCATCACGTCTTGCAGCAGCAATAATGTCTTCGGCTTCTTTTTCAGCTTCAACACGCCTGTTCTGATAGCCAACCAAAAGTTTTTGCGCTTCTTCACGTAAGCTTTTTGCTTCAGCCAATTGATCTGAAATAGCGCCGGCCCGCTCGTCGAGCGCCTTTGTGACCATACCCGGCACTTTCAGGTAGACTATAATGCCAATGAAAATAATCAGGCCAACCAGCGCGAAAAATGTTGCGTCCATATTCGTGCTCCTCAGCTGGCGCGTGCGGCTTTAACCGCGGCGGTGATTGCGGCTTTGTCGAATTTTCCACCAAACAATTGTGCGACAATCGCAGTAGCCGTTTCCTCGGCTATGCCATCGAGATTGCCCATCGCTTTGGCTTTGATATCGCCAATGCGGTGTTCAGCGTCTTGCATTTGAGCAGCCAAACCGGCTTCAATGCGAGTGCGGGTAGCTTCTGCGTCGGCTTTTGCAGCGTCGCGCGCTTGGCCACCGATGTCATTTGCATTGCTGCGGGCCGTTGCCAATGACTGTTCATAGGCAGCCAGTGCTGCATCAGCCTGCGCCTTCATTGCGTTTGCTTCTTCTAAATCTTTTGCAATGCGGACGGCTCGCGTTTCAAGCACGCTACCAACTTGCGGCAGCGCAACGCGCGATATAAAAATGTAAAACGCGCCAAAAGTGACGGCAAGCCAGAAAACTTGTGATGTAAAGTGGGTTGGGTCAAACGGCGGAAATAGGCCCCTTTCACTGGAACCAGCTTCGCCGACAACTTCTGTTGCAGCCAATGCCGCTGATACGAACATGCTTATTACTCCCGCCTAAACAATTTCACCGGCCTTTGGGCGGCCGGTGAGTGCATTAATCGCAATCAAATTAGACCACGAACAGCAAAATCAACGCTACGAGCAGCGAGAAAATACCCAAAGCCTCTGTCACGGCAAAACCGAATACCAAGCGGCCGAATTGCCCGTCAGCGGCTGAAGGGTTGCGCAATGCACCCGACAAAAAACTACTGAAAATGTTACCAACGCCGAGTGCGGCTCCGGCCATGCCAAAACATGCCAAACCGGCACCGATGTATTTTGCTGCTTCTGCTTCCATTTGTAAGGCTCCTTGAAAGTTTTAAGATGTGGCGGTGTGCTGCCGGTTGATAGTTTAGGCCAGCTTAGTGGCCCGGATGGAGGGCGTCGTTGAGATACATGCAGGTGAGAAGTGAGAAAATATAGGCCTGCAAAAATGCAACGAGGAATTCAAGTGCTGTGATGGCCACGGTCATGAACAGCGGCAATATGGCTCCAACCGTGCCCACTGCGCCAGCAGCGCTCATGGTTACCACGAAACCGGCAAACACTTTGAGCGTAATGTGGCCCGCCAGCATGTTTGCAAACAGCCGCACTGAAAGGCTGATCGGGCGCGACAAAAACGAGATAATTTCAATGGGAACCACAATCGGCATCAGTGCTGCGGGCACGCCTTCAGGCGCAAACAGCCCAAAAAACTTTAGCCCGTGTTTGTAAATGCCATAAACAACGACCGTTAGAACCACCAGCATCGACAATGAAAAAGTAACAATCAAATGGCTGTTCACAGTGAAAAAGTAAGGGAACATGCCAAACAAATTCGAAACCAAAATAAACATGAAGAGTGAAAACACGAAGGGGAAGAACTTCATCGCGCCATTGCCAGCCGCATCACGCAGCATGTTGGCAATAAACTCATAGGCAATCTCTGAAACTGACTGAAGGCGCGACGGAATGAGTGCGCGGCCGCTCGTCGACAGCATTAAAAAAGAACTCGCTGCAACAACGGTTGCAACCATAAAGGCAGAGGAATTCGTGAATGATAAATCAAGGCCGCCTACTTCAATTGGCATCCAGTTTGATATCTTAAACTGATGGATTGGGTCGTTTGCCACAAAAGTCTTCTTTCACTTTATTCGTATGACCAGATTCGTATAACCAGCGTCAAATTTTTCAAAACTATTTATCGTCGATGTTCGGCGTTGGCACAGACCCAACCGTGCGAAGAACATTTAGAACACCCGCACAAAACCCTAGAAGCAGCAAGACAATCATCCCAAAGGGCTTTGTGCCTGCCACCTGATCCAATCCCCACCCAAGAGCCGCCCCTACCACAACGCCAGCGATAAACTCGCTCGACAGCTTTACGGCTTGGGCCATCCCCGCTTTGTCGTTGCCACTGGATTTGGGCGCTTGCTCATCGGCCTTGATCCGGTGTTCGGCCAACCGCTTTTCAAGTGAAGCGCGCCTTGCATCAAGATCATCTGCCATTTTCAAACGCCGATCCGCTGGCTGACCAGCAAGCTTTCAAAAGCGGTTACCCACCCCTCAAAGTTGGCCGGAACATAGTCAGCGGCGTTTGTGCCGTCAAGCTGAAAGCAGCTTAGCAAACAGACCAATTTTTGTGTATTATTTCAATGTCTTATGCTGCCTTCAGCATATTCAGGCGATCTGCCGCACGCGAATCAATCTGGTATTGCCGCGAGTCAGCTCCAGCCTCCAAACCGGGTGCGGTAAAAGATATGTTGGCCCACTTTGGCAACTTTGGTCATGGTTGGTGCCCAATTGGGTGAAACATAGTTTGCATGATAATGCGTGGATGAGCCAACGGCATCAATCCAAATCTTACCTGCGGTCACGGCCAAGGCAATGGCCTTAGCCGTTTCCCAGTGCCTGCCGGGAATAACGTGATCCTTGATTTTGTCGCAAGCAAACGAAAACTGGCATCGGTTAAACCATGTGATGTTTTGATAAACCACACCGCAGATTGTGTTGGGATAATTCGGATTGCGAACGCGGTTTAAAATAACCTGCGCTACGGCGGCTTGACCCTTTTCAATTTCCCCGCGCGCCTCGAAATAAATTCCCTCGGCCAAACATCGTTGTTCTTTTTCAGAAAACACATCAGGCGAAAGAACTGATTGCGCCCATAAATGGTCTTTAGGCCCAATGGATGGCACGAACCGGCCTTGTGCCTTTTCTTCTTTCAAAATAGCACCAAACGGAGATTGAGAAGCATAGTCAGGCTCGACTGGGGCATAGGCCGTGGCAAGGACATCTGCGATAGGGTTTGTCACCAGTTTGGCGACAGCAGCCGGCATTACGTCAACTAAGACAACCGGCTTCTTTTTTGCATGGAACTCCATAGCCACTTCGATTGATTTCGCACCCGCTTTCAATTTTGGCTGCTCAAAATCACCAGCAAGTTCAGTGGCCGTATGGGACGATAACATCAGGCTTGATGAACGTTGCAAAACAGAACCGGCGTTAAACGCTTTAGGCGGTGTTACCGGGGAAAGTTCAACAATGCGCCCGAGCTTTTCTTTGCGATTGACGCGGGTTTCGTCTGGTGTCGTGGAAGGCTTGGTATTCTTCGGCGCAAACGCCACCTCGCCCACGCCGCTAATTTTCGCCCCGAACGGAACGTTTGAACCTGTCGTAATCGGGTCAATGCCAAACGCCATCGACGCGGCATGAGTGGAGCCAACGGGCGATTTTTCAATAAAATTGGCCCAGCTGCCATTGCCTGCAATCATGGCAGAAGCATCCTGCCGGGCAACATCGGTGGTTGTAAACAAGATCAAACCAAGAGCGATGGAAGCGGCCAACCCAAACGAAGCGCCAAAACCAACTGCACGCGGCTTTGACCGCGATTTTTTAATCGTGAAAGCAACTGACACTGTTTACTCCGGGTACGCAAACGCAACTAACGCACCAGCCAACGAAGCTGATTGCATGATAGTGAACGATTAACCTTGATGGAGGGTTAATTGACAAGGCACTTGAAACGTAACGCTTAATCCTCGCGCTTTTTCTTCCTGCCAGCAAACGGGTTTTCGCTTTCGCGCAACATCATGCGGATGGGGATACCAGCCAAATCAAACGTATCGCGAATGTTGTTTGAGAGATAACGCAGGTATGAATCCGGGATGGCATCGGGCCGTGTGCACATGAGTACAAATCCCGGAGGCCGGGTTTTAGCCTGCGTGATATATTTGATTTTGAGGCGGCGGCCAGCCACGGCGGGCGGCGGGTGCTTGTCGATGATATGCTCAAACCAGCGATTAAGCTGGCCAGTGGAAACGCGGGTGTTCCAGCGCTCATGGGTTTCAAACACGGCGGCCATCAGTTTATCAAGACCGTAACCGGTTTCGCCAGACACAGGAATGGCGCGCACGCCCTTGATTTGCGGCAGATGCCGGTCGGTCATTTCGCGCAATTCAATCAGTTTTGCTTGGCGGTCTTCAACCAAATCAAACTTGGAATAGGCAATCACTGGAGCCCTGCCCTCACGCACGATCAGATCGGCTATTTGCAAATCTTGCTTGTCGAATGGCTGGGTGACATCAATCATCACCACCACAACTTCGGCAAAGCGGATAGAGCGCAAGCCGTCGCTGACTGCCAGCTTTTCCAGTTTTTCCTGTACACGGGCGCGTTTGCGCATACCGGCGGTATCGTGCAGCCTGATTTTATGGCCGCCCCATTCCATATCAATAGAAATCGAATCGCGGGTGATGCCAGCTTCGGGGCCGGTCAAAAGCCTGTCTTCGCCGACAAACGCGTTGATGAGCGTCGATTTACCCGCATTGGGGCGGCCAACAATGGCAATGCGCATTGGCTTATTGAGGTAAGCCATATCCTCGACAATTATGCCGTCATCATCGTTAACATCAACATTGGTTTCAGCGTCGCCAAATTCTTCGTCTTCTTCCGGCAGAGCCACGTCGCGCCCAAGACCGGCAACAATCGCGCGGTAAAGATCGGGCATGCCTTGGCCATGCTCTGCTGAAATCGCAATAGGTTCGCCAAGACCCAATTCATAGGCCTCGGTAATGCCTGCTTCAGAAGCGCGGGATTCGGTTTTATTGGCGAGCAGCACAACTGGCTTGCCTGATTTGCGCACCAGTTCTGCAAACACGCTGTCAATCGGTGTAATGCCAATGCGGGCATCATACATAAATAGGATGAT
Organism: Limoniibacter sp.; assembly: GCA_031422195.1. GTDB lineage: Bacteria > Pseudomonadota > Alphaproteobacteria > Rhizobiales > Rhizobiaceae > JALOTE01. Next base: position 21,244 of record JANOPZ010000012.1, on the reverse strand, counting down.
GTCAGCTTCTTTTATGCCGATTTCGGTCTGTGCTCGCATACGGCCGGCCAATGATTCAGATGGAGCATCATCCAAACCGGCGGTATCCATGATGCGAAATTTCATCCCCGCCAAATTGGCATCATGCAGACGACGGTCGCGCGTTACGCCGGGCGTGTCATCCACCAGCGCAAGTTTAGCGCCTGCTAAGCGGTTAAACAGCGTGGATTTGCCAACATTGGGGCGGCCGACAAGGGCAGCAAGAAAGGCCATCAGCTTCCGCTTTTTGTGGTTGTGCCGCCAATGAGCGACAACATGATTTGAGCGCGCAATGCCAAGCTGTCCGGCGCTGCGGCGTCGGCAGTTATGCCTTCAAATAGCTTTTGTGCATTGGCAATATCACTAGTTTTATAGGCAGAAAGGCCCATTGCCTCCAGAGCAGAATAACGCATCGGGTTGCCATCAGCAGATAAGGCTTCAGCGCGTTCTGCAACTTCAGCATAAGTGCCATGGTCAACCAGCAAATATGCGGCGCGCAGTTTTGCAATATCGCGCAGCGGCTCAGCCACAGAGCCATCAGCTGCAACAGCGTCAAATGCGGCAACTGCGGCTTTCGGGTCTTTGGTCGCTGTTAAAGTTGCAGCTCGAAAACGGGCGAGCAGCGGGTAAGCGCCGGTTCCATCAGCTTCAAGGGCCGTCAGGCCTTTCAACGCTTCATCCGAGTTGCCGGCACGGGCGGCTTCGAGCGCAGCCAAAAACCTGTCACCGGAAGCATTTGCGCGGCTGGTAGACCAACTGGTGTACCCGGTCCATGCGGCCACCGCTAAGACAATGGCGACCGCAACCGCAATCAAAATTGCGCCAAATCGGCGCCAGACCGATTTCAGCTTATCCCGGCGCAGTTCATCATCAACTTCGCGGACAAAAAGGTCATTGGTATTGGACATGTTAAATCACTCCGCGCAAAAAGCGTCATTGTTGCCCGTCACCTAGCCCTGCCTTTGAAGCCGGTCAACTGTAAGCCGCACTTCGACATCGTTCGTTAGGACATGGCAATTGGTGAAACACCAAACAGCCAAACGTGCAAACCGGCCATGAAAACAACGTAGAGAGCAAAGCCGACCAAAATAGACAGCACATCCCATTTGACATTGCCCGCGACCGGCAGCTTGGATTCGCCGCGCTGCTCGCGTTTTTTGAGCGAAATCCGCACAATAACGGCCCAAGCCAAAAACGAACCAAACAGCAAAATGGCGGCCAGCGACCCGTTGGCAAGCAAATGGCCAAGGGCCCAAATTTTCACCGCTAGCAACATGGGATGTTTGAGCGCAACTTTGAGGCGACCTGCAGGAAAGAGATAAACGCCCATTGAGATTGAGGCAAACAGCATTAGCAACGCATTGGTTTGCTTCATCCAAACCGGCGGCTCATAGAGATAAGGGCCGTTAGCGACGGCGTCATTGTAGAACCAAATGATCAGGCCAAAGCCGATAATTGAAGCAATACTATAAATGCCTTTCCAAGCACCATCGCCGCTTGTTGCAATGACATTGGTGCGCCATTCAGGCGCAGCAACCTTTGCCAGATGGACGCCGAGAAACAAAATGAGGCCTATAATCAATCCGATCATCATGCATGCTCCTAAAATGGATGCCGCTTAAACTTCTTGCGGTTTTTCAAGCCATTCTTGGTCGATCTTAGGCAACGGCACATTATCGAATGCAGCTTCGAAAGCAGCCAGACGTTTATATATCGAAATCAATTCAATGATCGTTGTCCATGAGTTGACCAGATATTGAAACGAGTTGGCGACTTGGCCAAACGCCGTGAGAATCTGTTGCAAAATACCGAATGTAATTTTACCGGCAACTATGGTTGGGATAAGCAAAACATAGACGAAGATATTGTCAGCTTGGAGGTAAAAAGAACGCGCAACGTTAAAATAAAGATAGTGAAAATATAGCCTGAAATAGTTTTTGCGCACGTCGCCAAATAGTTCTGTCACTGTCATTGGCGCAGCGCGCGCGGCACTGTCTTCGCCGTAGACAAGCTCTTTGCGGTAAGCGGCTTCGACGCGCTGGTTCTTAAATTCGAGCCCCGGCAATTTTATACCCACAATGGCCAACAATAGCGTGCCGAACAAAGACCAGAAAATCGCCATCACCAAAAGCGGTGAACCAATTTGCCCTACAATAGGCAGGGTGGTGACATGGACTGACAACGCAGCCAGCACCGGTAGAAACGCGATCAGCGTCATTACCGCATCAACAATTGAAACACCCAAGCCTTCGGCAATGCCGGCAAAACGCATTGTATCTTCCTGAACGCGCTGTGAAGCGCCTTCAATATGGCGCACTTCAGACCAGCGCGACATGTAGTAATCGTTCATCGCGGTGCGCCAGCGGAACACATAATGGCTGACAAAAAAGCGGGTCGCTACAAACATCACCACTGCGAAAAACGCGATTGACGTAAATTGCAGGATGAACGCATAAAGCTGCTCGGCCGTGACATCCGGGGCGGTTGCATCTTGCGACAGTGCATTTTGAACTGCATCGAAAAACGGTCCGCGCCAATTGTTGAGCGCAACCGACACCTGAACTCCAAGATAAGTGACAAGCAATATCGCGGCAGAACCAAGAATAGACCAATATTGCCATTTATGCGGGCTGTACCAAAACCAGAACATAGCAAACAGCGCTGTTGCAACGACGTAATAGACATAAAACCAAATGAAATCAGGCGTTGTAAAATGCCCGAGCCCGATAACGGGGGGGGCATCGGGAGCCACACCCAAGCCCAATGCTGCCGACATTTGCGCGCCGTATCCATACCATAGCGCCACACAAATGGCTGACCACAACAGAAATGATAAAAAGAACTGGCGGGGTTGCGGAAAAAACGATTGGAACATTTGGCGGGACACCCAGAAATGATTTGTCAGCACTTATAGCGCGGAAATAAGCGCTGTCGCGATACGTTTTTGTGTGCGGCATTACAAATTGGCAATGATGAAAAAGGTTGTTGACCTTACTAATATGGGAAGGTTCATAAGCGTGAAATCAAAATTAAAACGAGGTTCAAAATGTCCACCCTTAAAACTGCGCTCACGTTTGTGATTGGCCTTGCACTTGGCGGTGGTGGTGTAAGCCTGCTGCAAAATCAAATGATAGCCGGTGGCCATAACATGGACCAAATGGACATGTCTGAAACCGCAGCAGGCACTACCGATTCTCCATCCACCGCCGTGTATAAAATCGCCATGGATAAAATGATGGCCGGTATGATGGTACCTTATACTGGCAATGCCGACGTTGATTTTGCCAAAGGCATGATCCCGCATCACCAAGGCGCAATTGATATGGCAAAGGTCGTGCTGCAATTTGGCAAAGACCCCGAAATCCGCAAATTGGCTGAGGCTGTAGTTGCGGCGCAAGAAACCGAGATCACGTTCATGCAAAACTGGCTGAAAGCCAATGGCGGCTAAGGCTTAAGTTTTGGAAGCCAGATCGTTGATAATCGGGCAATCTGGCCGGTTGTCGCCGTTGCAGGCATTGGCAAGCAGTACGAGCGTGTCGCGCATGGCTTCCATCTCGGAAATCTTGGCGTTAAGTTCAGCTGCATGAGCGCGGGCGAGCGCTTTTACATCAAAACTATGGCGCGCCTTGTTGCGCCACAGGTCGAGCAGTTTGCCAATATCAGCAAGCCCAAAGCCCAAATCGCGGGCACGCCGGATGAAGCGCAACTCATGCACTTCGCTTGTGCCATAATCACGGTAGCTGTTGGCGCGGCGCAAGTTTGGCGGCAGCAAGCCAATCTCTTCATAATGGCGGATCATTTTGGCCGAAACGCCGGATGTTAACGCAGCTTCACCGATTTTCATGTTTCACACTAAATTTGTTTGCCACCAACTATCCCATAATTTTAAAGTTGAAAGACAAAACTATGACACAAATTCTAAGCGTTGAAGGCATGACATGCGGTGGGTGCCGCACGAAAATTGAGCGCGCACTCGATGCGCTGTCTCCCGGTGCAATCGTTACGCTTGAACCGCCACAGGCCATTTTCAAATCCGGTGTCGATTTTGTTGCAGCCAATTTGGCTTTATCTGCGTTAGGCAAATACCGGTTGGCACAACCTTCGTCCGCGTCGGCGGCAATGAGCGCGGTTGAAACCAAAAGCTGGTTTCAAACCTATTATCCCCTTTTGCTAATCGCGGCATTTATTTCACTTGCATCTTTTGCGGGCACGGCAAGCACCGGCATGGTTTTTCATAATTGGATGATCAACTTCATGGCTGGGTTCTTTTTGGTATTTTCGTTCTTCAAACTGCTGGATTTGCGTGGCTTTGCTGACGCCTATACGAGCTATGATTTAGTGGCAATGAAATGGAAGCCCTGGGGCTTTATCTACCCGTTTATTGAACTCGCATTGGGGTTTGCTTACCTGTTCAGGTTTGAACTGACGGCCACAAACTGGGTAGCGCTCATCGTTATGATCGTTTCAATCTTAGGCGTCGTGCGTGCAAATATGCGCAAAGAAACGATACGCTGCGCGTGCCTTGGCACGGTTTTGAACCTGCCAATGTCCACCGTTACGATTATTGAAGATGGCTTAATGATCGTTATGGCTGCAATGATGCTGGCGATGTGATCAGGTTTTGGTGATCAGGTTTTGGGTTTGGCGCGCGACGCCCGTTTGGCTTTAACCGGCGCGGGCGTCAGCGCAGCTGTCAAACGATCTTCGGCTTCTTTGGCAAGGCGCAAAGCTTTGAGTTTAGCAGTTTTAACCTCCCGTGCCTTAGACTCAGACTCATAGTCGTTTGAGGCTTGTTTGCGGTCGGCGGCCTTTTTTTGCGTGTCTAAAAATCGCGTGTTAGCCTTAGCGCGGATATCGTTTGAATTGTCTGACATAAGCCTAACCTGCCCTGTTTTATCACAGGCCACCTGGCTGCGTGCGTCACTATAAGACCAAATGCCGCAATTAGCGAATGAATAATGGTTTGCGGAATTTGGGCTTGCAGCAAGCGGCGGGCATCGCCATAGCAATTTGCAACAGTGGGGACGCTTCATGGCACATGCCAAAAACTTTGATGTGATTGTTCTTGGCGCTGGTGCGGCAGGCATGATGTGCGCCATTGAAGCCGGTCGGCGCGGCAAAAGCGTAGTGATCATTGACCACGCAAAAGCGCCGGGTGAAAAAATCCGAATTTCAGGCGGCGGGAAATGCAACTTCACGAATATTCATTGCAGCGCTAAAAACTTTCTATCTGAGAACCCGTCTTTTTCGATTTCAGCATTGAAAGCGTACACGCCGCAAATGTTTATTGAGTGGGTCCGCAAGAGCCATATTTCATTTCACGAAAAAACACTTGGCCAGTTATTTTGTAATGGCTCGGCCACAGAAATTATATGGATGATTACGTCTGCTATGACCGAAGCGGGTGTCACTTTGCTGCTCAACACCAAAATTGAGTTTGTAACCCACAACGAAAACGGGTTCTCGGTTGAGACAAGCGAAGGCGTTTTTGATGCGACGCGTCTTGTGGTGGCAACCGGCGGTAAATCAATTCCGAAAATGGGCGCAACGGGGTTTGGCTATGATCTCGCCAAGCAGTTTGGCCACCGCTTAACAGATGTTCGCCCTGCCCTTGTTCCATTCACTTGGCCAGCTAATATGATAGAAACTTGGTCAGAGCTTTCAGGCTTGTCGTTACCGGTGCGTGCCATTTGCGGTGCTGGTAAATTTGATGAAGCGCTTTTGATGACACATCGTGGCATGTCTGGCCCGGCCATGTTGCAAGTGTCGTCTTATTGGCGCGAAGGGGATGCGGTCGAGATTGACCTTGCGCCCGGCCGCGATATGGCAGCATTTTTGAAAAGCGAACGTGGCTTGCGCGGGAAATCTACGCCAGCCAATATTTTGTCTGAGATGTTTCCAAAACGGCTCGCGCAAAAGCTTACTGAAACCTTTGCTGCCGATGCTTTGCGCCTTGCCGATTTGGGCAATACGGCGCTTGAAACCTTGGTCAATGGCATCAAAAAATTCACGTTTTTGCCTGGTGGCACCGAGGGCTATCGCACCGCTGAAGTGACATTGGGCGGCGTGGCAACCGATGGCATCAACCAAAAAACTATGGAAAGCAAAACTGTTTCCGGCCTATATTTTATCGGCGAAGTGGTGGATGTCACCGGCCATCTTGGCGGCCATAATTTCCAATGGGCATGGTCGAGTGGCGCAGCCGCTGGCCGCAGCCTTTAAGTTTTCGAATTGAGATTTGTGCAGCTACTATACAGTTTCAACCGCTGTGAGCGTCAAAAATGAACCCTACTTTCCAATCTGCTAAACACAAATCCTATGATGTGGTTATCATCGGCGGGGCAATGCTGGGCTCCTCGGTGGCTTGGTTCTTAACCGATAACCCAGATTTTAAGGGTTCAGTTCTGGTGGTTGAGCGCGATCCATCTTATGAATTTGCAGCAACGTCGCTCACCAATAGTTGCATTCGCCAACAATTCAGCGCGGCGATCAATGTCCAGATTTCACAGTTTGGTGCGAGCTTTATCAAGAATTTTCAAGGACATATGGGCAATGATCCGCGCGTGCCAAAGCCGCTACTGCATAGTTTTGGCTATTTGTATTTGGCGGATAATCAAGCTTTTGCTGATAGCCTTAAGGCAGCGCAGTATGTGCAAGAGGCTTGCGGAGCGGCAACCAAACATATGAGCCGCGACGAGATTGCAGCCGCCTATCCATTTTACCAGCTTGAAGACATTATTGCTGGCAACCACAATAAAATAGACGAAGGCTATTTTGACGGCGGCACTTTGTTTGATTGGTGGAAGCGTAGCGCCAAAGAGCGTGGCGTTGAATATTGCACCAATCAGGTGGTTGATATGACCAAGAACAAAGCTGGCACCAAAGTGGAAAGCGTCACGCTGCAAACGGGCGAGGTTGTTGCTTGCGGTGTGATTGTCAATGCTTCGGGCACGCGCGCAAATGCGACTGCAAACATGGCGGGGATTGAAATTCCGGTCGAAGCCCGTAAGCGCTACACTTTCGTGTTTGCCGCTAACAAACCACTTGGCGTAGATTTGCCGCTTACAATTGACCCGTCGGGCGTACACGTGCGCACTGATGGCAAAAACTACATGGCCGGTTGCCCACCTGAAGTGGACCATGCCGTTGACCCCGACGATTTCGAGTTGGATCATGCGATTTGGGAAGATAAAGTCTGGCCCGCTATCGCTTTTCGTATTCCACAGTTTGACGCCATTAAAGTGATGAATTCATGGGCGGGCCATTATGATTATAATACGCTCGATCAAAATGCGATTTTTGGGCCGCATACAAACGTAAGTAATTTCATGTTTCTGAATGGCTTTTCAGGTCATGGCTTCCAGCAGTCACCAGCTATGGGTCGAGGCATGGCTGAACTCATTACCTATGGCCAATATCGAACGCTCGATTTAAGTCCTTTTGGTTTTGGACGCATTGAACGCAACGAGCCGTTTGTCGAAACGGCTGTCATCTAAATCGATTTCAGCAAATCAACCGTGGCCAGACGCATAGCGTCAACGGTAGGTGCAAGAAGCTTAATCCTGTCGAAAACCTCTGGCTGTTCGCTGAGCGATTTGCGCAACGCTTTGCCAAATTCCATTCGGAGTTCCGTGCCGATATTGAATTTCGAAACACGCGTTTGCCGCGCTAACATTTGCCGGGTTTCCAGTGGAATACCGCTGCCACCGTGCAGCACCAACGGAAGCCGCGTAACGGCCTCGATAGCACGCAAAGCTTCAAGATTAACACCTGCGGTTTTTTCAGTGCTCAAATGCACATTGCCGATGGAGACCGCCAGCGCGTCCGCGCCGCTCTCGCGGTCAAATCTTTGGGCTTCTGTTGCGTCCGTAAATACGCCTTGCTGGCCGCCGGAATAGCCGACAAAACCAACTTCGCCTTCGACTGACACACCATACGGTTTGGCAAGGCCCACCACTTGCGCGGTGAGATCAATATTCTTTGAAATCTCAAGGCGCGAGCCATCAATCATCACAGATGAAAAGCCATGTTCTATGCCCTGCCGGCATTCGTCAAGCGTGTAAGCGTGGTCGATATGGCAGACAATAGGAACACTGGATTGCTCGGCCAAATGGCGAAACATTGTGCCCAAAACGGGCACCGGCGTATGAGCACGGCAACCCGGCCCGGCTTGCAAAATAATAGGAATGCCGGTTTCTTCGGCAGCTTCAACATAGGCCCGCGCATCTTCCCAGCCGAGGACAACAACGCCAAGCACCGCGCGGCCTTTGCGCATTGCTGGCAGCAAAACATCGTTAAGATTGGCAATTGTCATAACGGTTGCGTCATTTGAACTTGGCAATCATGTCTTTGATGCCGGGGATGGTTTCAATCTGGTGGGCGTGGTCGGGTTGAAAATATTGCACCAAAGGCCGCTGGCTAAGGCCGCCCAATATTGTGAAATAATACATCTCATAGCCCGGGGCGACTACGCACGGGTGAAAGCCTTTGTCGAGTACCACTGTTGAGCCATCAACCAGATGATAGGCATCGCCAACCTTACCATCTTCGCGCTGCACCAGTTGAAGGCCGAAACCGGTGTTCGGTTTGAACCTGAAATTATAGGTCTCATCGTGGCGGGTCTCAATTGGTAAGCGATCCGTATCATGCTTGTGCGGCGGAAAGCCTGACCAGCCGCCTTGACCGACAGTAAAAAGTTCTGAAACCAGCAAGCGCCCGACTTTATCGCGGTACTTACTGCCCAAAATGTGTTTGATTTTCCGGTGGGTTTTGGTGTCGTCCGAGCCATATTGCACCCGGTCAATATCAGCCTCGCGCACTTCAAACGGCTCCAAAACTATATCGTACTTGGCGCCGGCAATAAAAACTTCGGTTGCCTCTGATCCGCACACCAAACGCGCTTTTGCACCAGACGGGCAGTATACGCCTTCGGGCTCTCCGTCCCAAACGTCCAACCCACGTTTGCCAATGGCCTTAAAGTGCATGCCTTCAATTTCAACATCCACGCTGCCAGTTGCCGGCACAATACCTGTTTCATAGCCCGGCACTTGGAACTCGAAAACCTGCCCGCGTTTGAGTTTGACAATGTTGAAATAGTTGAGCGGCACGCGAGAATCTTCAACATCCACGATAGGCCGGTTTTGGTTATTATAAGGGGCAATATGCATGGTTATCGGGCCGATCGTTCTGAGAGAAATGCATCAAGTTCGAGTGATGTCGGGCAAGCCGGTGCGCAGCCAACGCGGGTGACAACAATGGCAGCTGAAGCCGAGCCGCGTTTAACGCTTTCTTGTAGCGAAAAGCCACTGCCAAAGCTGGTGCAAAATCCGCCAAGAAATGCATCACCCGCACCCGTTGCTTTAAGGGCAATTACGTTGAATACCGGAGTTTCAAACTCAACGTCACCTGCAAACGTAATTGATCCGCGCGCGCCCATTTTGTGGATGGCGATGGCGTTTTTGCCATAGGTTTTGGCGAGCGCCAATCCACCCCCTTCAACGCCCGCCAGCAAGTCAAACTCCTCATCATTACCGACAATGATATCGCAAAAATCGGCTGCCTCGCAGCAAATTTGTTTAGCTTCATCGCGGGAGGGCCAAGAGTAAGGCCGGTAATCAACATCAAGAATGATTGGCAAATGAGTTGTTTTAGCGCGTTGCATCAAGCTCAACACGGCGCTACGCGATGGCTCAATTGCCAGACTTGTGCCAGTGATCACCAATGCCCCGAAAGGTTGCAAATCGACCCCATCGGTTTGCGTTTTCGTCAAATGAAAATCCGCGGCATTATTGCGGTAAATCACCGACTGGCAATTTTTACTCCGCGTTTCGACCACGGCCAATGAGTTTCTCGCCTCGCCGCCAACTTGAAAAACCGACGTGCCATCAATGCCATACTGGTGAAGTTGTTTTGTCACAAACCGGCCGACGGCATCATCCGATACGCAAGTCAGCAATGCGGCTTTGCCGCCTAGCCTTGCAATGGCTGCGGCGCTATTTGCAGCTGAGCCGCCAAGCGCCGCAAAGAATTGGGTGGCTTCTTCCATGCGTGTGCCGGGCGGATCAGCATAGAGGTCCATTCCGGCGCGACCCACGACGAGAAAATGGTTTCGGCTCAAGCGGTTCGTCAAAACTGTGTCTGGAGTATTCATGTCGTTTTCAAATGCGTATAACTTGACGATCAACGCTAAATGCGGTCACTCAGCTTTGCAAGCAGCCAGAGCCCAGATCGAGAGAACCGCCCTTAATGAGTGAAATTGGTATTGGTATTATCGGGGCCGGCTATATGGGAAAAGCCCATTCCGTTGCAATGGCTTCCGTTGGTGCGGTATTCCACACCGCGCTTCGCCCTCGACTTGAAATGATCTGCACCACCACGCCAGAAGGCGCAGCGCAAAAAGCAAAAGATTATGGTTTTGCGCGTTGCACCGCTGATTGGAAAATTCTCGTGAACGACCCACGGGTTGAAGCCATCGTCATTGCCAGCCCGCAAGAAACCCATCGCGAAATTGCACTGGCGGCTTTTGCTTTGGGTAAGCCTGTAATGTGTGAGAAGCCGCTGGGCAAGGATTTGGATGACAGCCGCGCTATGGTTGCGGCGGCTGCAAAATCCGGCGCAATCAACATGACCGGCTTTAATTATATTCGCACGCCAGCCTCGCAATTGGCCCGCCAAATTATTGCCAATAATGAAATTGGTCACATTACTTATATGCGCGGCGAGCATACCGAAGATTTTATGGCAGACCCAGAATTACCGGCAAACTGGCGCACAGAAGGGCGGGCAAATGGTAATATGGGAGATTTGTCGCCCCATATCATTAATGCCGCTTTGGCGCTGTGCGGGCCGATCACGTCGTTGGTCGCCGACATTGAAACCGTTCATAAAATGCGGCCTAGCCCGACTGGTCCGCGCGCAGTTAATAATGATGATCAGGCACAAATCACTTGCCGGTTTGCAAGTGGTGCCATGGGTTCGCTTTATATCAGCCGTGTCGCGACGGGGCGTAAAATGGGATATGCCTATGATATCTACGGCACAAAAGGCGCGATACGTTTCGATCAGGAAGATCAAAATGCGCTATGGCTTTACAAAGGTGATCAACGCAGCGACCGTCAAGGCTTCACCAAAATTTTAACCGGCCCTGAACATCCAGACTATAAACCCTTTTGCTTAGGCCCCGGCCATGGCACCGGTTATCAAGACCAGATTACCATTGAAGCCCGCGATTTTTTGCAGGCGATTGCTAATGGAAAAAACATTTGGCCAACGTTTCAAGACGGCCTTATCGTCAACCAAATCATTGAAGCTGCTTTTATTTCGCATCAGTCACGGCGCTGGGTGGATGTCGCTTCGGTGTAACACTTCGTTTTCAAAGAAAGTTATAAGATGAAAAAACTCTCATGGGGCATGATTGGTGGCGGCGCTGGCAGCCAAATTGGCCCGGCTCACCGAATCAGTGCGGCAATGGATGGGCTTTACACAATGGCTGCCGGTGCGTTGGACATTGATGCCGCCAAAGGCAGCCAATTTGCCATTTCGCTCGGCATTGCGCCCGACCGCGCGTATGGCAATTGGCAAGAGATGCTGGCTGGCGAGCGTAATCGCGCAGACCGCATTGATTTGGTGACAGTGGCTACGCCAAACTCCACCCATTATGAAATTACCAAGGCGTTTCTTGAAGCTGGTATCCACGTGCTGTGCGAAAAGCCGATGACCATGACGGTGGCGGAAGCCGAAGATATTGTTGCAACTTCAAAGCGCACCGGTTCGATTTGTGCGGTGAATTATGGCTACTCGGGTTATGCCCTTGTGCGCCATATGCGGGCGATGGTGGCGCGCGGCGATATTGGCAAAGTGCGGATGATCAAAGCTGAGTTTGCCCATGGATTTCACGCTGATGCGGCTGATGCCGAAAATCCGCGGGTGCGTTGGCGCTATGATCCGGCTCTTGCCGGCATTTCCGCGCAGTTTGCTGATTGCGGCATTCATGCGCTGCATATGGCAAGCTATGTTTCGGGGCAAGAGCCAGTTAAGCTCTCGGCTGATTTTGTGTCTTGTCTGCCAAGCCGGACGCTTGAAGATGATGCGATGGTGTCGTTCAAAATGAATGGCGGCGCAACGTTGCGGCTATGGACCAGCTCTGTCGCAGTCGGCAGTATGCATGGATTGAATATTCGAGTTTTTGGGGAAACCGGCGGGCTTCGTTGGGCACAGCAATGGCCAGATCAACTCTATTATACACCACTCAACGGCCGTACTGAAACGATTGAACGCGGCGGGCCCGGCCTATCGCCTGAAGCAGATCGCGCGTCCCGCGTGGCCATTGGTCATGCAGAAGGCATGCCGTTGGCTTTTGCAAATATCTATGCTGATTTATGGGAAGTGATCAGCGCCAAAAGCCAAGGCCGTGCACCTGACCCTATTTGTTGCCACTACCCAACCGCTCATGATGGCTTGGTTTCAATGGCAGCCATCAGTGCTGCGGTGGATTCAGCTGGCAACGACGGCGCATGGACGGATGCAAGGGCTCCGTCGATGCGTCACTAGGCAATCAGTGGGGCATTGCGACAGGCAAAAAATCGAAACGAAGGTATTCATAGTTGCAGACATTTTTTTCCGAAGATCATCGTTATCATTTTCCGCAAGCTGAACTTTCGGGCGGTGAGTTCGTTACGCCATACGAGCGACCGTCACGGATTGAGTTTGTGTTGCAACGCCTAAAAGAACGCGGTTTTCCAAGCGTGATTGCACCGGGTCCAATTGACCGCACAACGGTCAACGCCATTCACGATAGCGGGTTTTTAAGCTTCCTTGAAACAGCTTGGGACGAATGGGTGGCCGACGGCAACCGCGGTGAAATCATCGCAACTTGTATTCCCGCGCGGCGGATGCCTAGTATAAAGCCACCGCGCAATATTGATGGCAAGGTTGGTTATTATTGCCTTTCGGCGGACGCAACGATGACGAAAGGCACATGGCGCGCTGCGCAATCATCGTGCGCTTCGGCGCAATCTGCATTTGACCATGTTGCCAGCGGCGCAAAAGCCGCCTTTGCACTTTGCCGTCCGCCTGGGCATCATGCTTCATCAGATCAATTTGGCGGCTATTGCTTCTTGAACAATGCAGCAATTGTAGCGGAAAGTTTTCGTGCAAAAGGCGCAAAGCGCGTTGCCATTCTTGATATTGATTTCCATCACGGAAATGGCACTCAAGATATTTTCTACACTCGCGATGATGTGTTGTTTGTTTCGCTTCACGGCCACCCTGAAGATGCTTATCCGTATTTTACCGGCTATCCCGATGAAATTGGTGCTGGCAACGGCGAAGGATTTTCACTGAATTATGCAATGCGACCCGGCACCGCTTATGCAGAATGGGTTCAGGCACTGCACGATGGTATAGCAAAAATCAAAAACTATGGTGCCGATGCCCTGGTCGTGTCACTTGGTGTTGATGCTTACAAAGATGATCCGATTTCGTTTTTCAAATTGACCAGCGAAGACTTTTTGGATTGTGGAAAGCATATCGCAAAACTTAACCTGCCGACTGTGTTTTGTATGGAAGGCGGCTACGCAATTGAAGCTGTCGGCGTCAACACGGTTAACGTGCTTGAGGGATTTGAGAACGGGTAATCACTCCCACTCAATCGTGCCGGGCGGTTTGCTTGTCACGTCGTAAACCACGCGGTTGATGCCTTTGACCTCGTTGATAATGCGGGTGGCGGCGCGGGCGAGAAAGTCCATTGAATAGGGGTAGAAATCAGCTGTCATGCCGTCGACAGAGGTAACCGCCCGCAGCGCGCAGACAAAATCATAAGTGCGCCCATCGCCCATAACGCCAACGGTTTGCACGGGCAACAGCACGGCGAATGCCTGCCAGATGGTATCGTAAAGACCAGCCTTGCGGATTTCATCGAGATAAACTGCATCAGCCTCGCGCAGAATTTCGAGTTTGGCGCGGGTAATTGCGCCGGGCACACGAATTGCAAGACCCGGGCCTGGAAACGGATGGCGGCCAATGAAGTGTTCCGGCAAGCCAAGTTCGCGGCCCAGCGCGCGTACTTCATCTTTGAAAAGTTCGCGTAGCGGCTCAACCAAAGCCATGTTCATACGGGCTGGAAGACCGCCAACATTATGATGCGATTTAATGGTGACAGACGGCCCACCGGAAAATGAAACGCTCTCAATGACATCGGGGTAAAGTGTGCCCTGTGCCAGAAAATCAAAAGTTCCGCGGCCATCGCCAGAGATTTTTTCGGCCTCGGCTTCAAACACATCAATGAATAATTTGCCGATGGTTTTGCGTTTAATTTCAGGGTCAGAGACCCCTGCAAGCGCATTAATAAACATATCTGACGCATCAACATGCACGAGGTGCAGATTGTAGCTTTCTTGGAACATGGCAACGACTTGCGCCGCTTCGCCCTTGCGCATCAAGCCATGGTCAACCAAAACGCACGTTAGCCGGTCACCAATCGCCTCATGGATCAGCAGTGCGGCGACGGATGAATCCACACCACCGGACAGAGCGCAAAGCACACGGCCATCACTAACTTGGTTTCGAATTTTCTCGACCATCTCTGCGCGGTAACCCGCCATCGACCAATCAGGCTTCAAGCCCGCAATGTCATGGACAAAGGTTTTGAGCAGTTTTGCACCATCTGGCGTATGCACGACTTCGGGGTGAAACATCGTGGTATAGATTCGGCGCTTTTCATCCGACGCAATAGCAAACGGCGCATTGGGGCTGCTTGCTTTAACCGTAAAGCCTTCCGGTAATTTGGTCACGCGGTCACCGTGGCTCATCCAAACTGGATAGCTTGCGCCAACTGTCCAAAGTCCGTCAAACAAAGCGCTCGGCGCGATGATCTCAATGTCGGCACGGCCAAATTCAGCTGCATGGCCCCCTTCAACAACGCCTCCCAACTGCACGGCTGTTGTTTGCTGGCCGTAGCAAATGGCAAGAACCGGTAACCCGGCATCAAACACAGATTGCGGGGCACGGGGTGAGCCTTCCCGGGTCACAGAGTCAGGCCCGCCCGAAAGGATGACGGCTTTGGGTGCGAGTTTAGCAAACGCGGCTTCGGCGTTTTGATAGGGGTGGATTTCGCAGTAGACACCCGTTTCCCGTACCCGCCGTGCAATCAGCTGGGTAACCTGTGAGCCAAAGTCGATGATCAAAAGTGTATCGTGCTGTGCTGTCATGGCGGGGGTTTAGTGCGAGTCTTGGGTTGGTGCAATGCAGCTGTTTGGATCAAACCTGTTTAATTACCAAATCCACCGCGGCCGCCAGGTGCCGATCCAGCGCGGGCAGCGCATCGGCCCAACTGCCATAATGTTGCAAGTCTTCAGCACCATCTGAAATGCCGCGAAGCGCAATTAGCGGTATGCCAAAATGGTCACTGGCCCGCATATGGGCAAAGGTCTCCATGTCGACCATATTTTCAGCGATTTGATCAAATGCTGCGCCAGAAACCACGCTTGCTCCTGTAGAAAGCGTGGCAGTTTTAATGCCCTTGATTAGAAATGGTAAGACCACTTGAACGGGCAATTCCAAAAATGGCGTGCGGCCCTTTTCAAAACCGAGGGCAGTTGCATCCATATCGCGGTAAGCCAAATGCGTTGCCTGATAAACTTCGCCCTGCTCCAGTGAGCGCGAACCGCCGGAGCCAATCGACACTACAATATCGGGCAATTGGCCTTGCGCGTTCAAGCCTGACAAAGCGGCGGTTAAAATCACTGCGCCTTCAACCGGGCCAACGCCTGTGATCAATGGGCTGAACTGCGCTTTCAAGTGCGGGCCATATTCAACTTCTGTCGCCATCACGAAGAGAATTGATTTGCCAGATGCAGATTTAACAAGCTGCATCATTCAAGCCGCTTTGGCACGGGCCTGCGCCCATTTATCAAAATGAAACAAGCCAAATGCAAATGCCAGCAAGGTGACACCGCCCGTCAGCAGCGCAAAAGCAGAATCGGCAAACCGCTCAAAAAACTGGGTGTAGGCATTGATTGCTAGGAAAGTAATGGCTGCGTTGACAGCAAAGCGATTGTTTTTGAGCGCAAAAATAGTTGCAATAGATATTGCTGCCCAGCCAATGACAATTGCCCAATCAGGAATGTGAAACAAGCTAAGCGCTGCATCGGCTTCATTGTCCCAAGTCGAATCTTTGCCCTGCCACATGGCCCTGATATTTTGGCCGACATTATCCCCCCAAAGAGAGCCGACCCAAAGTGCAAAATTCATCATGAGCCAAGAAACCCGGCCAGCAATCAAAGCTTGCTGGGCGCGGATGTTATTGCTGCGTTTGGCATAGGCAAACGTCACCAAAGCAAGAGCGCCAAAAACAAGGGTGGTAATAAAAGGCTCGCTGACGAATAAAAAATAGGACGCGTGCCAGTAAGCGGTCCCTGATCCAAGCATGGAAGCTAGGCCCAAGGGCACAAACGCTATCATAAACAACGAGCGGAACCAAAGGGCTCCTGCCAAGACAATGAAGGTCATTGCACCGTTGACCACTATTGCATGCGATGTTTCACCAAATTGTAAAGCAAGCCAGCCTGCAAGGCCAAATGTGCCCGTAATCGCCATCGCAATGCCAAGCACCGACAGACTTTCATTGTTTTTCGTTTGCACCCATGCAGCAAAGGCAAGCGCGGCTAAAGCAAGAACCAGCCCTGTTGACGGATCTGGTTTCAACGCCAATACGCCGGCTGCCAATCCCAGTGCGCCCAAAATATAAAGCACTTGGACCACTGTTGAAACCGCACGGCTCGGTTCTGCAAAGCCACTGAGCCTTATAGCCTCAGCTGCGTTTAATTGGCCAGACGCCACCAATGCATCAAGATCAAGTGTGACTTTCGCCATCATTGCCCCTCAGATTTCAGCCCAGTATAGCTCAAATTAGGGTCCAATGGCGAACGTTTTTTAACTCGCCGGATTCATTACAGCAAGGCTAACATTAAGCAGGCCAGCGAAAGACACCCAAGCCAAATAGGGCATGAACAAATAGGCTGAAACGCGGTCGCCATTACCCCAAGCGACATAGATGAAAGCTGCGATGCCGAGCCACATGAGCGCCAAAACGCCAAATGCGGGCCATAGCATTTGCATACCGAACATAACCGGCGACCAGAGGTAGTTAAAAGCCATTTGTGCAAACCAAATGACCGACTGCGTGCCGCCTGCTTCAGCAGCGAAGCTTCGCCAACCGGCGATACCTATACAAATGTAAAGTACTGTCCATGCCGGACCAAACAACCAACTAGGCGGGTTAAACCACGGTTTATTGAGGCTGTCGTACCAAGCGCCGGGGGCAAATGCGATGCCGATTGCAGAACCGATGCCAAACACACCGACAATGAACAGAGCCAGAAGGCCATAGCTGCGGAAATTTTGCGGGATTTGGCTGACGATTTCACTCATAATTTCTATATGCCCATGTTTTTTGCAATTACAAATCGACAACGAAGCTTTACCGTTTACGTTCCATAACGGCAATGAAAAACCCGTCTGTTTCCATACTGGCTGGCGTGAGCATAATCCCTTGGCCGGATATGCGGGCATGACCACCCATTTCAGTGCTAAATAGTTTCACCCAAAGAGGCGCAATGGGAATGGCTTCGAAAGCCAAATTGCGCGCCAAAAACGCTTCGACCTGCGCGCTATTTTCCGCCGGCAAAATCGAGCACGTGATATAAATCAATCGTCCGCCCAGTTTAACAAAAATGCTGCCTTCATCAAGCACTTTGGCTTGGTCGTTAAGACGCGTAGCAAGGTTGTTCTCAGATAAGCGCCATTTAATATCAGGACGTCTGCGCCAAGTGCCCGTGCCCGTACATGGCGCATCGATGATGACGCGGTCCATTTTGTTTTTCAGCACGCTTAGTTTTTCAGGCCGTTCGACCAATTCAATATTGGTCGCACCAGCCCGCGTAATACGCTCAATCATGGGCGACAAACGGCGGCGGTCAACATCGTAAGCGTGAATTTGTCCGGTGTTTTGCATAGCCGCGGCAACCGCCAAGGTCTTGCCGCCGGCACCGGCGCAATAATCCAAAACTTGCGAGTTTGGCTCAACATCCACTAACGCAGCAGCTATTTGACTGCCCAAATCCTGCACCTCATAAAACCCGCGCGCGAACGCAGGCTCAGCGGTCACATTCGGCAAGCGTTGCTCGCCGATAGATGGCGCAATGCGCATGGCGTCAGGCGCGACCGGTGCTGCAATTGCACCATGCATGGCAAGATCTTCCAATGCCTTGGTGCGCGTGGCTTTTAATGTGTTGGTGCGCAAATCCAAAGGCGGGCGGCCGGCAAATGCCGCCAATTCCCGTTCCCAATCGTCGCCAAAGGCGGGCTTAAACCGTACTAGTAAAGCTTCGGGCATATTGGCTCGTACGTGATCCGGCGCGTCTTTTAGTTTGCGGGTTGCGTAGGCGCGCGCGGCAGTATCGTTCAGCGGTGCGGGCGCGTGCGGCTCACCGGCAAACTGCACTTCCAACTCATCAAGGTTCAAACCCCATTGAAACAGTAACGCACCCCACGCTGAAAGCCGGATTGTGTCGGAACCGTCATCTCCCAGTTGCCACGCATTTGAGAGTTTGTTGCGCAAGGCATCATGCACGATCGAGCCAATCGCTCCACGGTCGCCGGAACCGGCAAAACGGTGGGCTTTAGCCCAATCTTGCAACGCCACTGACGAGGGCTGCGGCCGGGCTTCCATGCCCGCCAAAATCTCAATAGCTGCTGCCAGCCTGCCGCCCAAACGCATTGTGTCACTCCAATTTGGGCGGTGTGTAAAGGAAAAGGTGATGAAGGGGAAATGATCATCATCTAAATGATGCAACAAATTTAACGTCACCGCTAAGTTGTCATAGCGGTCAATGCTTAATGGTCTTCGGAAAACCCTCGGAATAGAGTGCTATGACGATCACATGAACGTCGGTTGAGACCCGAAATAAAGTGAAGTTTACTTGATCCCCATTCTATTCCAAGCATCCAAGCCTGCGATTTTGTAGGCTTCGGCGAGTGTCGGATAATTGAAGGTATTTTCAACAAAAAAATCAACCGTGCCGCCAAGGTTGATCACGGCTTGGCCAATGTGAATAAGCTCGGTTGCGCCTTCACCCACAATATGGGCGCCAAGTAATCGCCTCGTATCAAGCGCAAAGATCAATTTCAAAAAGCCTGAATCAACACCCATAATATGGCCGCGCGAGGTTTCGCGGAAACGTGCAATGCCGCATTCATAGGCAATGCCAGCTTCTCGCACCTGCTCTTCGGATTGGCCGACGGTGGAAATTTCTGGTACTGCATAAATGCCATAGGGAAACGCATCGGCCAATTGCGGCAGTGGCATGCCAAACGCATGGCAGGCAGCCACCCTTCCCTGCTCCATGGATGTGGAGGCGAGCGATGGAAACCCGATAATATCGCCTGCGGCATAAATGTTGGGCACAGCAGTTTGGTATGTGCGTGGATCAACCGTAATGCGCCCGCGCGCATCGGCCGTAACGCCAACCTTATCTAACCCCAAGCTGCCAACATTGCCGTTACGCCCCGCCGCATAAAGCAGCATTTCGGTTTTAACGACGCGGCCATCATTCAAATGCGTTTCAATACCGGTTTCAGTGGCTTTTACTTCTTTGACGGAGGTGCCAAGCCGAATGGTCATGCCCCGGTCGCGGAGTTGATGGATGAAATCATCAACCAATTCCCGGTCAACAAAATCTAAAATTGTGGGCCTTGCTTCTATCAATGTCACTGGCACATCTAGCGCCGAGAAAATCGTTGCATATTCAACGCCAATAACCCCGCCGCCAATGACGGTTAAGCTGCGCGGCACATGTGTCATTTCCAGTATTTCATCGCTGTCAAACACATGGGCATGGTCAAACGGGATATTATCTGGCCGGTGCGGTTTGGTGCCAACAGAAATCAAAGCATGGCTAAAACCAATTTCAATCTTCTCGTCATCATCATTGGTTAACGTAGCCGTGTTGGTTCCGGAAAATGCGGCAAGCGAACGAGAGTGCTTCACGCCGTTGCGCATAAACTGGTGTTGCAAAACCTCTACTTCGTGGTCGAGCGTTTTATGCAAACGTTGCACCAGATCATTTGTCGATATTTCCTGTTTGACGCGGTAGCCGCGCCCGTAAAACCCGCGCTCGCGAAAGCCCGACAAATTGAGCACGGTTTCGCGCAAGGTCTTGGACGGAATTGTGCCGGTATGCACCGAGACACCACCGAGCCTGCGGCCTTTATCAACAACCAACACCGATTTACCGAGCTTGGCCGACTGAACGGCGGCACGGCGCCCGGCTGGCCCGCTACCAATAACCAGCATATCGTAAATATTCATGTGGCCCCCGCCGATTGTTTTGCCGTGCTTTACCCGGCAAGGCTTTTGTCAGGCATTGCAAATGGACCATCAACCAGTTGCAAGCAATCCAACGCCGAACACCATGACGCAGGCCCAAATCAGCCGATTCTTAGTATCGCCCTCTTTCAGGACCAAAGTGCCAAGCAGCACTGTGAGTAATACGGACAATTCGCGCGTAGGGGCAACATATGTCACCGGTGTGAAGGTCAGCGCGTAAAGCACCAGAATATAGGCGAGCGGCGCTAAAAATGCGACCGCAAAGATACCCGTTTTTTGGCCCGCCCAAAGCGCGGCGACTTCTGTTTTGCGTTTGAATGCAATCGGGGCCAGCAATGCAGTGCGGGCCAAAGACGGAAAATAATCAAGCAGCAATGGCGGGATCAGCAGCACCGCCACGGCATGGCTGTCCCACAAAGTATAACCGGCAATCAAGATGCCGACAAACAAACCAAACAGAATGGAATGAGTGGCCGCTTGGTGCTTAACGCCCGCCTTAAATACACCGGATAGCATTAACACGCCGCTAATAATTAGCGCGATACCGAAGCCTGATTGTATCGAGATCGTTGCGCCCAAAAACCAGACAGCAATGATTGTGGTGAGCAATGGCCCGGTCGCCCGCGCTGTTGGGTACACCACCGACAGATCACCAACGCTGTAGCCGCGTTGCAGCACCGCAAAATAGGTCAAGTGCAAAGCGGTTGAGCCTGCAATAAACAACCATTGGTGGGAGGATAATGCGGCACTGGCGTGCCAGATAACATAACCGGCCAAGGGCGCATAAAGCAAAGCGCTAACCGCTGAAAACAGCCAGATCAACTCCAGCCCGCCGCCCATGCG
>JANOPZ010000011.1:0-57642 GCA_031422195.1 Limoniibacter sp. | reverse complement strand
CCACTTCATGCCAGCGGGCTTCTAAACCCAACGAACGCGCCTGCTCTTTCAAATTGGTAAATTGTCCGCCCGGCATTTCATGGAGATAAACTTCAGAAGCCGGCCCCTTAAGGTCGCTTTCAAAAGCAGTGTATTGATTGCGCACAGCCTCCCAATAAAACGAAATCTTGCGAATCCATTCAGGATCAAGCCCGGTGTCACGGCTCGAACCTTTGAGCGCTTCCACAATCGAGCCAAGACAAGGCTGCGACGTGTTGCCGGAGAACGCATCCATTGCCGCATCCACGGCGTCAACGCCGGTTTCGACTGCCGCCAAAATCGTCGCCGCGCCAATACCGGATGTATCATGGGTGTGAAAATGGATCGGTAAATCGGTTTCTTCGCGCAACGCCTTAAACAGCACCCGCGCCGCAGCAGGTTTAAGCAAGCCCGCCATATCTTTTAGGGCAATGATGTGTGCACCGGCTTTTTCTAAGTCACGCGCCATCGCCACATAATATTTGAGATCATATTTCGGGCGCGCTGAATTCAAAATATCGCCGGTATAGCAGATCGCCGCCTCACAGAGTTTGCCCTCTTCGATGATCGCATTCATCGACACGCGCATATTCTCAACCCAGTTAAGGCAATCAAACACGCGGAATAGGTCAATGCCATTATCAGCTGCCTGCCGGATAAAATATTTGACCACATTGTCAGGGTAATTGGTGTAGCCCACACCGTTTGCACCGCGCAGCAGCATT
This sequence comes from Limoniibacter sp., assembly GCA_031422195.1. GTDB lineage: Bacteria > Pseudomonadota > Alphaproteobacteria > Rhizobiales > Rhizobiaceae > JALOTE01. Next base: position 56,899 of record JANOPZ010000011.1, on the reverse strand, counting down.
TGCAAAAGCACATTTGGCGCAGCTTCGCGCACCAGTTGCAACCGCTCCCAAGGGTCCTCGTTGAGGAAGCGCATCGACACATCAAAAGTTGCTCCGCCCCAACATTCGAGGCTGAACAATTGCGGCAATGCTTTTGCGTAAACAGGCGCGATGCGCTGGATGTCATGTGTGCGCATGCGGGTCGCAAGCAGAGACTGGTGACCATCGCGCATGGTGGTGTCGGTGATCAACACGCGCTGTTCATTGCGCATCCATTCACCAAATTTTTTCGGGCCAAGATCTTCCAGCAATTGTCGTGTGCCTTGCGGAACGGCTGCCGAAATCAAAGGTACTTTGGGTGCCAAAGCGTAAGCCGGCGGTTTAGGGCGGCCTTTGGTTTCTGGATGGCCATTGACTGTGACGTCGGCGATATAACGCAGCAGTTTTGAAGCGCGGTCTTTGCGTTTAACCTGCTCAAAAAGCTCCGGCGTCGTATCGATAAAGCGTGTTGTATAATCATTGGCCTTAAATTTTGGATGACTGATGACAGCCTCCAAAAATGTCAGATTGGTTGCGACACCGCGAATACGAAACTCGCGCAGCGCCCTGTCCATACGCTTGATTGCTTCATCAGAACGCGGGGCCCAAGCCGTGACTTTTTCCAAAAGGGGGTCGTAAAAACGGGTAATCACCGCACCAGAGTAAGCCGTTCCGCCATCCAGCCTGATGCCAAAACCCGTTGCGCCGCGGTAAGCGTGGATGCGGCCATAATCCGGAATGAAATTCTGTTCTGGGTCTTCGGTGGTGATGCGGCATTGCAGGGCATGGCCGTTGAGTTTGATATCGGCCTGCGCAGGAACGCCGGATTCTGGTGTTCCAATCGCAAAGCCTTCGATCACATGGATTTGTGCTTTAACAATATCAATACCGGTCACTTCTTCAGTGACAGTATGCTCGACTTGAATGCGGGGATTGACTTCGATAAAATAGAATTTGTCCGAATCCACGTCCATCAAAAATTCAACAGTACCCGCGCAGAGATAGTTGGTCGCGCGCGCAATTTTCAGCGCATAATCAGAAATCTCGGTGCGGCGCGTATCATCCAAATAAGGCGCAGGCGCGCGCTCAACCACTTTTTGGTTGCGGCGCTGGATAGAGCAATCGCGCTCAAACAAATGCACAACCGTGCCATGGCGGTCGCCGATAACCTGCACTTCCACATGGCGCGCACGCTCGATCAGTTTTTCAAAATATACCTCGTCTTTGCCAAACGCCGCCTTGGCTTCGCGGCGACCTTCGGTCACTTCGCGGGCGACATCTTCCATTTTGCGAATAGTACGCATACCGCGCCCGCCGCCGCCCCATGACGCCTTCAGCATCACCGGCAGGCCGATGGTTTCTGCCATTTGCAAAACTGTCGCGATATCATCCGGCAGGGGATCGGTTGCCGGGATAACCGGGACACCCACTTCAATGGCCAGATTGCGTGCTGCAACTTTGTTTCCCAAACGCCGCATGGTGTCCGGCGATGGGCCGATAAATATGACGCTGGCTTCAGCGCATGCGTCGGCAAATTCAGGGCTTTCAGACAGAAGGCCATAACCCGGGTGAATGGCGTCGGCGCCGCTTTCCTTGGCAACGCGGATAATTTCCTCAATTGAAAGATAACTTTCAATCGGCCCCATGTCTTTGGCCAGATGGTCACCGCGCCCGATCTGATAGCTTTCGTCCGCTTTAAACCGATGCAGAGCGTATTTATCTTCTTCAGCCCAAACGGCAACGGTTTTGATATCAAGCTCATTGGCAGCGCGGAACACGCGAATAGCAATTTCAGAGCGGTTGGCAACGAGAATTTTGCGGATGGCCATGGGTTGGGATTTCCCGATTGAGGCGAAAATATGACAAATCGAAATTGATCTATCAGCTTCATTGTGCAGTGCAAACAGTGCTTGGCAATAGGCCTAAAGAGAGATTTTTAACAAATCGAAAAAGCGCGTGTCGTTCTGCTGTCCATACAATAAAAAGCCCGGTGCTTGCGCACCGGGCCCTGGTTCAGAGCAATCGCTCAACTCAGCAAATTACATACCCATCTGGAAGTATGTGTATGCGCCGTCTGTGCCTTTTTTCCACTCGTACATGACGTAGTCTGGACGTGTGATGTCGCCCTTGGCGTCGTAGCCAAGTTCGCCAATTGCTGTTTTGTGTGGGCCGTTTGCCTTGATGGCAGCAGCAACAGCTTGACCATCATTTGACTTAGCTGCAGTTGCTGCAGAAGCCAAAACCTGAAGAGCTGCGTAAGAATAGAGGGTGTAAGCTTCTGGTTCAAAGCCAGCTGCACGGAATTTCTCAACCAATGCTTTTGCATCTGGCTGGTTACGTGGATCTGGAGCAAACGTCATCAAAGTGCCGGCAACTGCGTCGCCTGCAATTGATGCCAATTCGTTGGAAACAATACCGTCGCCTGACATGAATTTAGCGGTCAAACCTTGGTCGGCCAGCTGACGCATCATCAAACCGGCTTCAGTGTGCAAGCCACCGAAGTAAACAACCGTTACACCGGCTTCTTTCATTTTGGCAATCAAAGCAGAGAAGTCTTTGTCGCCAACATTGATGCCTTCAAAAACGGCTTCAGTCACGCCAGCAGTGTTCATGGATGCTTTTGTAAATTCAGCAAGGCCTTGGCCGTATGGAGTTTTGTCATGAATGACAGCAACTTTTGCGTCTTTGAAATTGGCGGCAATGTAACCACCGGCAACTGTGCCCTGCTGGTCATCACGACCGCACGTGCGGAAGGTGTTCCAGAGGCCACGCTCAGTAAAGGTTGGGTTGGTTGAAGATGGCGTGATCTGTACGATACCGTTTTCAGCATAAATTTCAGATGCTGGAATTGAAACGCCAGAGTTGAAGTGGCCAACAACCCATTTAACGCCATCACCAACGAATTTGTTGGCTACTGAAACGCCTTCTTTAGGGTCTGATTTGTCGTCGCCGAGGACGATTTTGATCATGTCGCCGTTAACGCCGCCAGCAGCGTTGATGTCAGCAGCAGCAGCTTCAGCGCCCTTCTGGAGCTGTGCGCCAAAGGCAGCATTTGGACCTGTGATCGGGCCGGCAACGCCGACGATCAAATCGGCTGCGAATGCAGCGCCGGTGAAGGCAAGAACAGTTGACATTGCAACTGCTGAAAGAAGTGACTTCTTCATGAGTAGGCTCCCGTTGTTGGTGGCTTTAAGTAGTGATCCCGTAGCGACGCCAACCTAAGTCCGCTGGGGAATGTCTCAAGCCCATTTTGGGCCGTTTGTCACGCAGATTCAGCTAAAATCGGCGTAAATGGTAAATTTTGGTAAGTGTTTATTAGCCACGATTGCGCCATGACAAAGGCGAGGCCCGCTCATAAAGCCAGCTATATTGCGAAACCATTTGGCCCGTACGGGTGTAACGAAATGCAATCACCACAATAATCGCCATGATGATTAAATCTGCCACAAAATGAACCGGGCTCAAAAACGGGCCTTCGAACATTGCATAATGAATAAAGCGTATCGCCATTGCAAGCGGAACACTGTAAATCAGGCATGAGGCTAAAGTGCGCCATGTCCCGGCAATGGACCGGCCCGTCATCCATGCAGCCCAGCACGCCAGGGCATAAAATACCATCTCACCGGGATAGAATGTTTCAAAAATCATTGCGTAGATCATGAGTTTGCCCCCGCACATTCAATCTGTTGTATCAATGGAGTAATTGTCAATGTGCCCCGCCTTCAAGATAGGCGGCCCGCACTTCAGGGTTCGCCAGCAACTCTTTACCGGTGCCACTTAAGGTGACCATGCCATTCACCATCACATAGCCGCGATGCGCCAATTTCAAGGCACCAAAAGCATTTTGTTCCACCAGAAACACTGTCAGTCCTTGATTGACGTTCAGCTCTTTAATGGCCTCAAAAATCTGCTTCACAATCAACGGAGCAAGGCCAAGCGACGGCTCGTCAAGCAACAAAAGCTTCGGACGCGCCATCAAGGCACGGCCGATGGACAGCATCTGTTGCTCGCCGCCAGACAAAGTGCCGCCACGCTGTGTTATTCGCTCTTTAAGGCGCGGAAAAAGATGGAACACTTTTTCCACATCGTCTTTGAAATAGGCCAGATTATCAAGGCTCGCACCCATTTGCAGGTTTTCAAGAACCGTCATACGCGGGAAAATACGGCGGCCTTCCGGTGATTGTGCAATTCGCATTCGCGCAATCTCATGGGTCGGCATATCGGTGATGTCTTGGCCTTCGAAGATGATCTTGCCACTGCGGGCTTTCGGGCTGCCAAAAATTGTCATCATCATCGTCGACTTACCAGCGCCATTGGCACCAATCAGCGCAACGATTTCGCCGCGCTTAACATCAATCGTAACGCCGCCAAGCGCGCGAATATTGCCATAGTAGGTCTGGACATTTTCAACTGAGAGAAGCGTATCAGACATTATTTGCCTCCCTTAGTCTTGGACGAAACTGTTTTGGAGATAGCGGGTTTTGCGATGCCGCGTTTTGCGACAACTGCTTTTGCAGCAGCTGTCGGTGCGCCACCTTTTTGTGCGGTTTTTGCTGCCTTTGCAAAAACCTTGGCCTGGCTCATCCAATCTTCGCGGGCAATTCGTCCGTCAAACGCCAGATAGGCTTCGGCAGCCTTTATGTCATTCTTTTTCCACGCGCCAATTTGGTCAAAATGATAAATGCCATGCTCATTCAACTTGCGCTGATTAACCGGCCCGATGCCTTTGATTTTTATTAAATCATCCGCTTTACCACCGCGCGGGCTGGCCAGCGCATTTGAAACACCGCCCGAATTTGCAACAGCAATCGGTGCCGCAACAATTACTTTGGCAGCCGCTTTAACAATCGGTTTTGGTGCAGCTTTCGCAATCACTTTTACTGCGGGCTTGGAAACAGCTTTTGCAGCCGGCTTCACAACCAATTTCACCGGCACAGCTTCAATCATTGCGGCGCGACGCTCTTTTGCAATCGGCATCGTTTTGGACTGTTTTGCTTTCGGGGGCGCTGCAACCAATGCGACCGGTGCCAAAATTGGAGCTTCCAAAGCGACGGAGTTCATAACCCCTTCAACTTCATCATCATCAACGCCAAGATAAGCGGCAATCACGCGTGGATCATTGCGCACTTGATTTGGTGTGCCATCGGAAATTTTTTGGCCATATTCCAAAACCACAACATGGTCTGATATTTCCATAACAACAGACATATCATGCTCAATGAGCAGTACCGAAACACCGGTATCGGCGCGGATCGAACGCAGCAAATCATTGAGCGCAGCAGACTCACGCGGGTTCAAACCAGCCGCCGGCTCGTCCAAACACAGCAGTTCAGGGCCAGTGCACATGGCACGCGCAATTTCCAGGCGCCTTTGGTCACCGTAAGGCAAATCACCCGCTGGATCATCTGCACGGTCGATCAGATTGGTTTTTTCGAGCCAGAATTTTGCAAGATCAACAGATTCTGCCGAAGCTTTTTTATAGCCGCCAAGGCCAAGCAATCCCATGATTGTATAGCCCGATGCCACCATCAGTTTATTGTGCTGTGCGACCAGCAGATTTTCAAGAACGGTCAGGCCTGAGAACAACCGGATGTTTTGAAATGTTCGCGCGACCTTGGCTTTTTTGGGTATCTCAAAATCCGGTAGCCGCTCCAAAATATGGTTCTCGCCATTGGCACGGTTCATCGTAATCATGCCTTCGGTCGGGCGGTAAAAACCAGTAATACAGTTAAATACCGTGGTTTTACCGGCGCCATTAGGGCCAATCAAGGCGGTAATGTCGCCGCGATAGGCCTTAAATGACAGGTCTCCAACGGCCAAAAGGCCGCCAAAACGCATCGACACATGCTCAACTGTCAATATCGGGTCTTTGTTCATCTGATCAGACATCATTTGAGGCTTTACTGAGACGTTCATCAACCGTGCCCTTCTTTGGTGAAGGCGCCGGAAACGGCTTTACTGGTTTTCAAAAATGCCGTCGGTTCGCGTGTGCCCACAAACCCGCGCGGTTTCCATAACATCACCACGACCATAGCCAATCCAAACAGCAACATGCGGTAGAGTTCAGGCGTAAATTCCTGGCCGAAAACCAATTTCAAGAAATTCAGTTCGCGCAGCAATTCGGTACCACCAATCATGACGGCGGCGGCAATTGCTATACCTGGAAGTGAGCCCATACCGCCAAGAACAACAATCGCCAAGATAACAGCTGATTCGATAAACACGAAACTCTCTGGCGACACAAAGCCCTGGCGCACCGCAAAGAATGCACCGGCAAAGCCACCAAACATAGCGCCTGTAGCAAACGCTGTCAGTTTGGTAGTTGTGGTGTTGATGCCAAGCGAACGGCAGGCGATCTCATCTTCTCGCAAGGCTTCCCAAGCGCGGCCAATAGGCATGCGGCGCAAACGAATGGTCACATAGGCGGTAAGCAAGCAAAGCAGCAAAATGAGGTAATAAAGAAAGATCTTGTAATAGGCCGATGAGGGCGCCAGACCGAACGTTGCTGCAAAGCCGGTTGGCGAAGCATTAAATTCAATACCAAACAAAGTGGCGCGCTGGATCCCTGAAATGCCGAAAGTGCCTTTGGTCAATTCGGTCCAGTTGATCAATACGAGGCGGATAATCTCACCAAAGGCCAAGGTCACAATGGCAAGATAATCCCCGCGCAATCGCAGCACCGGAAAGCCTAAAATGATGCCCCAAAACGCTGCCAGAATTCCGGCGATGGGAAGCAAAATCCAAAATGACAGGCCAAACGCATCTGACAAAATCGCATATGAATAAGCGCCCACCGCGTAAAACGCGACGTAACCAAGATCAAGAAGGCCAGCAAGACCAACAACGATGTTAAGGCCCCATGCCAACATGACATAGATCAAAATCTGGATGCCAAAATTATCCACCCATTTAAGTGAACCTTGCCAGCCAACAAGCAAAACAACGAGCACCGGATAAATAAACAAAAACAGCAGAGCCAGCTTGGGAATCGCCTTGCGAAGCGCGCTGGGTTCAACGTTACCGCGGGCCATTGATGCAGCGGCATTACTCTTTTTTCGCTCATGCAAGATTGGCCGGACAAAAGCCGTCATAACAAAGCGGCCAGCCATCACAATACCGATGACAGCCAGTAAAAGCCCCCAACGCTGATTGATGACCAGTTCGTTGCGGATGTTTTGTGTGGTTTCAAGGCCGATCAGCAGGACAAATAAACCAAGAGTGATAACGCCGCCGATAAATGCGTCTTTAATGCCGGCTTGAATGGGATCAGCTGGTGGCGCGTCTGGGTTCACTGCGGCAGCACGGGTCGGGTTTGCCATCGTACTTAAACCTTCTCTACTTCAGGGCGGCCAAGAAGGCCGGAGGGAAGGAACACTAAAACAATGGCCAAAATTGAAAATGCCGCCACGTCTTTATAATCAATTGAGAAATAGGCCGACCAAAGGCTTTCAATCACCCCGATCAAAAGGCCGCCAAGGACAGCGCCCGGTAGCGACCCGATGCCACCCAACACGGCGGCAGTGAACGCCTTGACGCCGGGAATAAAGCCGTCGGTGAACACGACCACACCATAATACATGAGATACATGGTGCCTGCGACGGCGGCGAGCGATGCTCCCATGATAAATGTGATTGAAATTGTGCGGTCGACATCAATGCCCAGCAAAGACGCCATCTTGCGGTCTTGTTCAACAGCACGCTGGGCGCGTCCAAGCGGCGTTTTATTGACGATATACCAGAAAATGGTGAGAAGAACGATTGTCACAACCGCAATCACGATTTGTTTTAATGAAACAGTGATGCCGCCGAACTGGTAAATGTCGGTGATCAGTGGCGGAATAGGTTTGTTGCGCGGGCCTTGGCTGACTTGCACAAAGTTTGAAATCGCAATCGACATGCCAATCGCTGTGATCAGCGGGGCCAGCCGAAACGAACCGCGCAAAGGACGGTAAGCCACTTTCTCTATTGTCCAATTCCAAAGGCTGGTTGTCAACATCGCGACGATCATCATGATCAACAAAAACAGCACCACGCTGATGCCGCCGAAAAATGATGTGAGAACCAAAAAAACAATCAAGGCAACAAACGCGCCAAGCATAAAAATATCGCCATGGGCAAAATTGATCATGCCGATGATGCCGTAAACCATTGTATAGCCAATGGCTACCAATCCGTAAATTGAACCAAGCGTCAGCCCGTTCAATGTCTGCTGGATAAAATATTCCACGCGCCAAGCCCCCCGGCGAAAATAATCGTCATACGCGACACTGTGTTCTATTTCACGCCAGATACAAGACCTCCGGCGGTTTTGAATTGACAAAAGTCCTAAACGGAATTGTTTGCAAAACGCAACGGTTTTTACGAATTCTGAACCAAATTGGCGCGTTTCTTCTAACTTTTCGTGCAAACCGATTAGCTTCTATAAAAATCTGCCCCAAAACCAGTCAAAGTGATTAATTTTCAAGCGTTTGGCAAATTTTAAGACCTCAAATTATAACTTTTCGCCACAGTCGGCTAACTATGGCTTGAACTGGCCCAGCCAATTTTGGCCTGCATTTGTCCAACCGGGTTTTGTTCGCGGTCAATCAGCCATTGGTCGAGCTGCTCGCGCGCCATTGGTTTGGCAAAGAAATAGCCTTGAAACTCGTGGCAACCCAGCTTGCGTAGTAATGCTGCGTGGGAGGCTTCTTCAATACCTTCGGCAACAACGCGGCAATTTAAGGCATTGGCCATGGCGATGGTGGCTGAAACAATCTTTTGGGTTCGCTCATGGCTTTCAACATTGGCGATAAGCGAACGGTCAATTTTGATAACATCAACATTCACTTCAGCGAGCCGAGAAAGGTTGGAATAACCGCGGCCATAGTCGTCAAGTGCAACACAAAACCCGTGTGCTTTGAGTGCGTCGATGACATTTCGGGTATTTTCATCTTCGCGCATTGCAATTTCTTCAGTAATCTCAAGCTCGATCAAGCGCGGATCAACGTCAGCCTCAGTCACAAGCTCCAAAGCGCGGCTGGGGAAATTGTTTGAAACCAGATGCCGTGCGCCAATGTTTACTGCAATCGCTAAGGTTCGCCCCCGTTTTTGCCAATCAGCCAAATCAGCCGCAGCTTGCTTCAAGACCCATTCGCCCAGCGCACAGATTTCTTCGCTGTCTTCAATATGGGGAATAAATGCAATTGGGCTCTGGAGGCCAAGCACAGGATGCTGCCAACGAACCAACGCTTCGACTGAATTGCAGCCGCCGGTTTTGGCGTCAATTTTTGGTTGATAATGCAAACGCATTTGCCCATCGGAGATAGCGTGCGCCACTTCGCGGCGAATTTCTGTGATACTGCGCACACCCTCTTTTGGCGCGTAGAAACAATATTGGCCTTTGCCGCGGGCTTTAGCATGGTACAAGGCGGCATCTGCACGATGCAAAACACCTTCAAGGCTATCTTTGCCTTCAGGAAATACCGCGCAGCCAATTGATGCGCCAGCCCTGATGTTTATTTCGTTGATGAAATAAGGCTCAAGCAGGCAATCGGTCAGTTTGTGCACGAAGCGTGTGCGATCTTTTAAACTGCCTGCTTGCGGCAAAATCAAAACAAACTCATCACCGCCAACGCGCGCAAAAATTGGCAGGTTTTGACGATCAGTTTCAATGGATCTATCGTTCAGCGGGCTAAATACATGATCAATGCCAAAGAACGTTTGGCAAAGTGCAATTGTTCGGCTGCTGACCTCTATGAGAACTTTGTCGCCGACAGCGTGGCCATAAGTGTCATTGATTGTCTTAAACCCATCGAGATCAAAATAGAAAAGCAAGCTGGTGGCTTGCCGATCTTGCAACGTGGCAAAAAGTCTCTCTGCCGCTTCATTGAAGGCTTGACGGTTCAGCAAACGGGTCAAGCCATCAGTATAGGCTTGAACCCGCACTTTGGCTTCACTGGCGCGAATTGCGCGCACCATCATATTGTAAGCCGTTACGATCTCGCGAGGTTCAGCTGGAATCAACGGCCCCTTTAATTCCGGCAGTTCGATGAGTTCTGCAACGCTTTTGGCGTTACGGGCGAGCAACGTGATTTTCTCAAGCGGACTGGCTACCAACTGTGAAAAATACACTGCCGCCGCTGCGGCAATTGCCAAACCAATTGCAACGATGAGATAGATTGGCTGCACGGCATTGTAGGCTTTTATATTTAATTCGGAAATTGGCTGAGGGATCATAACGCCCCAGCCAGCGCCCTCGACGCCAGAATAGCCCGCAATCATTTCGCCTTTCAGTGATGGCGATTGATACTGCATGACCCCCGTGTCTCCGCGCAGCATTGCGCGCACGATCTGCTCATCGCCAAGCGGACGGGCAATGTGTTCCCATGCCGCTTTTGGATGCGCCAAAACCTGACCGGCCTGATCCACAATCACAGCATGGCCCATCGCGCCAAATCGAACTTGTTTGGCTAAGGTACGGAAAAATACTGGATCAATCATTCCAACCCGCAATACGCCTTGCCGCTTGTTGACGGCAAAAAGCCGCAGATCACCATTGGCTATTTTATGAAGAGGTGAAATTACTGTCTTTTTGCTAAGAGCGTTGGCCAACAAAATGCTAAATGTGCCTTGATCCATCATTTCGGAACATTTTTCGCTTTCTAAGCCTTCTGCGCGCATAAGCTTGACCCCGCCGGTCAATGAAAACGCGCATAGTGATCGCATTCCTAGCTTAGTGAGCAGGACTTGCGCCTGCTTGCTGAGTGGAACTCCAATATGAACGGCCGAAGCAAGGTCAAATCCGGCAACCAAGTCACCATGATAGCGCGCCAATGTCAGCGCGAGATTACGTGCAAGCAGCAAATGTCGCTCAGAAACATCTTGGATTTCACTGCTGATGATATGGCTGCGCGTCCACAGCCCCAGACCGGCAACGGGGAACTGTGCGGCAAGCACCAAAAGCACAAATAACATATGTCGAAAACGCATGAAGAGACCGATAATTCCACACCGTGTCGCCATTAAACACCAAGAAGTTACGTGGGGCTTACCCCACGCAAACCAGCAACCAGCATGGTAAACAGACAGTAAACAACACAAAAGCGCACTAAAACAGATTTTTTACATTTCAATGCAATACTATATCAGAAAATTGCATTGAGTGACGTGAGATGGATACAAAGGGATTGCTTGGCATCTCACCGAAGGGATGGAAAACCCTCCTAAGTTGGACACTCAGTGGCACGGCGGGCTGCGTGGTTTTTTCGGTGATATTCAACTATTTCGCATTTCGCGATCTCGATACTGTTGCTGTTGCGCGCGCGCTGGCAACAGCAACGATTTTGCCGATTATGCTGGCGGGCCCGCTGTTTTTCTATCTGACACTTAAACTTCGCGAACTTGCGCGTGTTAACCATCAACTTAATGAACTGGCGACCAAAGACTTTGGAACAGGCCTCCTGAACCGGCGCGCTTTGATTATGCGGGTCAATGATGAAACCGCAAAAATGGCATTTAATCCTTCAATCTCCCACTTGTTTTTGGTGGTGGACGCCGACCGTTTCAAAGCCATCAATGACCGGTTCGGCCATGTCCAAGGAGATGAAGCCTTGAAGCTAATTTCGGCGGCTCTGGGAAAATCAGTGCGTAGTTATGACATCGTTGGCAGAATTGGTGGTGAAGAGTTCGCGGTGTTTTTGCCCAACGTAACAACCAAAGATGCCCTTTATATCGCTGACCGTTTGCGCCGGGCGGTCGCGTCAGCATTGTTTTGTCCAAATGGTAAACGTTATGATTTGTCAGTTTCAATTGGCGGCGTTATTTATCAAGATGCAATGGCATTCACGGACTTGTTCAAAGCAGCTGATGCAAATCTTTATGCCGCTAAGGAACAGGGCCGCAATTGTTCAGTTGTAACTCCATTGAATGAAGCGTATCCGCCCAGAGATAACAACCCGAATGCAGCAAACATTGCCGCAGACGCAAATGCTTCTGCACAACGCCGTCACGGTTTGATGGATTCACCAGCTTTGGCTTAGTGTCGAAATCAGCTTTGACACGGCACCGACAGGCGAAAATGAGTTCCCTTCATAGCGAGACTCAAATTGCTTGAAACCCTCGAAACATCGCTAACCAAACCAGCAAAGTGGCGGCCAACGCGAGCAGCAATGGCACAAGCTGATCATGCAGCGAGGTCGCGCAATATAAGCGCTCCGCGCGCACAATTGCTCGCGGTATTTACAACGTTAAAGTGACGCAGGGTCGCGTCTTGCATGTTTGCGCAGCTGCATACACACTCTGCGTGTTATAAATACTGGAGCGTGCCATGAAGACAATTCTTGCCTCTGTAGCCTTCCTCGCATTTGCAGCAGCCCCAGCTTTTGCGGGCGGAATGGGCGGATGCGCATCCATGACAACAGCGATGAGCAAAAAGCCAGTTGCCGTTGAACAAATTGCTTATGCCAACCCGGAAATGCTCAAACTCATCGACGGAAAGCGTCTCGCGTTAGTGTGAGCAAACGCCTCCACATTATTTGAATGTGAGCGCCGGTGTTTTTGCACCGGCGCTTTTTTAATAAGCTGTTTTCAAGTGCCACGCATTTTCAAATAGCGCGTTTACAATGAACACTTTTACAGATGCAGCGGTTTTGCAAACGTTGCCAACGCAGCCTCGCGCACCGCTTCAGATAATGTCGGGTGGGCATGGCAAGTGCGGCCTAAATCTTCCGATGAACCGCCAAATTCCATCAACACTGCGCATTCGTGGATCAAGTCACCGGCGCTTTTGCCAATGATATGCACGCCTAAAACGCGGTCAGTTGCAGCGTCAGCCAAACACTTCACAAAACCTTCAGTGGCATTCATCGCGCGGGCACGGCCGTTGGCCATGAACGGGAATTTGCCGATTTTGTAAGCAACGCCAGCGGCTTTGAGTTCTTCTTCGGTTTTGCCAACCGATGCCACTTCTGGTTCAGTGTAAACGACATTTGGAATGACATCATAGTTCACATGGCCATGCTGACCAGCCAGAATTTCAGCCACCGCCACACCTTCATCTTCGGCCTTATGGGCAAGCATCGGCCCGGCAATCACATCGCCAATGGCAAAAATGCCGGGCGCAGCTTGCCAGTGGTTGTCCACCGGCACCCGGCCGCGATGATCCAGCACAACGCCAATTGTCTCAAACCCTAAACCTTCGGTGTAAGGTTTGCGGCCCGTTGCCACCAGCACGATATCAGCGTTCAGTGTTTCTGCCGGACCGCCTGATTTTGGTTCATAAGTCACTGTCGCGCCCTCCAGCGCTTTATCAATGCCCGTGACTTTTTGGCCCAGTTTGAAGACAATCCCTTGTTTTTGTAAAATACGCAGAAAGTTCTTGGAAATCTCAGCGTCCATTCCGCCTAAAATTCCATCGAGATATTCAATGACGGTCACCTTGGCGCCAAGGCGGCTCCAAACCGAACCCAGCTCCAAACCGATCACACCGCCGCCCACCACAATCATGGTTGCTGGCACTTTTTCCAATATGAGTGCGCCGGTTGAGGTGACAATGGTTTTCTCATCGATCGCCACTTTGACGCCGGGAATGCCCGTCACATCCGAGCCGGTGGCAATCACGATATTTTTGGTCTCAAGCGTTGTCACTGTCGCGTCAGCGGCAGTTACAGTGACTTTGCCGGTGCCCGCAACCGCGCCAAGACCCGTATGAACTTCCACCTTGTTCTTCTTCATCAAAAACGAAACGCCATCGACATTGGCTTTTACAACGCTGTCTTTATGCGCCATCATCGCAGTCAGGTTCAGCTTGGGTTTCACCTCAATACCTAAACTGGCAAATCCATGCCCCGCTTCATGAAACATGTCAGAGGCATGCAACAACGCTTTGGATGGGATGCAGCCGATGTTAAGGCAGGTGCCGCCAAGCGTGGGGTTCTTTTCAACAATCGCTGTCTTCAGACCAAGCTGAGCACACTTAATGGCGCACACATAGCCACCCGGGCCAGAGCCGATGATTACAACATCATAAGACATATTCATCTCCATCACATCGCTCGTCGCAACCTATTCTAAACAGGCCGACTGCTTGAAATCATCTTTTGGTGGGGCGCTGAGTTTACCAGCGCCAAACGCAGTGGACATTTGTACAGCTGCGCCAAGATCGGGAAACAGCAGCGCGCTCGCGGCAGGCTTGCCCGCATTGGTGGCAGCCAAATAAGAAATATCAGCCTCCTGATCGACGCCATAGACAATCCCCTGCCAAACAGTGCAGGCAGCAATCTCGTCACCCGTCGCATCGCCCTCAGGGCAATTATGCATGATCATACCAAGCGGGCGGAAAAACGGCTCGCCGGCATCCATGATAATTCCATCAAGGACGACATTGTTCTCAGGAAAGCGGATTGTAAACCGTGCAAGCATCGGGTCCACTTCGCCGTCTTTGCGTGGCGTAAAACTGAGTTCACCATTGGCGGCTGCGTCTTTGTAAATGGCGAGCTCTTGAAAGCAGTTGGCTGTGGCCGAGCCACTCAATGCCAAAGACAAAACTGCAGTAAGCAACCCGCGCATCTTACAAATCCAAAACCAAACGCTCAGGGTTTTCCAAGGTTTCTTTAACCCGTACAAGGAAGGTTACAGCTTCTTTCCCGTCGACAATACGGTGGTCATAGCTGAGCGCCAGATACATCATCGGGCGGATTACCACAGCACCGCCAATAGCCATTGGCCGCTCTTGGATTTTGTGCATGCCCAAAATTCCGGATTGCGGTGCGTTCAAAATCGGCGTGGACATCAGCGAGCCATAGACACCGCCGTTGGAAATCGTGAAAGTACCACCTTGCATATCCGCCATCGAGAGCGCGCCGTCACGCGCGGCTTTGCCAAGCCGTGCAATATCTTTTTCGATTTCAGAAATGCTCATTTGGTCGGCATTGCGCACCACCGGCACAACCAAGCCTTTATCGGTGCCAACGGCAACACCAATATGGCAGAAGTTTTTATAGATGATGTCCTGCCCGTCGATTTCAGCATTGACGGCCGGCATTTCTTTCAAGGCATGGGTTACGGCTTTTGTAAAAAAGCCCATAAACCCCAATTTAACACCATGTTTTTTCTCGAACAATTCCTTGTAGCGGTTCCGCAAATCCATCACTGGGCCCATATCCACCTCGTTAAAAGTGGTGAGCATAGCGGCCTGGTTTTGTGCATCTTTCAAACGCCGCGCGATGGTTTGGCGCAGGCGGCTCATTTTGATACGCTCCTCGCGGGGGGCATCATCAGGGGCAGATGCAGCGCGTGGCGCGGCAGGAACGGTTGCTGCAACCGGCGTTAAAACAGGCGCAGGATTGGCAATAGCTGACAACACATCGCCCTTCAACACCTGACCGCGTTTACCGGAGCCCGCATCAACATTAACGCCGCTATCGGCCATGAGTTTGGCAGCTGCAGGTGCAGCGGGCATAGCGGTTGAAGCTGGAGCAGGCGCGGCAACAACAGGCGCGGAAACTGGAGCAGCCGCCGGTGTTTTGACCGTTGGCGAAGCTGATGCCACAGCACCTTCCGCAATCAACCCCAGCAGCGCATTGACAGTCACTGTTGTTCCAGCAGCGGCCAAAATCTCGGCGAGCACGCCAGACGCGGGGGCTGGCACTTCCAGCGTTACCTTGTCGGTTTCAAGCTCAACAATCGGCTCATCGGCTTTTACTGCCTCACCGGCTTTCTTGAACCATTTGCCAATCGTCGCTTCGGAGACAGATTCGCCGAGGGTCGGTACACGGATTTCGGTTGCCATAAGTTTTAATCCCCTAAAGCGTCTTGCAGGAATGCGTTAAGTTGGGCGAGGTGGGTCGACATTAAGCCTGTGGCAGGTGACGCCGAAGCCGGACGGCCGGTATAGCGCACACGCTGGTGCTTGGCCTCGATATGGGCCAAAACCCATTCGAGATACGGGTCAACAAATGACCACGAGCCCATATTTTTAGGCTCTTCCTGACACCACACCATTTCGGCGTTCTTGAAGCGCGACAGTTCATTGATCAGCGCTTTGGCCGGGAACGGGTATAATTGTTCGACGCGCAGCAGATAAACATCATCGACACCGCGTTTTTCACGGTCTTCATAAAGGTCATAATAGACCTTACCGGAGCACATCACCACACGGCGAATTTTGCTGTCTTTCACCAGTTTAATCGGCTGGTCTTTCAGATACTGCGCATCATCCCACAGCAAACGGTGGAATGCGCTTTCACCTGACATTTCGGCCAGCGTCGACACCGCCCGCTTATGGCGAAGCAGCGATTTCGGCGTCATCAAAATGAGCGGCTTTCTAAAATCACGTTTCATTTGGCGGCGCAAAATATGGAAATAATTGGCAGGCGTCGTCACGTTCGCAACCTGCATATTATCTTCAGCGCACATCTGCAAAAAGCGTTCAAGGCGCGCCGATGAATGCTCCGGCCCTTGGCCTTCATACCCATGCGGAAGCAAGCAAACGAGGCCAGACATGCGCAACCATTTACGCTCACCAGACGAGATAAATTGGTCAAACACCACCTGAGCGCCATTGGCAAAATCACCAAACTGCGCTTCCCACAATGTCAGCGCATTGGGGCGGGCCAGCGAATAGCCGTAGTCAAATCCCAGCACCGCCTCTTCAGACAGCATGGAATTGATGACTTCAAAGCGCGCTTGGTTCGGCGCAATATTGGCCAGCGGAATATAACGCTCTTCGGTTTCTTGATCATACAAAACTGAATGCCGTTGGCTAAATGTGCCGCGCTCGCTGTCTTGGCCCGAAAGCCTGATTTTGTGGCCATCCAAACACAGTGAACCAAATGCCAGCGCCTCACCGAACGCCCAATCAATTCCGGCGCCGCTTTCAACCATTTGTGCGCGGCCGTCCATAAAGCGTTGGATGGTCTTATGAGCGGTAAAGCCAGCAGGGATTTCAGACAATTTCTTGCCGAGTTCTTTGAGTGTTTTAAGCGGCATTGCGGTTTTGCCGCGCCGCATTTCATCGGTTGAATCAGCCTTTGCAAGGCCGGTCCATTGCCCGTCAAGCCAATCTGCCTTGTTGGGCTTATAGGCTTGCCCGGCCTCGTGTTCCCCTTCAAGATGCGCGCGCCATTCGGCTTTCATGGCCTCATATTCAGCCTCACCGATCACGCCCTCCGCAATCAATTTTCCGGCGTAAATGTCAGTAACGCGGGGGTGCTGACGGATAACGCCATACATTTTGGGCTGGGTAAACGCCGGTTCATCGCCTTCATTATGGCCGTAGCGGCGATAGCAGAACATGTCGATCACGACGGGTTTATGGAATTTCATACGGTATTCGGTGGCAATTTTTGCCGCAAACACCACAGCTTCTGGGTCATCGCCATTGACATGAAATACCGGCGCTTCAATGCCTTTGGCAAAATCAGACGGATAAGGCGATGAGCGCGAAAATGCAGGATTGGTTGTAAAGCCGATCTGGTTGTTGATGATAAAATGCACTGTGCCTGCAACGCGGTAGCCGCGCAGACCAGACAAGCCCAAAATCTCCGGCACCACGCCTTGGCCTGCAAAAGCCGCATCGCCATGCAGCAAGAGCGGCATAACTTTGGAGCGTTCTGAGAGCGGAATAATATCGCCTTCCCAGACAGTCGCGCCCAAATCCTGTTTGGCGCGCGCTTTGCCCATGACAACCGGGTTGACGATTTCAAGGTGAGACGGATTGGCGGTAAGCGACAAATGCACGGTATTACCGTCAAACTCACGGTCGGCAGAAGCACCCAAGTGATACTTCACATCGCCTGAGCCTTCAACATTATCCGGTGCATAAGAACCGCCCTTAAACTCGTGAAACACTGCGCGGTGCGGCTTTGCCATCACTTGTGTCAGCACATTCAAACGCCCGCGGTGCGCCATGCCGAATACAACCTCTTTCAGGCCCAAACCGCCACCGCGCTTGATAATCTGCTCAAGCGCCGGAATGAGGCTTTCACCGCCATCCAGACCAAATCGCTTCGTGCCCTTATATTTAACGTCGATAAAGCTCTCAAAACCTTCTGCTTCAATCAGCTTTGCAAGGATGGCTTTCTTGCCCATGTCAGTAAAAGCAATTGCCTTATCTGGCCCTTCAATGCGCTCTTGAATCCAAGATTTCTCTTCAGGGTTTGAGATATGCATGAACTCAACGCCAAGCGTCGAGCAATAGGTACGCTCTAAAATTTCCAACATTTCGCGGATCGAAGCGTATTCCAGTCCCAACACCTTATCGATGTAGATTTTACGGTCGTAATCAGCTTCCGTAAAACCATAGGCGACAGGTGACAATTCGTTGTAATCTTCAATCGGTTTTGCAATGCCAAGCGGATCGAGTTTGGCATGCAAGTGCCCGCGCATACGGTAAGCGCGGATCATCATAATGGCGCGAACAGAATCCTGTGCGGCTTTGATAATGTCTTCGGATGATGTAGCTTTCCCGGTAACAGCAGCCTCGGCCTTAGCTTTATCGGCGACTTTCTTTTCAATCACGGCAGGCCAATTGCCATCAAGCGCAGACGTCAGCTCGCCATTAACAGCAATTGGCCAATGGGCCTTTTTCCATGACGGGCCGGAAGCAGCCTCACCCATCATTTGCTCGAGATAAGCAACATTATCGCCGGTTAAAGCTGAGAGATCAGTTTCGTTGTCGCTCATCGTCTTTTCGAAGCACCAGCTCCGCCTCTTAAAATCAGTTGCCTTTGAGTACATCAACCAAAGTCGCACCCAACCTAGCGGGCGATGGCGACACACGAATGCCGGCCAATTCCATAGCTTTGATCTTATCTTCCGCGCCGCCTTTGCCGCCCGAAATTACCGCCCCTGCATGGCCCATCGTACGCCCTGCTGGCGCAGACAACCCGGCAATAAAACCGGCCATCGGTTTGGAGCGGCCCTTGGCTTTTTGTTCAATCAACCAAGCCGCAGCCTCTTCTTCGGCAGAACCGCCGATCTCGCCAATCATGATGATCGATTCTGTTTCAGGATCGTCCAAAAACATGTCGAGAATATCGATAAATTCAGTACCCTTCACAGGGTCGCCGCCAATACCGACGGCAGTCGATTGGCCAAGCCCCGCATTGGTGGTTTGGAACACGGCCTCATAGGTGAGCGTGCCGGAGCGCGACAAAATACCGACCGAGCCTTTTTTGAAAATATTGCCCGGCATAATACCGATTTTGCACTGTTCTGGCGTTAAAACTCCGGGGCAGTTTGGCCCGAGCAGCCTTGATTTGGATTTATCCAGCCGCGCTTTGACCTTGACCATATCGAGAACCGGAATGCCCTCGGTGATACACACGATCAAAGCAATCTTGGCTTCAATCGCCTCAATAATCGCGTCCGCTGCAAAGGCTGGCGGCACATAAACAACCGATGCCGTTGCGCCGGTTGCCTTTTTGCCTTCTGCCACTGTGGCAAAGATCGGCAGCTTTTCGCCAGCCGCAGCTTCCCCGGTTCCTTGCCAAATTTCACCGCCCTTTTTCGGGTTGATGCCGCCCACCATTTTGGTGCCGAAATAGGCCAGCGCCTGCTCGGTATGAAACGTGCCGGTTTTGCCGGTGAGACCTTGAACCAGAATTTTGGTTTTTGAGTTTACGAGTATGGACATGGTTCAGTTTCCCTTCACCGCAGCAACAATTTTCTCGGCGGCATCGTCGAGATCATCGGCGGCGATCACGTTCAGCCCGCTTTCATTGAGCATTTGTTTGCCAAGTTCCACATTGGTGCCTTCAAGGCGCACAACCAACGGCACTTTGAGGCCAACTTCTTTAACGGCTGCAATCACACCTTCGGCAATGACATCGCATTTCATAATGCCGCCAAAGATGTTGACGAGAATGCCTTTGACGGCAGGGTCGGCGGTGATGATTTTGAAGGCTGCCGTGACTTTTTCAGTGGTGGCACCGCCGCCGACATCCAAAAAGTTGGCAGGTTCAGCGCCTTTGAGCTTGATGATGTCCATGGTTGCCATGGCAAGGCCCGCGCCATTGACCATACAGCCGATTGTGCCATCGAGCGCCACGTAAGCCAGTTCATATTTTGAGGCTTCGATTTCCTTGGCGTCTTCTTCGGTGAGGTCGCGAAGCGCGGCCACATCGTCGTGCCTGAACATCGCATTATTGTCGAAAGAGATTTTGGCATCGAGCACGCGCAGTTCACCGGCTTTGTTGACGATCAACGGGTTAACCTCAAGCAGGCTCATGTCTTTTTCAGTAAACGCCTGATACAAAACCGGAAACAGCGCCTCGCCGTCTTTGGCGGCTTGGCCCTTAAGTTTCAAAGCGGAATTGAGCTTTTTAACATCCGCTGGCGTTACGCCTTTGAGGGGATCAATTGCCAAAGTGATAATTTTCTCTGGCGTGTCATGGGCTACAGCCTCAATATCCATGCCGCCTTCGGTGGATACGACGAAGGCAACGCGGCCTACTGAACGATCAACCAAAATCGAAAGATAAAGCTCGCGGTCAATTTGCGCGCCGTCTTCAATATAAAGCCGGTTGACTTGTTTGCCTGCTGGGCCAGTCTGTTTGGTGACAAGCGTTTTGCCAAGCATTTCTTTGACATTGGCAACAACATCATCGGCAGAAAATACCACACGCACGCCGCCCTTGGCATCTTCGGCGAGTTCTTTGAATTTCCCCTTGCCGCGCCCGCCTGCGTGAATTTGGCTTTTCACCACATAGACCGGCCCCGGCATGCGTGCAGACCATTCTTCGGCTTGCTCAACAGAGTAAACCGCGACGCCTTTCGAAATTGGAATGCCGTAAGTGTTAAGAAGCCGTTTGGCCTGATATTCGTGGATGTTCATGGAAAACCCTTTGGGTTTGCTGGAAATGAATTACTTGAGGGACGGGGCGAGCGTCTTGCAAGTCTCGCAAAGCGCTTTCACTGAATTGACAGATTTCTCAAACATCGCCTGTTCCGTTTTATTGAGATCAATCTCGATGATGCGTTCAATGCCGCCAGCACCAATCACGGTTGGCACACCAACATACATGTCTTTAATGCCATATTGCCCTGTTAAATATGCGGCGCACGGTAGAACGCGCTTTTTATCTTTCAGATAGGCTTCTGCCATCTGCACCGCAGAAGATGCTGGCGCATAATAGGCTGAGCCGGTTTTGAGAAGGCCGACAATTTCAGCGCCGCCATCACGGGTACGCTGGACGATTTCCTCGAGCCGCTCTTTGGTGAGCCAACCCATTTTCACCAAATCTGTCAGCGGAATGCCCGCAACAGTGGAATAGCGTGTGAGCGGAACCATTGTGTCGCCGTGACCGCCCAAAACAAACGCGGTTACATCTTCAACCGACACTGAAAATTCAGCGGCCAAAAAATACCGGAAACGCGCTGAATCCAAAACGCCTGCCATGCCGACCACTTTATTGGCGGGCAGACCCGAAAACTTCTGCAACGCCCATACCATCGCGTCGAGCGGGTTGGTGATGCAGATCACGAAAGCATTGGGCGCATATTTTTTGATGCCTGCGCCAACCTGCTCCATCACTTTCAGATTGATTCCGATCAAATCATCGCGGCTCATACCGGGCTTGCGGGCAACACCCGCGGTCACGATGCAGACGTCAGCACCAGCGATGCCTTCATAAGAATTAACGCCGGTGAGATTCACATCAAAATCATCGACGGGAGAGGATTGCGCAATATCAAGCCCTTTGCCTTGCGGAATGCCGTCGGCGATATCAAACAGAACCACATCGCCGAGTTCTTTCATGGCTATTAAGTGGGCCAGCGTTCCACCAATCATGCCAGAACCGATAAGAGCAATTTTATTGCGCGCCATGTGCGATTTCCTTCATTTATCCATCGGCCAAATGCCCTGCCCTAGCGGGCTTGTGCGGCACTGGTATTTCAAACCTCAATCAAAAAACGAGATAAAATTCAACTGATAATTTTGCATTCATATTTTTCAATCGGTTAGATGGGTTTTGATTGACGTAAACGTCAATATTCTGTCCCGCTTAAACTTCAAATCTGCACTTTTCTCAATTCTATTAAATCAAATTTATTCCCAAACGGGTCCCGAAACACGGCCACAGACCCATAAATCTCATGGCGCGGTGATTCTAAAAACTGCACGCCGTTTTCAGTAAAAGCAGCATAATCGCGGGCAAAATCTGTCGTTTGTAAAAAGAACGCGACCCGTCCGCCTGCTTGGTTCCCAATGGCTGCGTTTTGTTCATCACCAACCGCTTTGGCCAGCAAAAACCCTGTTTCCCCGCCGCTTGGGTGCACACGCACCCAGCGTTTGCCATGACCCAAATCCGTGTCTTCTGCCAAAGTGAAGCCCAAGGCATCTCGGTAAAACGCAATGGCTTGGTCATAATCCGGCACAACCAAGGTCACCAATGTCAAACGCAGGCTCATGCTGCCTTCCGCCTGACGGTTTTCACCGGGGGCCAATCAGACCCGTGCATTTCCGTGAGGCGAGAGGCTGTGCGCGCAAATTCAAAAGCTTCTGTGCCAATTGCCGCTGTATAAAGCGCGGCTGGCTCTGCTGCAGCCGAAACCACCAGCCGCAACTGATTATCATACACCGTATCAATCAGCATTATGAACCGCTTGGCTTCATTACGCTCATTTTCACCGAGCACCGGCACGCCGACAATGAACAAAGTATGGTGCACGCGGCAAATGGCAAGGTAATCCCGCGCAGCCAATGGCTTTCGGCACAACTCATCAAATGAGAATTTCGCGACGCCAAGCACGGACGCTGGCACTAAAAGGCTGCGCCCCATAACTTGAAGCACAACAGCTTCCGGCACTGCGCCGCGTGTTAAATCTTTGAATGCTACCGCAAGCGCAGTGTCAGCTTCCGGCCCTAACGGCGTTATATAGCGGGCGGTCGCTGCCAATGTATCAGCGCGATAATCATGGCCGGCGTCAAACATGACTGTTTCAACCTTGGTTTCAAGCAGATCTAAAAATGGCAAAAACAATTCGCGATTAAGACCGTCGCGGTAGAGATTTTGCGGCGCTACGTTTGATGTGGCCACCAGAACCACGCCTTGTTGAAACAAAGCCTCGAACAACCGCGATAAAATCATAGCGTCCGCAATATCGGTGACAGCAAACTCATCAAAGCAAATAACCCGGGCTTCAGCAGCAAGTGCTGCAGCCACTGGCGCAATTGGGTCCGCCTGTTTGGTTTTACCATCGCGCAGCAAAGCCCTTTGCGCGTTAATTTTATCATGCACATCGGCCATAAAATCATGGAAGTGTGCACGTCTTTTACGCGGGTCGGGGCAGCGCTTGAAAAAAATGTCCATTAACATGGTTTTGCCGCGCCCGACACCGCCATGGATATAAAGGCCTTTAACCGACTTTACAGTTTCGGTGGGTTTGCGCGATAAAAACCAGCCGAGTGCGCTGGATTTGGTTGCCCGAACGCCGGGCCGCAACGCTTCTATCAAGTGGTCGAACTTTGTTGCCAAGTTGATTTGCTGCGGATCAGCTTCCAGCGTGCCCGACGCAATTCGCTTTGCCAGCCACAGTGAGACCGTCGGGCTGGTTGATGTTAACGCAATTGCAACACCTGATGGCGGGCGCAGTGCCATGGCAAACGCTTCCGCTGACTTAAACTACCGTGATAAGCTAATCGACTGACCGCCTTTTGTAGTACCATCATATCGCGTGCCGCCCGACGAGAATAATGTCGCGACTTGATTTCCATTGGAATCTTTCAACACAACTTGAGATCCATTGACGGTCCATGCTGAGACTGAAGCTGCATCACCAGGGCAGCCGCGTGAAGCAGCACGGAACCCGCCGGACCATTTGGTTTTGGCCATAAACATTTGGCATGAAGAGCCTGCGGTTGTTACTTTCCAAGCGCCAACCAAAGCGTCCTCAGAGACTGCTGGGCCCCCAAGGGAGGCCACTTGCGTGCCAGCGGCCGGTACAGTCGGAGTTGCTATTACAGCACCGGGCAATGGAAGATTGGGATCAACTGGAGCATTGGGAAATTGTGATCCACCGGCAACAGGCGCACTCATTGTTCCATTGCCGACAGGTGCAAGTGTGCCTTGCTGAACAATACCAGTTGGGGCAGCGGGTAAGGGTGCTGGCGCCGGCTGAGTGGAGAGCCCATCAAGTCGCGCTGACTGACAACCGGCCAAAACAAGCGCACCTAACGACAGAGCACATATTGCAAAAACTGGTTTCATTTCGTCCACCCTTGGTTGATGCAATCGGCCAGCGCATTGCACCATATTAGAACAGTCACTCAAACAGCAAAATGGCAAAGTCAAGATGAACGCAAGAATAAGCGTTTTTTTACCCTAAAATTAGGCTGTTTTGGCGGTTTTCTGCTTTAATACAACAATGCAAAATGAAACTTAGGCCGAAAACTATTTCTGAATCATCCAAATCCAGCGCTTGCCTGATTGACTCGCTGCGGCGGCTCAGCCATAGCCTATGCGACGATTGGGGTTTGCGATGCAGCATTTTGCACGTTCCGCGGTGGACGCTTTCCGGGAGGCTGTTGGCTTCCTTGTTTTCGCACGCACTAAAATGCCTGCCAACCGTACTCCAAAGCTGAAAACCAACAAGACCAGCAAGACGGTCTGACCTTCGGCTTTTCGTTCTTCCTCCCCTTGGAACGAGCCGGGGGCAGGCCAAAACGCCAAGAGCCGCGTTGAAGGGGAACGGAGAAAAAAATGGGTTTTAAAGTTGCTATTGTGGGCGCGACCGGAAATGTCGGGCGTGAAATGTTGAATATCTTGGAAGAGCGCGGTTTTCCTGTCAGCGAAGTGGTGGCACTGGCTTCACGCCGTTCGCTCGGAACTGAAGTTGCCTTTGGCGACCGCACCCTCAAAGTACGTGATCTGGCCCAATATGATTTTTCCGACACTGATATTTGTCTGATGTCAGCGGGCGGGGTTATTTCAAAAGAATGGTCACCGAAAATTGGCGCAAAAGGCTGCGTCGTGATCGATAACTCATCTGCATTCCGCTACGAATCGGACGTGCCCTTGATCGTACCTGAAGTGAACCCTGATGCCATTTCAGGTTTTCGCAAACGCAACATTATTGCAAACCCGAACTGCTCCACTGCACAATTGGTGGTTGCGTTAAAACCCTTGCATGATCGCGCAAAAATCAAACGCGTTGTCGTTTCAACCTACCAGTCTGTGTCTGGCGCGGGCAAAGACGGCATGGATGAATTATTCGAACAATCACGCGCAGTATTTGTCGCCGATCCGGTTGAAACCAAGAAATTCACCAAACGCATTGCCTTCAACGTCATCCCCCATATCGATGTTTTCATGGAAGATGGCTATACCAAGGAAGAGTGGAAAATGGTCGCCGAGACCAAGAAAATGCTCGACCCTAAAATCAAATTGGTCGCAACTTGCGTGCGGGTGCCGGTGTTTATCGGCCACTCAGAATCCGTGAATATCGAGTTTGAAAATGAGATTTCACCGGAAGAAGCCCGTGATATTTTGCGCGATGCGCCCGGCTGTCTCGTCATCGATACACATGAAGATGGCGGCTATATCACGCCCTATGAAGCCGCCGGTGAAGACGCCACCTACATCAGCCGTATCCGCGAGGATGCCACGGTTGAAAACGGTCTGGTCATGTGGATTGTGTCGGATAATTTGCGCAAGGGCGCAGCACTTAACGCCATTCAAATCGCTGAACTATTGGTCGCACGTGGCTTGATCGTGCCAAAGAAGCTTGCGGCTTGATACTTAAACTCAGTCACCAACTGTAACCATTAGTCACCCCCGCCTTTCTTGTGCGGGGGCCTAGACTTGTTTTCGACAACCAAAAACAACATTGAACTTCAAAGGTAAGTCTAGGCCCCCGCACAAAAAAGAGGCGGGGGTGACTAGCGGTGTGATTTTGTGGATGTATTTACCCCGCCATCTCTTCCCTGATCATCTCCAATTCCAGCCAATCGCCTTCTTTGGCGTCTTTGTCTGCCCGCGCTTTGTCCAGCAGCGCAGAGGCTTTTACAAATCTGGCGTTATCGCGAACATAAAGCGTGCCATCAAACAATTCGCGTTCCAACCTGTTGATCTCAATGTCCAGCGCAGCGATTTCTTTCGGCAGATTTTCCAGTTGGAACTTCTGTTTGAACGACATTTTTTTGGCTGAAACAGAACCTTTCCCGGAATCTTTTGCCGATGATTTGCTTTCGCCTTTTGGCGCAATTTTGGCAGCTTCTGCTTTGCGCTGTGCAATCATATCGGCATAGCCACCGGCATATTGCGTGAATGCCCCATAACCCTCAGCATGAATGAGCGAAGTGACTGTGCGATCCAAAAAATCGCGGTCATGGCTAACCAAAATGACCGTGCCTTCAAAATTGGCAACGAAATCTTCAAGTAAATCAAGCGTCTCCAAATCAAGATCATTGGTTGGCTCGTCTAGCACAAGCAAATTAACCGGCTGGGCCAGAGTGCGCGCAAGGAGCAATCGTGCTTTTTCACCGCCTGACAAAACTGAAATCGGCGTACGTGCTTGCTCGGGCCTGAATAGAAAATCTTTCATATAGGCCGTCACGTGGCGCTGCTCGCCATTGATCACAAGGCTTTCACCGCGCCCGTCGGTCAGATAATCCGCCAAGGTCCGATTCGGGTCGAGCGCATCGCGGTTCTGGTCCAGTGTCCCAACCGTGAGATTGGCACCCATCCGGTGCATGCCCGAATCCGGAGCCAATGTGCCAATCAGCATTTTAAGCAAAGTAGTTTTACCCGCGCCATTAGCGCCAGCAATGCCAATTCTATCGCCGCGCAAAACCCGCATTGAAAAACCCGACACAATCTCGCGGTCTTCATACGTTTTGGTAATGTTTTTGGCTTCAATCACCATCTTACCAGACGCTATTGTGTCGCTGGCGGCGATAGACACCGTGCCTTCAGGGCGGCGGCGGTCTGCCAACTCCTGCCGCATGGTGCCAAGTTCGCCCAAGCGCCGCATATTACGCTTGCGCCGCGCCGAAACACCATAACGCACCCAATGCTCCTCAGCCACAATCTTGCGGGCAAGCTTATGGGCTTCCAGTTCTTCTTCTTCAAAAATCGTGTCGCGCCAGCCTTCAAATGCGCCAAAGCCTTTGTTCAAAACCCGGGTTTTGCCGCGCTCCAGCCACAGCACTTTACGGGAGACATTTTCCAAAAACCGCCGGTCATGGCTGATGGTAATGACAGCTGCGCGGCCACGGGCAAGTTCGCCTTCAAACCATTCAATCGTTGGCAAATCCAAATGGTTGGTCGGCTCATCCAAAAGCAAAATATCCGGGTCAACGGCCAGCGCCCGCGTAATGGCCAGCCGCCGCGATTCGCCGCCCGACAGCGATTTCGGGCTGGCATCGCGCATCAGCCCAAGCGTATCGATTAAAAGCAAAGCGCGGTTAATATCATCCGGGTGATTAAGGCCGTGAAGCGCCGCCTCTTCTACCGTGGCATGATTGGTAAAATCCGGGTCCTGCGCCAAATAAGACACGATCGTTCCGGGCTGACGGAAAATCTCGCCATCTTGCGGTTCGACAAAACCGGCAGCTATTTTGAGCAAGGTCGATTTGCCCGAGCCATTTCTGCCAACCAGCGCCATGCGCTCGCCCGGCTCAATAGATAGATCCGCACTTTCAAGCAAAGGCGTGCCGCCAAAAGTAAGGCCAATTTGGTCGAGCTTCAAAATAGGGGGCATTAGATTATGGTTCCAAAATACGAAAACATCACGGCTTTGCCGCTTTGAAGGGAAAGTGTCACTGGCCCGCCGAGCGCTTCATTGGAAAGTGTCAGCGTCGAACCAAACGGCACATCATGATTGTTGAGCGGCCAACGGACATTGCGAATAGATAGGCCCGCTAAATCCGTAAGGCCAATAACCGAAAATGCGGTTTTTGCAGGCAGATCTACGCGCATTTCACCTGGCAGGACGGCTGTTGCCTCTTCGGCCCCACTGGTTAAAATAATCGGCATGCCAAGCTCTGCCAGTGCCATAGCATTGGTAATAATCATCATTTGGTGATCGCTGCGCGCGCCGCCCAAAGCACCAACCAAAACCAGCGCATTGGCTCCGCGTGTGATGGCCGCTTCGATGGCCAATTCGCCATCGCTTTTAGCTTTGGCCACATCAAATTGCTCACGCGGCATTTGAGTGTATTCGGCTTCAAGCTCAGGCGAAGAGGAGTCAAAATCACCGACCCATAGCTCTGGCGTTAACCCCAGCATTTTGGCGTGCGCCATGCCGCCATCGGCCGCGATAACACGGGTGTTTTGCACCTGCGCGAGCAAGCGCGGTGTCCCGGTGCATGCGCCGCCAAGCAAAATGGTGAACGGGTTAAAGGAAGCAGAACCAATCATGTGCGGCGAATAGGCGAGGAAAGCCATAACGTCAAACATCTCCTTGCAGGGCGCGACATCATCACCTATGCTTAAGTTGCTCTAACGGGGTGCCGGCGAAAATCCGGCTGAGAGAGGCGCATAGCCTTAACCCGCACAACCTGATCCGGTTCGTACCGGCGTAGGGATTAGGGGTGAAGGCGGCAGTCTATGCCAACTTTCTCCAATCTTGCGCTGAGGCGGCATTTTTGGAGACTGAAATGACTAAAACATTCTACACCAAAACATCCTACATCAAAACCTCCTTGAAAAGCCTGTCTCTTGCCTCCGTTGCTCTGGCCGCGTTCGCGCTGCCCGCAATGGCTGCCGAGAGTTCAAGTAACAGCTTGATAATTTATACCTATGAAAGTTTCACGGCTGAATGGGGCCCCGGCCCCTCGATCGAAAAAGCGTTTGAAGGGAACTGCGCCTGCGACTTACAGTTCGTGTCTGTCGCTGATGGCGTGGCTCTGCTGAACCGAATAAAAATCGAGGGCGCAAACACCGAGGCTGATATTGTGCTTGGCCTTGATACCAACCTGACAAGCGAAGCCACTGCTACCGGCCTTTTTGCGCCGCACAAAATTGCAGGCAGCCTTGCTAAAAACGTGCCCGGCGGCTGGAGCGATGCAAACTTCCTGCCGTATGATTTTGGTTGGTTTGCCGTGGTTTATGATACCGAAGCGCTGGAAACGCCGCCAAAGAGCCTCGGCGAACTGGTCGACGGCAATCCGGAAGAAAAAATCATCATTCAAGACCCGCGTACTTCAACGCCTGGCCTCGGTCTGCTGCTTTGGGTCAAACAAGTTTACGGCGAGAAAGCGCCCGAGGCTTGGGCCAAACTCTCAAAACGCGTGCTCACTGTAACGCCCGGCTGGAGCGAAGCCTATGGCCTGTTCACATCCGGTGAGGCACCGATGGTGCTGTCTTACACCACGTCACCGGCCTACCACATGATTGCTGAGGGCAAAAACCGCTATCAGGCCGCAGCATTTGAAGAAGGCCATTATTTGCAAATTGAAGTGGCAGGCATGACAAACAAGGGTGCAAACAATCCGTTGGCGGCCAAGTTCATGGCATTTATGCTGTCGCCGGGTTTCCAAAATGAAGTGCCGGAGAAAAACTGGATGATGCCCGCGGCTGATACGTCCGCCCCGCTTAATCCAGTGTTTGGCCAAATGGTGCAACCTGCCAAAAGCCTGATTTTCAGCTCGGAAGACGTGGCTAAAAATCGCGAAACTTGGGTCAAAGAATGGCTAAACGCGTTTGGCAAATAGATTGATCGCGCATAACAAAATGGCTTTCGCAGCGCTTGGGTTCTTGGCGCTGCTGGCCGGCGGTGCGCTTTTGGCTTTGGGGGTTGCTGCCTTGCAGTCTCCGAAAGTTATCAGCACCGCTTTTGACAGCTACTTTTTACGTATTGCAGGCTTCACGCTGTGGCAGGCCACGCTTTCAACTTTGCTTTCAATTCTGCCTGCAATCCTTGTCGCACGCGCATTGCACAGGCATCCCGTTTTCATTGGCCGCTCGTTGATTATTCGCCTGATGGCATTACCGTTGGCGCTTCCTGCTTTGATTGCGGCGCTTGGCTTGCTTGCTTTGCTCGGCAGGGCAGGTATCTTAGCGCCTTTTCTAACATGGGGTTTTGGCGCGCGCTGGCCCGGAATTTATGGCCTGAGCGGCATTTTACTGGCCCATGTGTTTTTCAATATGCCTCTCGCCACACGATTATTTTTGGCGGCGCTGGATGCTGTGCCACAAGATCATTGGCGGCTGGCGGCGCAATTGGGGTTTAAGCCACTGTCGCGTTTCAGATTGCTAGAATGGCCGGCAATAAAATCGGCCATGCCGGGCATAGCGTTGATTGTGTTTTTGCTCTGCGCCACATCATTTACGCTCGTTTTAACGCTTGGCGGAGGGCCTCAGGCCACAACCATTGAAGTTGCCATCTATCAAGCGCTTCGCTTTGACTATGCGCCAATGCGTGCTGTGGCTTTTGCTCTGGTGCAACTGGTTTTTGCTTTCGGGTTGGCACTGATGGCTTCACGCTTTGTACTCGTTGAGCGATCACAAAATATCGATGTTTCATCGGCAAAATTAATGCCGCCCTCAGGTGCAGAAAGGTTGATCAATCGTGTGTTGATTGGAGCTGCAATTGTGTTGATTGTTTCACCCATGCTGGCAATTCTCATGCGCGGATTGCAGGCTGATATTATAAAACTGGCAACCCAAAACAGCGTCATCACCGCAACGCTCACCAGTCTCATTCTGGCGATTTCGGCCAGTCTAGCAGCTTTTTTAATTGTGGTGTCTTTGCTGTCTGCGCGTTCATCTGCAATCAGGGAATTTGCAGCGGGTGGCGGCGGAATTTTGCTCTCTGTTTCTCCAATCGTGATTGGCGCGGGCTGGTTCATTGCCCTGCAAGGTATCATAAATCCCCTCAAAGCCGCCCCGGTGATAATTGTGGCCGTCAACACCATGATGGCGTTGCCATTCGTGTTGCGCGCGCTTAGCCCATCTTGGGCAGCATCGCGTGCACGGCACGACCGGCTGGCCGCGTCATTGGGTTTGCGCGGTTTTCGGCGGTTTAGAATTGTTGAAGGCGTGGCTTTGCGCGCACCCATCTTTGCAGCGCTTGCCTTTGGAGCGGCACTGTCATTGGGCGATCTTGGCGTGGTGGCGTTGTTCGGCTCTGACAGTTTGCAAACTTTGCCTTCATTACTGTTTGCGCGTCTTGGCAGCTATCGCAGCGATGATGCTGCCGGTTTGGCATTATTGCTGATGCTGCTCTGTCTTGGCCTTCTTTGGCTGGCTGATAGTCTTTCGCAAAAGGAAACCCTGCGATGAGTGCAGTCTTGCTAAAAGACGTGTTTTTTGCTCATGACGGCGCCCCCCAAATGCACTTTAACTTTGAAGTGTCCCAAGGTGATCGTCTCGCCATTATGGGTGCAAGCGGTTCGGGCAAATCCACGTTGCTCAATCTTTTGGCGGGATTCGAAACACCGCAATCTGGTTCAATCCAGTTTTCAAATATTGATCTGACAAATGTCGAGCCTGCGCTGCGCCCTGTTTCAATTTTGTTTCAAGACAATAATTTGTTCGGCCATTTAACGATCAATCAAAATATTGGCCTCGGTTTGGCACCGCGCCTTCATTTGACCAAACTTCAGAACGACGCGGTAAATAGTGTTCTTGCCAAAGTTGGCCTTGCAAGATTGGGCAAACGCCTGCCATCTGAATTATCCGGCGGTGAGCGGCAGCGTGCGGCCCTTGCACGGGCACTCCTGCGCGATCGGCCTGTTTTGCTGCTGGATGAGCCTTTTGCCGCCCTAGGCCCTGCCATGCGCATTGAAATGCTGGATTTGGTGTTGGAGCTTCAATTGGAAAAAATGCTGACTGTCATCATGGTCACGCATAATCCGGATGATGCAGAATATTTTGCAACGCGTGTTGGCTTTGTTGAGGCAAGCAGCCTGCTCAGCACAATGCCAGCAACAATTTTGAACGATCCACCAAAAGGTTCTGCCCTTTCTACCTATCTGGGCACAAAACTGCCTCGTTTTTCAGCGTGATAAACTGATCCTATCTTGCTGTTTCCACAATTTTCAGTCACGCAAGCAACGTTTATAGCAATGGGCAGTTGCCACACGTGAATTCAGCTTCGAAGTTACCGTTTCGCAAACAATCGCTGCAACACACAATTTTGGTGTGTCTTGCAGTGTTGCTGTCTGCCTGCGTTTCAGTTTCAACGCCTGA
Organism: Limoniibacter sp.; assembly: GCA_031422195.1. Lineage (GTDB taxonomy): Bacteria > Pseudomonadota > Alphaproteobacteria > Rhizobiales > Rhizobiaceae > JALOTE01. Next base: position 24,767 of record JANOPZ010000011.1, on the reverse strand, counting down.
GATCTTGGCAGACATCCGCCCGTCTGCCGTTCCTGTTACCGTTGATAGCGTTGCCGGTGACAATGACCTTGTGCGTCTGGCACGCGCCCAGAACCAAGGCATTTTAAACACCTATGGCGGCGTTTATGCCGATAGTAAGCTTGAATTATCTGTCGCCAGGATTGTCGGCAAACTGGTCGCAGTGTCACCAAACCCAACCCAAACCTACAATATCACAATTTTGAACTCACCGCAGATCAACGCTTTTGCCCTTCCGGGGGGCTATCTTTATTTGACCCGCGGGCTGCTCGCACTTGCCAATGATTCATCGGAGCTTGCTGCAGTGATTGCCCACGAAATGGCGCATGTGCTTGCCAATCACGGGGTTCAGCGCGCCCGTCTTGAGGCGCGTGAGGCGCTGGCCAGCCGTGTGATTTCTGAATTATGGCAAGACAAAGCGGATTTAGAACAGACTAAATTGCGCGGAAAACTGCGTCTGGCCCAATTTTCTCGTGAGCAAGAATTGGAAGCAGATTCAATCGGCATCGATTTGATTGCCAAAGCAGGATTTGACCCTTACGCGGCGGTTCGGTTCCAACGGTCAATGGCCGTTTACAGCGCGTACCGGCGAAACTCCGGTGAAACTGACGGTTCGTTGGATTTTTTAGCGTCACACCCTTCTGCCCCGCAACGCCAAGCTTTGGCTGAAACGCTCGCCCGCGCTATTGGCCCCGTAGGCACCGGCTTGCGCGAACGCGACCAATATTTGGCTGGCCTTGACGGTTTACTTTTTGGCGATTCCGCTGATGAAGGCTATGTCCGTGGCTCAAAATTTGTGCATCCCGGCCTTGGTATTGCCTTTGATGTTCCACAAGGATTTTCCATTGATAATACGGCTGCTGCTGTTCTGGCCACCGGCCCGGGCGATGCAGCCATTCGTTTTGACGGCGCCAAACTCAGTTCAAACATGAGCATAACGGATTATCTGGCCAGCGGCTGGGTGGGCGGATTAGAGCCTGCAAGTGTGAGGCCGCTGACCATAAATGGGCTTGAGGCAGCCACTGGCAAAGCATTTGCAAAAAATTGGCGTTTTGATGTGACGGTAATCCGTGTTGGTGATGGTGTTTACAGAATTTTGACAGCAGCGCCGGGCGCAAACGACCCTGAACCTATTGCCGCAATTGTCAGAAATAGTTTCCGCGCTCTGACCGCAATCGAGCGCGCCGCCATTAAGCCCTTGCGCCTCAGTATTGTGGTAGCAAAAAGCGGCGAAACGGCTTCGACTTTTGCAGCGCGCATGACCGAAGTTGACCGACCGCAAGAGCTGGTCCGTCTCTTAAATGGCCTCGGCTCGACAGGCTCAATCTCAACGGGCGACAAAGTAAAAGTCGTGTCTGATTAAAAATCAGAATGTTGCAAGTTGTGTCTGATCAAAAATCAGACTGTTTCAAGTCGTGTCTGATTAAAAATCAGACTTTTGAAAAACGTAAGATGACCTGCGCGATAACGCTGAACGTTAGCAAGGTAATCCCGTAGCCTAAAATTGCGTCGGACATATAATGGGCCCCAAATGCCACTCGCAATAAAGCCATGGCTAAACTGCAAGGCAGCAAAATCAGCATGGCTGGTTTTTGCCATTGTTTTGGAAACAACAAAATACTGAGCACCATAATTGGCGCAATGGCCGCTTCGCCGGAAACAAAAGAGCAATTGCTGGCGCAGCTACCGGCCAATTGTCCCACTGGCACAAACGGCGAGTCCCCGCCAAATACCAAAACATCACGCGGGCGGGAGCGTAAAACAACCTCTTTCAACACACCATTGACGATGAGGCCGGGGCCAATAACAAAAGAAGCAATAATCGCATAGGCCACTTTTGCATCCCGCCAAATCGATAATTTCTGCTGTTTCGAAATCGCAAAACTATTGGCTATAGCGGCAGTGAGAACTGCGTAAGGCATGACATAAAGTAGGTTGCGCAAATTGGCAAAACCCGTGCTTTCCGCAGCGGGAAAGCTGCCGCAAAGCGCCTCATCGCCGCATGTGCCGGCGTTATAAAATAGCCGGGAAATAGCAATGTCAAAACTGGGAAATGTGGCAAATACCATGAACACAACGGCTAAGCCTAAAGCCAGCGTCAACAGGAAATACGGTTTTGCGTAAATTCCAAACGTTGCCACTGGTGAGACGACAGGTAAAATAACGCTTCGATCCTCTGACAATGTGTGTCTCGAAAACTGCAAATTTCTCAATTCCCTCGTCGATGACACGATTGTTTTTGTCAATCTAATTAGCCTTGGCAATAACAAAACTTGACATTGAAGCCGTCCGTTTTCATCATCTGGTAGCGTCAACAATGGTTTTAAGCAGCTTTGAACTTTATTCCTGAAATGGCTGTTCTAATTCCTTTTGCCGCCGCCTGTGTGGTGCTGGCCATTACGCCTGGGCCAGATATGGCCTTGTTTGTGGGTCGGGCACTGACTTATGGCCGCAGCGCCGGATTTTCTTGCATGGCAGGGGCCCTTACCGGCATTTTGGTACATACCGCTTTGGTGGCGTTGGGGCTTGCAGCGCTCATGAAAGCAGCACCCACAGCATTTTGGGCTCTGAAGATCATCGGTGCAGCCTATTTGGTGTGGCTGGCTTTTGACGCTTTGAAAAACGGCTCTTCATTCACCGCCACCCGCAACGCAACGGCAACACAAAAACCGTTGTTTCAACATTATTTAACGGGTCTCGGCATTAATCTTCTGAACCCGAAAATTGTCATGTTCTTCCTGACATTCTTGCCACAATTTGTGTCCGCGTCTGACCCCCACGCAATTGGCAAATTGTTCTTCTTAGGTGCAATGTTCAACGTGGTCTCGCTGCCGATTATTATACCGATGGTGTGGCTGGCTGACCGGTTTTCCATTGCAATGAAAGCCAACCCCAAAGTGACCCGCGCGACAGATTATTTGTTTGCCGGCGTGTTTTCCTATTTCGCAATCAAGGTGCTTACAGCTCAGGCTAAGTGATTATTGTTGGCGCAAAGCGACGATCCGGTCAAACAATTGACCGGCATTGCGCCCCGCAATCAGCCAGTAAATGCTTGCGCCAATGATACCGGCTGCCATGCCGGCTAGCGCCAAATGATTTTCGCCTTCAACGCTGCGGCTGACATGCCAAACGGCAGTTGCAGCAAAACCCAATACCGCACCTGCAACACCGTGTAACAAAAGCCCGTTCCATTTGAAATATTCTGCCAGTATAGCCAAAATAAATACGGGCACCGCAATAAGAAAGGCGGCAAATGAAGCAACCGCTACAGCAAGAAGCAATGCTGTTACGGTAATGTCAAGGCCGGGCTCGAACGCAACGGACGCAGCACCATTGCCGAACGGTAAGATACCGGCAAGCACAAAAAACACAGACGCGGCGGCTGAGGCAGCAATAAAGCCAAAGGAAATAACGATGAGACGCCAGATATAAGCAAGGAACGTGGTCATACGGCGCACTTCCAATTTGCCAAATTTGGCAAAGCGAATTGGCCCGCGCGTTTCCAGTAAAAATGCGCCCCAATCAGCCCGCCAATCAGTGATGTGACGATTAAAACAAATGGGGCCAAAACGCTTGGGGCCATAAGGTTGTCCATAGAAACATTGTACAGATCTTTGGTCATCGAACTTGGATGAATAAACCAAGCGAGCAGTACCGTAGGCACGCTTGCAACAACATAATAGACACGGTGTTTTATCCCGCTTAATTCCGCCATCAAAACGCAGGTCAACCAACCCGGAAACGCGCAAAAAAGGGTGGTGAGCAAGCCAACGATGAGGCCAGTTACGGAGCCCATAACCAGCACCAAAGCCCCAACAAAGATGCCCTCCATCACGCCGGTGCCATCTCGAGCAGCCATGTCAAACGGCAGCGCAATTGAATAAATGACCGAAATGCAAATCACAGGAACACAAGAGGCCGTCAAAGCCGCATAGGCATAGGCACTAAGCATCACACCCGAACGGCTCAAGCCAGTGCTCACTCCCCATGTCCCGCAATCATCATGGCTTCGAACGCCAAATGCTCAAGCTTTTCGTGTTCCATTGCATCACGGTCGGTTTTTTTCATGCGCTCAGACGTTGATTTCAATTGACCGCAGGCGGCCAGAATATCGCGCCCGCGCGGCGTCCTGATCGGTGAAGCATAGCCGGCATGATTGATGATGTCAGCAAACGTCTCAATCGTTGCCCAATCGGAACATTCATAACCAGAGCCCGGCCACTTGTTAAAGGGGATCAGATTAATCTTGGCCGGAATACCTTTAAGCAATCGCACCAATTCGCGCGCATCGGCAGGCGTATCATTAATGCCTTTCAGCATTACATATTCAAACGTGATCCGTCGCGCATTCGACAGGCTCGGATACGCACGGCAGGCATCGAGCAATTCTTTAAGCGGATATTTTTTATTGATCGGCACCAGCACATCGCGAAGCTCATCTGTCACCGCATGAAGCGAAATCGCCAGCATCACATTAATTTCCGCGCCGGTACGATAAATCTCCGGTACGACGCCAGACGTTGAAAGCGTCACGCGGCGTCTTGATAAGGATAATCCGTCGCCATCGGTGGCAATCAACAAAGCCTGCTTAACATTCTCGAAATTATAGAGCGGCTCGCCCATGCCCATCATCACCATATTGGAGACTTTGCGCCCTTCAGACGGCACCATACCGCCAACGGGGACGTCTGTGCCTGGAAAATCTCCCAGTCTGTCCCGCGCCATGAGAAGCTGGCTCAAAATTTCTTCCGACGTAAGGTTTCGCACCAGTTTTTGTGTGCCCGTATGACAAAACGAACAGGTCAGCGTGCAGCCAACTTGTGACGATACGCACAACGTGCCGCGACCTTCTTCCGGAATATAAACCGTTTCAACTTCTACGGGACGACCAGCCCCGCTTGGCGGAAAGCGAAACAGCCATTTGCGCGTGCCATCATTGGAGATTTGCTCTTCAACAATTTCAGGCCGCGCCAAGGTAAAGTGCTTGTCGAGCAAAACGCGCATGTCTTTGCCGACATTGGCCATAGCATCAAAATCAGAAATGCCGCGAATATAGAGCCAATGCCAGAGCTGCTGTGTCCGCATTTTAAGCGCGCGCTGTTCAACGCCAACGCCTGCCAGCGCGTCCATCAAGCCATCGCGGTCGAGCCCGATCAAGGTCGGCTTTTCAGCGCTGACGACCATAGGCCGCGTTGCAGGGTTCATCAGATCAAGGGAAAGCGCCATTTCATTCCAACAAAAAAGCCGCACCAAGCGTGTTGGCGCGGCATTAACATGAATTTATAGTGCGGTCACGACCGCTTATTTTACACTTACTTGCAGCTTTGAATTTGGGTCAACGCCTTGGTGACGCCTTTTAATGAAAATTCATAAGACGTGGCTGTGCCACGACCTGACTGTGCCGCAACGGACATAGCCTTACCATTCTTCATTGCTGCAACCAATGCTGGCTCTTCAGCCGCATTTTCAAGCCAAGCTGATTTGCCCCGTGTGAACATTGAAAATGGCTTGTTATCGATGGTCACGACAACCTTGCCGCTTTCCTGCATATTGTAGCCAGCGATAAATTGCGGCTCGAAAGCCACGTTTTCGCCCGGCTTTTGGCTGACAAGAAAATAATTATCGCCATGGTCAACGCTCGCTGGCTTCATGGAATTAGGGATTGGGGCGGCCAAAATGTAGCAGGTCTTTTTGCCAGCCTGCTGGTAGACATAAGTGCCCCAAGCATCAAACTGGCCGGTACGGCCGGACGATTGCGCGCTGGCTGCCCCCGCCACAAATGAAGTGGCAACCGTGGCTGCAAAAAGGGAAATCATGAGATTGATGCGTGTCACGGGCATTTTCCTATAAAACTCTTCGAACTATGTTGCCATTTGCCAACGCCGGCCAAATGCCAACGTCCGTAAAAGACGGTTCTTATCCAACCGCTATTGTCTCTGGTTTACGGTTACCAAACGATGAACGAACTGCGGCAAAACCAAGGTGTTTTTCTGTCATTGGTGCGTTGTTTTGCGTTTTCTGCCTTTACAGCTCTCAATTTTTTGCTGCGATACTCTATTGAAGAAAAAAACGGCAAATTCGCGGCCCAAGTCCATCATCAAAAAATTATCCGAGAGGGCGCCGCTTGACTATCTTTCTAAGATTGCACCCAGAAGCTAAACGCCTTAAGATTGCCATTGACAGGCCGTAAGCGACACCGCATTCCGCTTGAGGAATTCAGTTTCTGGCAGGGTATGAGCGAGAACCAAGCACAACAATTTGCAGAACTTGCGCGTCGCGTTGCCGATGAACGGGACCGTACGGCATTTGCAAAGTTATTTGACCATTTCGCGCCGCGCATCAATGCCTATTTGATGCGTCTTGGCACCTCCAACGGTATGGCTGAGGAAATTGCGCAAGACACCATGATTGTGCTCTGGAATAAGGCGGCTCTGTTTGATGCATCAAAAGCCTCGGTTTCAACCTGGCTGTTCCGTGTGGCACGCAATAGGCGGATTGATCTTTTGCGGCGGGATAAATCCGACCGTATTGACCCAAATGATCCCATTTTTCATCCCTCGCCCAATGAGGCCGCCGATGATGAAATGGACGCGGTGAGCCGCGATGAGCGCGTGCGCCACGCGATGAAATCACTTCGCCCTGAACAGCTCGAATTGATCAATCAGGCGTTCTTCAAAAACCTGTCGCACAGCGAAATTGCAGATCGCTCCGGTCTGCCGCTCGGCACGGTTAAAAGCCGCATAAGATTGGCGTTTAAGAAATTGCGGGATGCTTTGGAAGCCGATCCAAAAATCGACACCTAAACCGGCAGGCACAGGCCCGCCGGTTTTCGTTTGGAAGTTTGCTGGCCAAGGCTTCCTAGCTGGCCAAGGCTTCCTAGCTGGCCAAGGCTTCTATCGGCGGGCAAGAGCACACCAGATTTCTGTCGCCATGCACATTATCGATACGGGCAACCGGTGGCCAATACTTGCTGTCCGGGGCACGCCCGTCAGGCATGGCCGCAACGCTGCGTGAATAGGGATGCACCCAATCGTCACTCAAAATATCAGCAGCCGTATGCGGCGCGTTGACGAGCGGATTATCGCCCGCTGGCCAAACACCATCACGCACTTTTTGAGCTTCATGGGCAATTGCAATCATCGCATCACAAAAACGGTCGAGCTCGTGCTTTGGTTCTGATTCGGTTGGTTCCACCATTAAAGTGCCAGACACCGGCCACGACATAGTTGGCGCATGAAAGCCATAATCAATCAGGCGCTTGGCAATATCTTCAACGGTAATGCCAGCTGTGTCTTTCAGCACCCGCGTATCCAAGATGCATTCGTGGGCCACGCGGCCTTTGCCGCCCTTATATAAAACCGGGTAATACGGCTCTAAAACATGCGCGATATAATTTGCCGACAAAATTGCGGTTTCTGTGGCATGCTTCAAACCAGAGGCGCCCATCATACGGATATACATCCATGTAATCGGCAAAATTGACGCTGACCCATAAGGCGCTGCAGCGACAGCCTCTCCAGTACCCCACGTCACATGGCCTGGCAAAAACGGTTTCAAATGCGCGGCAACACCAATTGGGCCAATACCCGGTCCGCCGCCGCCATGGGGAATGCAGAAGGTTTTGTGCAAATTCATATGGCAAACATCGGCCCCAAAGTCACCCGGACGCGCCACTGCAACAATCGCGTTCAAATTGGCGCCATCCAAATAAACCTGTCCGCCATGGGCATGGATGATCCGGCAAATTTCTGAAATGCCTTCCTCAAACACACCATGAGTGGAGGGGTAGGTCACCATCACTGCGGCCAATTTATCGGCGTGCAATTTGGCTTTTTCTGCAAGATCCACCAGATCAATATCGCCATTATCGGTGCATTTCGTCACCACCACATCAAAACCTGCCATATGCGCGCTGGCAGGGTTTGTGCCATGCGCAGATGAAGGGATCAGGCAAATCGTGCGGGATATATCGCCGCGCGAATGGTGATAACGGCGGATGGCTAACAGCCCGGCATATTCGCCCTGGCTACCGGCGTTGGGCTGCAATGATACCGCTGCAAAACCGGTAACTGCACATAGCCAACGCTCCACATCATCGATCAGAACCTGATAGCCCTTGGTCTGATGAGCAGGCGCAAATGGGTGCATATTGGCAGTTTCCGGCCAAGACACCGGCATCATTTCAGCGGCGGCATTGAGCTTCATGGTGCAAGAGCCGAGCGGAATCATGGTGCGGTCCAGCGCCAAATCCTTATCGGACAGTTTGCGCAAGAGCCGCATCATTTCGGTTTCTGACCGTGCCGAATGAAAGATCGGCTGCGTTAAAAACCGCGCCGCATCGCGTGAGGCAGGCAGAAGTGGTTTTGCTTGGCTTGCAACTTTCAAGCCGAAAATAGAGGCAATTGCCAGCAAATCTGCTTCGGTCGACGTTTGATCAAACGTCACTGAAACATGGGTTTCATCGAAAAACCGCACCAGATAGCCTGCATTTTCCGCGGCTTCGACGATAGCCGTAGACGACGCCACTTTGATTTTTACGGTATCAAAAATGTGCGCTTTTACGCCCGCTGCTTCGGCCAATCGAGCCGTTAACCGATGGACCCGCATTGCAATTGCAGCCAAACCTTCCGGCCCATGCCAAATGGCAAAGGCCGCAGCCATGTTGGCAAGCAGTGCCTGAGCAGTGCAAATATTAGAAGTCGCCTTCTCGCGGCGGATATGCTGCTCTCGGGTTTGCAGCGCCAACCGGTAGCCGGGCCTGCCTTTGGCATCAACCGATTGGCCAACCAAGCGCCCCGGAATCAACCGCGTGAGTGGTTCAGTGACCGCAAGATAAGCCGCATGCGGGCCGCCAAAACCCATCGGCACACCGTAACGCTGCATTGAACCGACGCAAATATCTGCGCCCCATGTGGAGGGGGCTGCAAGAACGGTCAGCGCCAACGGATCAGCCACCACAACCACTAGTGCGCCGGCGGCCTTGGCTTTGGCAATTAGAGCGGCATGATCGCCAAACACGCCATGCGTATCTGGCCATTGCAGAACCAAACAAGCGGTATCTGTGCCGATTTCTGAGGTGACAGCCATGCCAATCGGCGTCGCGCGTGTTAAAACTACATCCAATGTTTGCGGGTGCAGATCACTAGCAAAGACAATGCCTGTGCGCTTCTCGCGCGAATGGCGATAAGCCATACCCACTGCTTCCGCGACAGCGGTTGCCTCATCCAACAAAGAAGCAGACGCTACCGGAAGGCCGCTCAATTCTGAAACAAGTGTCTGGAAATGAAACAGCATTTCCAAGCGGCCTTGGCTTATCTCAGCCTGATAAGGCGTGTAGGCCGTATACCAAGCCGGGTTCTCAAACAAGTTACGCTGGATAACCGGTGGGACTTGAACGCCGTGATAACCCTGTCCGTACACGCTCTTGAGAACGACGTTTTGTTTCATAGTGGCATAAAGTTCGGCCAGCGCATCTGCCTCGCTGGCGGCGTCCGGCAAATCCAAGAGGCCACTCAGCCGAATAGTGCCCGGTACGGTTTGGCTCATCAAGGTTTCAACGCTTGGCAGGCCAAGGGCCGCCAGCATCGCGCGTTGATCAGCGCGCCATGGGCCAATATGCCTCGATTCGAAGGCTGCTTCAAAGGGGGCTTCATTCACGATTTTTTGTACACTATTTTGCATGTGTTTTGCCTCAAGCAATATGTTTGGCGTAAGCGGCGGCATCCATCAGCCCGTCAAGCTGGGACATATCGGCAAGCGACATTTGCCACAGCCAGCCGTCACCTTCCGGGGCGGAATTGACGAGCTCGGGGTTGGCAGCAACGGCATCATTGATGGCCGTTACGATGCCATTGACCGGCACATAGACATCGGAGGCGGCTTTCACTGATTCCACCACAACCGATGCGTCACCTTTGGCCACGGTTGCGCCAACATCCGGCAATTGAACAAATACCAAATCACCCAATTGCGATTGCGCATAATCGGTGATGCCAACCGTTGCGATATTGCCCTCAACGCGGATCCATTCATGGTCTTCGGTATAATAAATCATTTGGGGATTAGCCTTTGCGATAAGTATGGGGAATGAAGGGGAGCTGTGAAACAATCATCGGCGTTGGTTTGCCGCGTAAATCAGCCAAAACGCGCGTGCCAAGAACAGCCAAATCCGTACGCACATAGCCCATAGCAACCGGCCCATCTGCGCTTGGGCCAAATCCGCCGGAGGTAATACGGCCTGCCGCTAGGCCTTCCTCATCTGTGAGTGACACGCCGCCGCGCACAGGTTGGCGGCCTTCGGCCTTGAGGCCGACACGTTTGTAAGGAGAGCCGGTAGCCAAGATTTTCGCCAACGCTTTTGCGCCGACAAACAGCCCATCCGTGCGGATGATTTTCGGCACCGCCCACATGAGGCCAGCTGACACAGGGTCGGTTGCTGCATCAATATCATTGCCATGCAAGCAAAGCCCCGCTTCCAAACGCAAGGAATCGCGCGCTGCAAGACCAATCCATTGAACATTTTCTTGCGCTGCGAGTGTGGTTGCAAACGCTTCTGCCTCATCCAAAGGAATGGCAATTTCAAAGCCGTCTTCGCCGGTATAGCCGGAACGCGTCAGAAACCAATTTGGCTTTGGTTCGTTTGCGGTCATAAAAATATGCGGCAAAACTGTGATGCCTGCAGCAATAAGGGCCTGTTCAGCCAATGGCCCTTGCAACGCCAAAGTCACGCGCGGCAAGGCTGTAACCTTCACATCAAAATTTTGCGCGCGGGCTTGAAGCTCTGCCACATCTTCAACTGCACGTGACGCATTGGCAACAATCATAAACCGCGTCGCAGATAATCGTGTTGCAATCAAATCATCTTCGATACCGGCATTTTCATTCAACAAAAACGTGTATTTGGATTGGCCGTCGGCCATTAAAATAGGATCAAGCGGCAGCGCCTGCGCTAAAAACTCTGACGTATCTGCGCCTTCAACGGCCACCAGTTGCATATGGGAAATATCAAATAAGCCAGCGCCGGCCCGGGTATGCAAATGCTCTTTCATCACGCCAAGCGGGTAGCTCAGCGGCATGTTCCAGCCAGCAAATGCGCCAAACTTTGCTCCGGCTGCAACATGCAACTGTTCAAGCGGAAGCGTTTTTATGGATTGTGTTTCATCGGCCAAAAGCTCGTCTCCAGACACGGGTTGGCACAACTACCCTCACAGGCAGTTCTGCGCCCCTCTGTCTGAAGCCTGAGAGACTTGCACCCCCGGAACTCTGTCAGGGACACTTACACCTTCGGCGCGGGTTACCCCGACTTTCCAGAGTGCTTTCCAATCCACGGTACATTTGCCTGAGAGATTTCGGGCGATTTCCCCTTCGGCGGCCTTTCTTTCTTGCGATCGAAAAGCTCTCTCCCGTGGTTGGCTAGGTTTCTTACGATCCCAGAGCATCGCTGACGTAGCGCAGGCCGTCGCACCTGTCTACCGTTCTGCGTCAAAAAATGTTTTAATTACGCCTTGTCTTTCGCTTTAGTTTTGATCTTTCGCTTTAGTTCTGATCTTCCGTTTCAGTTTTGCCTTCGAGCGAATGCTTCATGATCAACGGCAATTGGCTGAAGGTGAACAGCAGTGTCATTGGCATTACAGCCCAGACTTTGAAGGTTACCCAGAAATCTGTGCTGAAATTTCGCCAGACACCTTCGTTCACAACCGCCAGCACAAAAAAGAACAGCCCCCAGCGGATTGTCAGTTTTTTCCAACCGTCTTCGTCAAGCTGAAACGCTGAATCAAACACCAGCTTCAAAAATGACCGGCCAAAATAGAGCCCTATCAACAATGTTGACCCAAACAATGTGTTAACAATTGTCGGCTTCATTTTGATGAACGTATCGTCGTGCAAATAAAGCGTCAGCACGCCAAAGACCACAACCACCGCACCCGAAACCAATGGCATTACCGGCACTGTGCGCGCGATAGCATATGAAACAACCAGCGAAATCACCGTTGCGGCCATAAACAAAGCCGTGGCAATAAAAATTGGCCCGCCCAATGCACCCAGCGCTGGAAACTGAGTTGCCAACTTTTCTCCGCGCGCATTGGCAAAGAAAAATACAACCAATGGCCCAAGTTCCAGCGCCAGCTTCAAAATCGGGTTCATGGCTTCTTTTTTAGTTTCAACACTCACGCTTTCGCACTTTCTTCAACATTACCGCCAGCAATGGCTTCTGCAAATTCATGGGCAGAAAATGGTTCTAAATCATCGACCTGCTCACCGACGCCAATAAAATACACCGGCAATTTGTGTTTGGCAGCAATTGCCACCAATATGCCGCCCCGCGCAGTGCCATCTAATTTTGTCATAACAAGGCCGTTAACTCCGGCGATGTTACGGAAAATCTCAACTTGGTTGAGTGCGTTCTGGCCAGTAGTGGCATCAAGTGTTTGCAGCACAGTGTGCGGCGCATCAGCGTCAATCCGGCCCAGAACTCGCACAATTTTTGCCAACTCATCCATCAATTCGGTTTTGTTTTGCAAGCGGCCTGCTGTATCGATGATTAAAACATCTGCACCCTCGGCCTTGGCTTTTTCATAGGCGTCAAATGCCAGCCCCGCAGCATCGGCACCGAGTTTAGAAGAAACCACCGTCGACTTTGTTCGTTCACCCCAAATTTTCAATTGTTCAATGGCCGCAGCGCGAAATGTGTCACCGGCAGCCAATGTGACTTTCAAACCCGCGCCGGTCAGTTTGGCTGCCAGTTTGCCAATCGTGGTGGTTTTGCCGGTGCCGTTAACGCCCACCACAAGAACAACGTGCGGCTTGTGGCTCAAATCAAGTTCCAGGGGCTTGGCAACCGGCCCCAAAACTTTCTCAATTTCGGCGGCCATAATGGCCCGCACTTCAGCGCCGGAAACCTCTTTGCCATAGCGGCCCGACGACAATGTGTCGGTAATGCGCATGGCCGTTTCCAATCCTAAGTCCGCGCGGATTAGCACGTCTTCCAAATCTTGAAGCGTTTCCTCATCCAATTTGCGTTTGGTAAAAATACCGGTAATCGAATGAGAGAGTTCTCGCGACGACCGTGACAGACCAAATTTCAGGCGCTGAAACCAAGATGCCTTTGGAGCAGGCGCAGCTGCAACCAAAGCGACGACGGCTTCCACCGTTTTGCCAACAGCCAGCTTTTGCAGCTCCGCTTTGGCAACCTCGGGTTCTGGCTGAATTGGTTCTGGCTGAAATGCTTTTTGCTCGACTGTGGGTTCAAGCTTTTTGGGTTCAAGCTTTTTGGGTTCAACCGGCTTGCGTGACGCCGGCTCTTCAACGTGAAGTGTGGCGATTTCGGCCGCAGCAACCGGCTCAATTTTTGCTGTTTCGGCGGCTAAAATTTCAGGTGTAACAACTGGCGTTATGATCAGCGCTTCAACGGCCAATACTTCAGCTTCCAGCAGTTCAACCGGCGCCGTCTCTTCCTTTTTACCAAAGGAAAACATCTTTTTAATAAAACCAAAGGCCATTGTGGTCAGGTTGCTTTCTGCAATGAATATGTTGTTGTTTTGCGGTCAAAACCGCAAATGACAAGCCTTAAAGCACCAGCTCGCGCTCAAATGCGCCAGTTTGAGCATGAAGCCTGCCTGAAAACTCCCATGTTGCCGGGCCCGTCATCATCACATGGTCGTTCGGCAACCATTCAACCTCTAATTTGCCGCCAAAGGGTGGCACGATGGAAACTTTCCGTCCTGCCCGCCGCGTCCGCGCGGCACACACAGCAACGGCGCAAGCAGCAGAGCCACAGGCCAAGGTTAAACCAGCGCCACGTTCCCAAGTGCGGATTGTGAATTGATTGTCACCCGTGTTCTGCGCCAAGGTAATATTGGCGCGCTCGGGAAACAACGGGTGATTTTCCAGCATCGGGCCAAAGCGCGCCAAGTCATAATGTGCCACATCATGCTCAACCCAAAAAATCGCATGCGGGTTACCGATATTAGCAACCGAAGGCGAATGCAAAATAGGTGCGCCAAATGGGCCGATTTCAAGTTCGATCACCCTTGTATCGACGAATTCCTCAGAAAGTGGAATGTCCTGCCAGCCAAATTTCGGTTGCCCCATATCAATGGTAATGAGGCCATTATCGTGCTCAATACCAGTCAAAATGCCCGCACGGGTTTCAAAGGTAAAGACACGCTTTCCGGTTTCCGCAGCTAAGGCCTGCACCACACAGCGCATACCATTTCCACAAGCTTGCGCCTCGCTGCCATCTGAATTCAAAATACGGATATAATAGTCTGTTCCAGCAGTTTTGGCATTTTGGATTACCATTATTTGGTCAAATCGAGTAAGCGGATTGGCGTTCAGCGCAATGGCAGCCGAAGCCAGAATGCTGCCTGCGCGCCCGCGCATGTCAGCAACCAAAATCATGTTGCCCAGCCCGTTCATACGGGCAAATGGAATGAGGTCGGACATCGGTTCAGCCCAGTGTTTGCAATGCATATGATGCAAGTGGGGCTGAATTACCAGTAGCGGCTAGACAGCAACCACTTGGCCTGCTTGCAAAGCCAAAAACTGCTCGCGGCTTATTCCCGCTTTTTCGAGGGCAGCATGAAGCGCAAGACGAGGCGCCTCAACCGCCTCATCGGTCAATTGCACGGTGCCCCAATGATGACCAAGCGCCACCTCTGCGCCCAGCAATTGAAACCCTGCGACGGCCTCATCGGGGTTCTGGTGCTGGCCTTGCATAAACCAGCGCGGTTCATAAGCGCCAATCGGCAATGTTGCCAACTTGAAAGCGCCAAACTTTTCACGCGCAGCTTTGTAGTTGATGCCAGAATGAAAACCGGTATCGCCAATATGGTACAGTTTGCCTGCCGGACCTTCGATCACAAACGCCGCCCATAAAGCATGCCGACGGTCAGACGAACCGCGTGCAGACCAGTGGTGGCATGGCTCGCAATGGATTGTCACCGATGACTCACTATAGTTTTGTCCCCAATCTAACACAGCAAAGCGCGCGGTTGGGATGTGTTTTTTGATAATTGTATCATTACCAAGCGGTGCAATAATGAGAGGATTGTGAGCGGCCAGCAATTTTTCCAGCGTCACAATGTCCATATGGTCATAATGGTTGTGCGTCAGGATGATCATATCAATCGGCGGCAAATCCTCAAAGGCAATACCGGGTTCATTGACGCGCTTTGGCCCGGCAAAAGACACCGGCGATGTGCGTGTCGACCAAACAGGGTCGGCCAATATGTTTTTTCCACCAATTTGAAACAGAAAGCTGGCATGTCCGACATAAGTCACGATCATGGCGTCATCAGCGCTGCGTTCAATAGGCTTGGCTTTCGGAAACGGGCTTGGAAAAACTGCAGGCCATTTTTGCTTGAGGCCGTTAAATTGCCAACGCAAAAAATCGCCAAATCCGCCGGGCGGCGTGCCATCCGGGTTGAAAAAAATTGTGCCGTCAAAATGGTCGCTGACCGGCCCGTTATAATAACGGTTACCAGCAACAGCGCGGCTGGCAAATAATGCCGTGCTTGCAGCAAAAATTGCTCCAAGCGACCAAAATAATTTACGACGGGTCATTGAGACTTCCATGACGTATTTTTGACTTCACGGCAACATATGGTGACTGGTCGCAATTTCCAATCTCTGTAAAACCAGAAGTATGTCCATATTGACTATTTTGGTCATTATAGCTATTTTAGCTGAAATAGCCGAAGGAGCTTGTTATGAAACATTTTACCGCCACCGAAGCTAAAAACCGTTTTGGCGAAATGCTAGATATTAGCGCTGTTGAAGCCGTCGTAATTGAAAAGAATGGCCGCGATGTCGCTGTCCTGCTGTCGAAAGCGGAATATGACCGGCTTGCAAAACAACCCTCACGCAAAGACCTGATTAAAATTCTGCATGAGGAAAGCATGCAGCGCTACGGCTCTGTCTATGAAGCGTTGGCCAAATAACCAAAATGGAAACACAATATCTCACAATCGAGGATGTTTTCGACATCCACAATGCGCAAATTGCACGTTATGAAGGGGCTTCAGGTGTCCGCGACGCAGGCCTTATAGAGGCGGCATTACTGCGCCCGCAAACCGGCTACTATTCTGACCTTATCGAAGAGGCGGCAGCACTTTGGGAAAGCTTGACCATGAACCATGGTTTTGTTGACGGCAATAAGCGCGTTGGCTTTGCCTGCGCCTATGTCTTTTTACGGTTAAACGGGTTTGCCTTAACTGCCGCACCGGACGATGTTCAAAGGTTTATTTTTGGAAATCTGCAATCCGGCACGTTCACCAAAGACAATCTCGATGCGTGGCTTAGGGCAAATACGGTAAACGCCTAAAGCGCATCATCGCCAATTTCACCGGTTCTAATCCGCGTTGCGGCTTCCAAAGAAAACGCGAAAATTTTGCCGTCGCCGATATTCCCGGTGCGGGCTTTTGCGGCGATACATTCAATGGCTGCTTCTGCCAATTTATCCGACACGGCAATTTCGATTTTTAATTTCGGGATATAATGAATGGCATATTCAGCACCGCGATAGATCTCGGTCTGCCCTTTTTGACGGCCATAACCCCGAACTTCTGTGACAGTCATGCCGTTGACGCCAAGTTCGCTAAGAGCTTCACGCACATCATCAAGCCGGTGCGGTTGAATGACAGCCATAATCCACTTCATACGCGCAAAACCCTTGCTTTCTCTATGATGATTAAAATGAGCCGGAAATGCTCAAATGGCAATCTATAATTGTCATCAACAGTTCATCAAAGGCTGCGGTATTTGGCGATAATGGCATCACCCATCACCGTGGTTGACACTGTTGCCGCACCCTTATCAGCGATATCGGCAGTACGAAGGCCATCATCCAAAACGGCGGCGATGGCTTTTTCAACGCGGTCAGCCTCGGCCACCATGCCAAATGAATAGCGCAAGCACATCGCAAACGATGCAATCATAGCAATAGGGTTTGCAACACCGCGCCCTGCAATATCCGGCGCCGAACCGTGAACAGGCTCATAAAGCGCTTTACGCTTTCCGGTTGCCGCGTCAGGCGCACCAAGTGACGCGGAAGGAAGCATACCCAGTGAACCGGTCAGCATCGCGGCCACATCAGACAGCATATCGCCAAACAGATTATCCGTTACAATCACATCAAACTGCTTGGGCCACCTTACAAGCTGCATACCGCCAGCATCAGCCAGCATATGGCTAAGTTTCACGTCTAAATATTTGGCTTTATGGGTTGCGGTCACAACTTCGTTCCACAACACGCCCGATTTCATGACATTGCGTTTTTCCATCGAACACACCGCATTGCCGCGGGTGCGTGCCAGTTCAAACGCTACTGCAGAAATGCGTTCAATTTCGTAGGTGTCGTAAACCTGAGTATCAATGCCGCGTTTCTGGCCATTACCAAGGTCGACTATTTCTTTGGGCTCACCGAAATAAACACCACCGGTCAATTCGCGCACAATTAAAATATCAAGACCTTCAATAATCTCTGGTTTAAGCGATGATGAATGCGCCAGCGCCGGATAACAAATCGCAGGTCGAAGATTTGCGAAAAGCTGCATATCTTTGCGCAAGCGCAGCAAGCCGGCCTCGGGGCGATGCTCATAAGGCACATTGTCCCATTTCGGCCCGCCAACAGCGCCAAACAGCACGGCATCGGTTGCCATCGCTTGTGCCATATCGGCATCTGAAATCGCCTGCCCATGGGCATCATAAGCCGAGCCGCCAACCAGACCGCGCGTTGTCACAAACCCGGCATCTTCATCAGCGTTCATGACAGCAATAAGTTTTTCAACTTCAGCCATGGCCTCAGGACCAATACCGTCACCGGGCAATAAAAGCAGGGTTTTCGTGGTCATATTTAGATTTCCGCAACTTTGAAATTGCGCGCGTTTTATGTCAAAGTTGCCGATCTGGCAACTTCACACAGCATGAAAGCTCAGGGCTTTTTGGTTGCGCCAATCATGGTCCAGTTTTTATAGAACATAGCGCTGATCCGCTCAACCGAGCGCGATATTGCCAGCAACATTGCGGAGATAAAGCCCGGCACTGGCGACGGGCGCACAATATCCATGAACACATTATAGCGCCGGGCGTCAAAATCGTTCACTGAGCGATGCATCAGCGTATCATCGAAAATAAACAATGGGTCTTTGTTCCATTGCTGCTTGACGCCATTGCATTCAATAAACACGCGGTCGGTGTCAGCGGGTTGTAAATTGTACAAAATCCGCAAGGACATCCGTAGAGGCCCGTAGTGCCATGACGTTGATTCTTTGCCGGAAAACACTGAAACCGCAATCGTTTTCAAATATTTGAAATCGCGGTTTAACTCCGGCACGTTTTGAATATTCTTTTTGCCAAACCAACGGAACACATACATGCCGCGGCGGCCTTTTTCGAATTTAGCGTCAATTTCGCTGATAATCTGGGTTTTCTGTGACTTAAAAACATCCAGCACCTCCTTAATTTCCGCTTGATAGGCCGGTGGAAAATCTTCCAACCGATAAATTCCCGGGTTGCGATAAGACAACAAATCAACAAACAAATTAAACGGCGACAACAGCCATGTTAAAACACCATTGCCCAAAAAGTACCTGTTATAGGTCATGGTATTGGCTTGTTTATTGCGCAAAACATCGATGAGCCCGCAAATCAACCAGAATGCGAAAACCCATGGGATAAACCAAATCGCTAAACCAAACAGCGGCAGCGCGATCAGCACACGTTTGGCAATCTTGCGGAAATTCATAAACAACTCCAGTTTGAACATTTATGCGTCGGCTTAGTGGGTCATAATTGACTTTGGCAAAACATCAAAGCGCTGAACCTAATGATTGCGCTTGAGCGCCGTCACTTCGATTTCGATCTTCATCTCAGGCCGGATCAAGCCGCAGACAATCATCGTTGCGGCGGGGCGTATGTCACCAAATGCCTCTCCAAGAATGGGAAACACACGGTCAGCATAATCAGCATCTGTCACATAATAATGCGCCCGCATGACGTGCTCTAATGCAAAACCTGCCTCATTAAGGGCCGCAGTGATTGTGGCGATACAATTGCGGGTTTGGTTTTCGACGCTGTCCGGCATGGTCATCGTGGCATAATCATATCCGGTTGTGCCTGATACAAAACACCAGTTGTCTTCAACTACCGCACGCGAATATCCGGCAGTACGCTCAAACGGCGAGCCGGTCGAAATGAGTTTTCGTTCCATGGTATCTCCATTTCGTAAGTTTAGCCGTGAATTTTCTCATATGGCGGTTGCGGCCCATCAATTCTTAGACAGGCGTTTTGCCCATTCGGCAAACCTCGGCCCACTCGGCCTCTGTAACCGGCTGAACTGAAAGCCGCATCGATGTGACCAAGGCCATTTGCGCCAACGCAATATTGGCTTTGACATCTTTCAATGTCACCGGCTGCACAAAATCTCGTACCGCGCGAATAGTGACGCAATCCCAGCGCGGATCTTCGGTGGTGGTGTCTGGCTGTGATAAAGCGCACACTTCAACAATACCAACAACTTCAAGCCCAATGTTCGAATGATAAAAAAAGCCCGTATCGCCAACTTTCATCGTGCGCATATTATTGCGCGCCAGATAATTGCGCACGCCAGTCCAAAGTTCGCCTTCTGCGCCTTTGGCTTTTTGCATGTCGAACGACCAAACATCGGGCTCTGATTTGAACAGCCAATGCGCCATATCTAGTCTTCCCCCTTTAGCGGACGCGCCATCAGTGCTGCCACCGCATCAGCAATTGTGGTTTGCCCTTTGATGAGGGCGGATATAGCTGTAATAATTGGCGCATCAAGTGCGTGGTTAATCGCCAATTTTGCTGCGACATGTGCAGTAACAGCACCCTCAGCCAGAGCGGTGGAGGTTTTGCCCCGCGCCAAATCCACACCAAATTGAAAATTGCGGCTTTGGCTGGAGTTGCAAGTCAGGATTAGGTCGCCAAGGCCCGACAGGCCATTCAAAGTTTCCGCCCGGCCGCCAAAGACCTCGCCGATGCGTTTGATTTCCGCAAAACCGCGCGTGACCAGAGCCGCTGCGGCACTCGCTCCAAGCCCTGCACCTTGCACGGCTCCCGCGGCAATCGCGATAATGTTTTTAAGCGCGCCGCCCGCCTCAACGCCGCGCATATCGTTACTGGCATAGATGCGGAACCGCGGTGATGAGCATGCATTAGCCACGGCCAAAGCCTGATCAATTGTGCTTGCTGCTAGCGTCACCGCGCTTGGCAGACCCCGCGCAATTTCACTGGCAAATCCAGGGCCAGAAAGCACCGCGAGATTTTGACCCGGCAAAATAACTTTGGCAATGTCGGAAAGAAATAAACCCGTGTCAGCCTCAATGCCTTTAGCGCATAAAACCAAAACCGCTTCTTTTGGCACATAGTGTTTTGCTGACGTTAAAACAGTGCGGGTTGTTTGCGCAGGCGTTACCGCCAAAACCACGCTTGCATTGGCCAAGGCTGCGGCCATGTTGCTGGTGGCTTTCATAGCGCCCGGCAAAACCACATCAGGCAAATAGGCGCTGTTACGATGGAAACGGTTGATTTCATCGATGGCTGCCTCATCGCGCGCCCATAATACCACGTCATGGCCAGCGGCTAGCGCTACGCAGCCCAGTGCTGTGCCCCATGCGCCACCACCAAGCACTGCGACCTTCATGCCTTTGGTCCACGTTTGCCAAACCCGAATACCGGCTCAGCCTCATCATCAAGCGGCCAGCGCGAGCGCGGCGCAATGCCAATAGAGTCGCATTGCATGCCTAGGGCGGCACGTTCCAAGCCTGCCCAAGCAATCATCGCCCCATTATCAGCGCAAAGCGCAATTGGCGGCGCGATAAACACAAAGCCGTGTTCGTTTGCGGTCTCTGTCAGCGTAGCACGCAAGGCGCCGTTTGCAGCAACCCCGCCTGCAGCAACAAGTACCGGGTTTGGCAGATCAGGGTGTTTTGCCCGAAACAGGCCCATGGCACGCGCCATACGGTCAGAAACGCTGGCGGCAACGCTGGTTTGAAACGCCATACATAAATCTGATATATCTTGGTTTGATAAAGGTTGAAGCTCTTCCGCTTTTACGCGCAGTGCAGTTTTCAGGCCTGAAAATGAAAATGCCAAACGCGGATCCCCTTTCAGCGGAGGTGGAAAGCGAAATCGTTTGGCCACACCATTTTTGGCGGCACGTTCAACCATCGGCCCGCCGGGAAAACCCAAACCCAGCAGCTTGGCAGTTTTATCAAATGCCTCTCCGAGAGCATCATCAATAGTGGTTGCCAAACGCCTGTATTGGCCAACGCCCTCAACACTCAGCAATTGGGTATGCCCGCCGGAAACCAGCAGCATTAAATAAGGAAATTGCACGCCATCCGTCAGCCGCGCGGTCAGCGCATGGCCCTCCAAATGGTTGACAGCATAAAACGGTTTGCCGCTGGCCATGGCCAAGGCTTTGGCATGCATCAAACCCACAATAAGCCCGCCAATCAGGCCCGGTCCTGCGGTCACGGCTATGCCATCGATATCTGCCAAGCTCATTTTTGCTTGGCTAAGTGCGCGGGCCACCACACTTTCGAGTTTTTCAATATGCGCGCGGGCCGCCAGTTCCGGCACCACGCCGCCATAGGGCGTATGCTCAGCAATTTGGCTGTGCACGATGTTTGACAAAATTGTGCCAACGCCATCGTTCTCCCGCGCCACAATTGCGGCGGCAGTTTCATCGCAGCTGGTTTCAATACCAAGAAAGCGCACAATCCATCCCACCCAATTTCAAAAACGTCGAATTGCCCTTAAGCCAAATTGCGATTAATCAAAGGCTCGCAATTCTGGTGGACGCGCCTAGCATGGCGCGATGCAAAGCTAAAGATGACAGAAAAAAAGCCTTTCCTCGTACTCGGCACCCGTGGCTCACCTTTGGCTATGGCGCAAGCCCATGAAGTGCGCACCCGGCTGGCGGCAGCTCACCTCGTGTCTGAAGATGAGATCATTATTGACGTGATTTCGGTGGCCGGTGACCGCATCCAAGACCGGCCACTTTCGGAAATCGGGGGTAAAGGGCTGTTCACCGAAGAAATCGAAGAGCGGCTCGTCGATGGCCGTATCGATATTGCAGTGCATTCTTCCAAAGACATGCCAACCAAATTGCCCGATGGCTTGGAGCTGGTGCATTTTCTTGAACGGGAAGATGTTCGCGACGGTTTTGTGTCCCATGCCATTTTGGCGTTTGAAGCATTGCCCGAAGGCGCGATTGTCGGCACATCATCACTGCGTCGCTCGGCATTGGTCAAACGCCTGCGCCCGGATTTGAACATTGTTGGCTTTCGCGGAAATGTCGGAACGCGGCTGCAAAAGTTGGCTGATAATGTTGCCAGCGCCACCTTTTTAGCGTGTGCCGGTTTGAACCGTTTGGGCAAAAGCAATGTCGTCACCGAAGCACTTGACGTGGAGCGGTTCCCACCGGCCCCGGGCCAGGGCGCTATTGGAATTGAAAGCCGGATTGACGATGCACGCGTGAAAGCCCTGCTTGCGCCGTTGCACCATCGCGCAACCGGTTTGGCACTCTTGTGCGAACGCGCATTTCTCGGTGCGCTCGATGGCTCTTGCCGCACGCCCATTGCCGGTTATGCTGTTATTACGGGCGAACATGTTCAGTTTTCCGGCATGATCTTAACGCCTGATGGCCGCACACATCATCGCATTTCTGCGGAAGGCAAGGCGGGCGACGCTTATAAAATCGGCAAAGATTGCGGCGATGAAATCCGCGCCCGCGCTGGCACTTCATTTTTTGACAGCTGGGCCTGAAAATATGACGCGGGTTTTGGTCACACGGCCTGAGCCCGGCGCGACCCGCACGTTGATGGCATTAATTGAACGCCGGGTTGATGCGGTTTCACTTCCACTGACTAAAATTCAACCCCTTAACTTTGTAACACCAAAACCGGATTTTGAGACGCTGATTATCAC
The DNA here is from genome assembly GCA_031422195.1 of Limoniibacter sp. Taxonomy (GTDB): domain Bacteria; phylum Pseudomonadota; class Alphaproteobacteria; order Rhizobiales; family Rhizobiaceae; genus JALOTE01. Next base: position 1,793 of record JANOPZ010000011.1, on the reverse strand, counting down.
CAGCCAAAACGCAATTGGTTGTGCCGGCACCTTGTTACGCGGATTGGCGCATGTGCCAGTGTTTGCAGTCGGCAGCCGCACTGCCAAAACCCTTCAAAGACTTGGCCACACAACTGTAAAATGGGCAGAAACCGCGCAAGACCTTTTGCCGCTGATTATTGCGCATAAGCCTAGATCCGCACTTTATGTTTGCGGCCAAACTCGAAGGCCAGAATTGGAAATCGGGCTAAGCAAAGCCAGAATTCCTTGCCGGGCCTTAGAGGTCTATCGTGCGGCGCCAACAGAAAATGTCTCAAAGGCATTGAAAGCGTTTTTCAACGACAACCCCAATCCGATTATTTTACTCCATGCCCCAAGTGCAGCCGAAGCTTTCGTTTTGGCAATGAAGGACCAAAATCTGCCAGGTTCAACGCGTTTTTTATGCATGTCCGCGGCAATTTCAGCGCCATTGCCTGAAAATTGGCGCGCATTAACAACATTGGCAAAACAGCCCGATGAAGAAGCAATGATCAATCAACTTGATAAGATGCTTGCGTGAGACCACATGGCGGCGGCATAAGTGTAGAAACACGAGGCAGGAAGCAGAAACCGCATGAGCACCGAGCGTCATCATTCAAGGAAACGCCAAGGCATCACGATCGATGCAGAGGCTCAAAATGAAGTTATGGCTGAAGCCGCAGTACAGCCTTTGGTTGAACCCGGCGCTGGAGCAACACCAGCCGATCAACCTCCATTTGGTCACCCCGCTGATGAAGCCGCATCTGCGGTTGAAACTGCCAAATCTCAAGCTGCCAAAGCTGAGCCTGCCAAGTCTGGGTCTGCGCCATCACCAAGTCGCTCTAACTCTGGCGCATTAACCGGCGGCATTCTTGGTGCGGTATTGGCGCTTGCCGGCGCTTATGGTTTGCAAGCCAGTGGAGTTCTGCCCACACAAAACGCCGGCGATAGTTCAGTGTCAGACCGCATTTCTGCAATGGAGGCTAATATAGCTTCTGGCACCAATAGCGAAGGCGAACGGATTGCGGCGTTAGCAGCAGAAGTCAGTGCCCTCAAAGACAGTGTCGCGGCACTTTCTCAAGCGGCTGGAAATTCATCTGTGGCTGATCGCGTAACAGCACTCGAACAAACTGCTTCCATGGCAACACCGGCCACAAATGGCGCTGATTTAACCGCGCTTGCCAGCCGCCTTGCCACGCTTGAAAGCAAATCCGGCGACGGTTCAATCAGCGAAGTGCTAACCACAACAAGAAACGCCCTAACAACTGAAATCAACAGTTTGAAATCTGACCTTTCGGCACTCAAAACTGAACTGGCGGATCGTGCGTCTGAGCCCGGGCTTGCCGCAGCAGTTGCCGTTACAGCATTGCGCGCTGCTGTTGATCGCGGCGGTGCGTTTGGTGCCGAGCTTGAAAATTTGGCTGCCGTTCAACCCGATGCGCCCGCCATTGCCGCACTTCGCAGTTTTGCGGCATTGGGCGTGCCTACACGCCAGAATTTAACAGCTGAATTTGAAAATGCGGCACAAATGATGATGGCGGCCTCTGAACCGGTTGACCCGAATGCGACCTTGTTGACCAAGCTCTTCGACAGCGCCAAGGGCCTCATCAAAGTCAGACCGGTCGGTACGATTGAAGGCGACACAGCCGCCGCCCGGATTGGCCGCATGGGTGAAGCGCTCAGCAAAAGCGATGATGCCGCTGTGAAGGCTGAATTTGCGGCATTGCCAGCCTCTTCGCGAAGCGCAGGCGCCGTATTCATGGATCGCTTCAACGCCCGCGCTGAGGCCGACCGGC
>JANOPZ010000010.1:0-13216 GCA_031422195.1 Limoniibacter sp. | reverse complement strand
GTCCGGTGGTACTTTTAAAAGGAAGTTGGGTTTGATGTGAAAACAACGGATTCGCAGCAGTTTGTATAAATTCGGCACTAGGGTGTCTATAAGCGTTGAAAACAGCTTCAAATACTACTCTAGCTGAGAAAAATCTAACGTCTATTCCTAATTCCTGTTCTAGAAGTGTTCTGATATTGAATTTTTGCCATAACTTTTTTTCATAATTTGATTTTTCCGCTTTTGAGTCGTCTTCCGGAACCATCAGTGTTCTGAAACCAAAAAAATTGTCCACGTTGGATTGATCATCACTCGGATATGTATTTATACCTGAGCTGTCTTCTTGATACAGCCGCGGAAAAAGACTGGGGTCAAATGTTGATTGTCGATCATTTGGAAAAAAATACTGAGCCTTTTGCTCATCGCTACATAAAGAGCGAAGATTTCGTCCGGTTGCTTTTTTGAGCGCAGAGTCAAAGTTCCAGCAACGTAATATATCGCGAACGCGTTTGTTTGTAGGTAATTTAATTCTTGTAGTAATTCCATTCTTCTCAATGACATAAACGTAACATATCAGCATCTGTGTGCAGTAACAATCTATATATGTAACATTAGTTAGATCGAATTCGATTGTTTTAAAATCTAGAAGCGAAAAGCTTTCAACTGATCGAAGTTGCTCAGAGATGCTGTACTCGAATTTTGCACCGACAAGAATTTCGTTAAAACTGAATATCACCTGTGCCTACCTATTTGTGGGTGCGAACATGAACATAGACGATTGCATATGGTATGCTGGGGGCATGCACTTTTCATCTATTGATAATGGAAATACAATCTACGGTGAAAAGCAAGATGTTTCGCCAATAATCGCTAACTGGCTCACTGTCCAAGACGCAGTAGCATACTGTACCTCCAAGGGTCTTTCCCGTACCCCGAAGACAATCCGCAAATGGGCCATGCGTTCGCACCTGTTAGAACCGGGGGCGGGTGATGTCGTTTGCCGTTCGCAGGACACCGAAAATGGGTTTCGTTGGTTGATAGAACGGAACTCGCTTGATGTGAAGATTGCGCAGGAGCTTGAGTTTGACTCCCGTAAAAAAGCTGAAACTTTCGTGCCAAACCTGTTGGAACCAGTTGACACAGGTGCGGACGGGGTTGAAGCGGTTCAGTCGAATGAACAAGCCACAGAACAGGTAAGAACCAGTGCGAACCCGTCCGAAGCGGTGCAGACACTTCCACATCCAGACGCCAACTATGTTGTTTTCTTGGAAAAGCAATTGGATCGGGCACACCAACAAATCGATGTGAAGGATCGCCAGATTGACGCTTTGCTTGAGCGCGACCGCGAAACCAATGTCTTGATCCAAGGATTGCAAGGAGGACTTACGCGGCTGTTACACAGATTGCCAAGCAGGGAGCAAGACGACTTTCGCGATGCGGCGTAGGGGAAAACTTGACTGCAAATTCCATCAAACTGCGATACAATTGAAACATGGGGGAAATTCGAACCGGAAAAATGCAGGGCCTCGGTGAGTTACTAAGTTCACGAAATATCGTGCTTCGAGGCGCCGATGTTCTAACCCGCGAAGGCTTCACCCAAGTGCCGAACCATGTTCTGAAGTCTGAGAAAATTTCGCCCGGTGCAAAGTTGGCCTATACGATGCTGCTCTCTTACGCTTGGCAAAACGACTATTGTTTTCCGGGTCAAGAACGACTTGCCAAGGACATGGGATCAGGCGTGCGCAGCATTGTGCGTTACATTCAGGAATTAGAAAAGAATGCGTTTTTGAAAGTGAAAAGGCAAGGGCAAGGACGATCAAACCTATATGAGCTCAATCTCACTGCAAAATCCAAAAAGCTGGCAAAACCAGAAGTGCCAAAATGGCACTCTTAGAAATGCCAGAAAGGCAGAACCAGAACTGCCAAATCGGCACACTAATAAGACACAGGGAATAACACTCATAAATTAATACTCAGAAAGACGTTCCAAAAAGGAAAAGTAATCAACGCCATTCGTCCCTTCTCTTGAGTGCTGGATTGTCCAGCGCTCAAAAAGGGGAGGAAGCCATGGACAGCAAAGACAAGACCTCGAGAATTGCAAAACTGAATGATGTTTTCCGGCAATCGTTCATCGGGGGTCAGGTTATGTTGACGGCAGGGGTTGAACATCTTGACGATAAGTCAAAAGCCAAACTGCTGAATGAGGTGCAAAGTTTCACAACTTTCGCCAAAGATAACGACCCACATGGGGAACACGACTTCGGCAAAGTTGAGATCGAAAAACAGGATTACTTCTGGAAAATCGACTACTACAATCTCACACTTGATGGTGGATCAAATGACCCCGCAATCGCGGCTATAACAACCCGCGTTCTCACCATCATGCGCACCGACGAATACTAAGCCCGAGCAATCGGGCTTTTCTTTTTGCAATTGGCTATCGGCAGTGGTTCTATAATATGCTGGAAGTGTTCCAGCCAAATATGCAAGTGGGGTTTAAACGCCGAAGCATCGGACAATTTTAGTTTCGCGCACCTTCGTCAAAATATTGCTCAACAAGGCAGTAAAAATCGAGGCGATTTAATAACTGAAGTTTGGCTGCGAAATACAGCAAAAAATCAAAACTGAATCGTCGGCAACGAAGGCAAAAGTCCTATCTCAGCAGGCACTGAAACTGAGTCGTCAATTGCAATATATTTCCAGTTGTTCATACGAGCTAGTCTAACACATCAGCACAAACCTGAGCCTAGGGCGAGCCTAAGAGATACCGTACTACTGCTAAGTTATTGAAATTATGGTGCCCAGACGCGGATTTGAACCACGGACACGCGGATTTTCAATCCGCTGCTCTACCAACTGAGCTATCTGGGCATACTCTACAGCGATATTCTTCCACTGCGGTTGCTGGCTTATAGCCACGGGGATAGATGCTGTCCAGTTTGGAATTGCATGATTTTTACGGTTTTATCAAATCAATTAAAGCTATTTGCCACTGCTTTTAATCGTCTTCTTGCGCCAACCTATCATCTGCCACCTTATCGCCAGCCACAACCACGTAGCCACCCGTAAGCCAGCGATGCAGATCGACGTTTGTGCAGCGTTCGGAGCAAAAGGGCTTATGTGCGGCGGCCAAAACCGCGTTTGCGCAGACCGGGCACTTTGCTATTTTTGTTTCTCCCACTTTTAACCGGCAATCCAATTGTTGTGAACGGCAACACCTTCACCGGCGAGCAAACCGGCTACATCGTCAACCGGCAGGCCGACAACGGCGGAATAAGAGCCAACCAAACGGATCACAAACGCACCGGCTTTGCCTTGGATGGCATAACCCCCTGCTTTGCCTTGCCATTCGCCAGAGGCCAGGTAACTTTCTATTTCCAAGTTTGAAAGTCGTTTGAAGCGCACTCGGGTTTCAGAAAGGCGCAACCGTTCCTTACCCGTTGGGGTCAGCAAACAAACAGCCGTGTAAACGCGGTGGCTGCGGCCTGACAAAAGCTTTAGGCAATTGACCGCTTCATCCAAATATTCAGTTTTGGGCAAAATACGGCGGCCAACGCAAACCACGGTATCAGCGGCCAGTACATAGGCATTATTGGCTTTGGCATTGGCTTCGCCATACCGGACGCGGGCTACTGCTGCCTTCGCAGCAGCCAGACGCTTGGCCAGCGAGCGTGGATGCTCTGATGTCAGCGGTGTTTCATCAATTTCAGCGGGTAGGACTTCATCGGGGTCGATTCCGATTTGCTGCAACAAAGCAATGCGGCGCGGCGAACCTGAAGCCAGAATAATTTTGCTGGTGCCAATCACGAAGCTGAACCTGCTTATTTGAAGCGGTAGGTGATGCGGCCTTTAGTGAGGTCGTAGGGTGTCATTTCAACCAACACTTTATCACCAGTTAGAACGCGGATGCGGTTTTTACGCATACGTCCGGCGGTGTGGGCAATAATTTCGTGTTCATTTTCGAGTTTAACGCGAAACATCGCATTTGGGAGTAGCTCTGTGACGCTACCGGGAAACTCAAGCAATTCTTCTTTGGCCATGAAAGCCCTTCAATCTGTTTAGGGGTGTAGATTTTTCCGGAACCTATAGGAAGCGGTTCATTTACTCAACACGCGATTTCACAACTTAAATTTCACTTGATGCGTGCCATTGAGGTCCAAACCTTAAGCCAATCCGGCGCTCGAGTTCATCGCGCACTGCCCGGTAGGCCTCAATTTTTTGATCACGGGTTTCGCCAGCTGCGCTTGGATCAAATGTTGGCCAATATTCCACATCAACGGGCATAGTGCGCGTCAGTTCAAGCGCGGCGTGGTGTGCTTGAGGCGACAAAGTAATGATCAAATCGAAGAACACGTCTTCGAGTTCGCCTAATGTTTGGGGCGCTTGTTTGCCAAGTGATAAATGCTTTTCATTCAAAACAACTTCAACAAAAGGGTCCCGTGCGCCGGGCAGAACACCGGCGGAAGCCACAAAAATATCTTTTGGAAGCAGGGCTTTCGCAATTACTTCCGCCATGGGCGAGCGAATGGCATTTTGCCCGCACATAAACAAAATGGATTTTGGATGCCCTCCCATTATTCGCGGCGATAAAGCGCACAAAGCAGGGTAAACAGACGGCGGGCAGTATCAAAATCGATGGCGATTTTGCCGGTCAAACGATCAATCAGCGTTTGCGAACCGTCATTATGGACGCCGCGCCTGCCCATATCGATGGCTTCTATCTGGCCGGGGGTCAAATTGCGGATCGCATTATAATAACTTTCACAAATATCATGATAATCACGAACGATCCGGCGGAATGGCGTCAAAGACAAAATATGCGCTGTGACATGCTCGCCGTTCATACGTTGAATTTCAAAGGTGAGCTTTCCTGCCGGGTTTGATAGTTTTAAGCGGTAAGGCCCTTCCCCCGTATCGCTCAATGGCCGAAACGAATTGCCTTCGAGCAAATCAAAAATCGCAACTTTGCGCTCGTGCTCAACATCGACGGGCGCACGCTCAATGGATTCATCGAGCAAAAGCTCAACAAGGCGATCATCTGGCCTGAAAACATTGGCGGGCATCAATCAATTCATCCTGCACTAATTCAATCTGATCGAAACCGAGCGCGCGTGCGCACCAAGACCTTCGGCCTCAGCAATGCTTATGGCAGACGGCCCAAGCGCGCGCAATTGATCCGGCCCAAGGCGCAAGATGGAGGTTTTCTTCATAAAATCCAAGACAGAAAGCCCTGACGAAAAGCGTGCTGATCGTGCCGTTGGCAGCACATGGTTTGAGCCTCCAATATAGTCGCCAATAACTTCGGGGGTATAACGGCCCAAAAACACGGCGCCGGCATTATGAATGCCTGCAAACAGCGCATCTTCATTGTCCGCTGCAATTTCCAAATGTTCAGCGGCAATGCGGTTGGCCAAAGGCACAGCATCCATAATTGTTTTGACCAAAATCACCGCACCATAATCACGCCAGCTGGTAGAAGCGATGACAGCGCGGGGCAGCGTTACAAGTTGGCGTTCTACCGCGGTTTCTACTGCACTGGCAAAACCGTAATCATCGGTAATTAAAATAGACTGTGCAGCAGCGTCATGCTCAGCTTGGGCCAGCAAATCTGCTGCAATCCAATCAGGGTCATTATGGCTATCGGCAATAACCAAAACTTCAGATGGGCCTGCGATCATGTCGATGCCAACTTTGCCAAATACTTGGCGTTTGGCAGCTGCAACATACGCGTTGCCGGGGCCGACAATTTTTGCAACAGGCGCAACAGATGCAGTGCCGTAGGCCAACGCCGCAATGGCCTGTGCCCCGCCCATGCAATAAATTTCTGACACGCCGGCGATTTTAGCGGCCACCAGAACCAGCGGGTTAAGCTGGCCGTTTCTGGCAGGTACGACCATAACCACACGCGCAACACCTGCCACAAAAGCTGGTATTGCATTCATTAAAACCGAGCTTGGGTAGGCCGCAGTTCCGCCCGGCACATAAAGTCCAACCGCGTCAATCGGGCTCCACCGTGTGCCGAGTTCCACGCCGATTGCGTCTGTGTATCTATCGTCATTCGGCTTTTGTCGCAGGTGGTGCGCGTGAATGCGGCTGGCCGCTAATTCGAGTGCGTCGCGCACTATCGGGTCAGCGTTTTGGTAAGCCGCATCAATTTCTGTACGCCCAACGCGCAAGGGCCGAACCGCATAATCAAGCCCGTCAAACTTCGCTGCATAACCATGAAGAGCTGCATCGCCGCGCGCGCGCACGTCAGCAATAATCGCACGCACGGTGTCGTCAACATCCACTGACACCTCGCGCTTGGCCGTTAAAAGCGTTTCAAAAGCAGCTTCAAAACCGGCTTGGTTTGCGTCTAAGCGAATCGCCATATTAATGAGCCTTCAAGAATGTTTAGGGGTGGCGAGCGCGGCCCAAGCAGCGCCAATATCTGTCAATTGGCATTCGATGCACTCAACATTCAAACGAATAGTCGCGTTGCCGGAAAAGACCATTTCAATGGTGCCTGCCGGGGCTTCGGATGCAATGAAGCGGATAGCTAAAAACGATAAAATTTGATCCGGCATCGCTTGGGAGATGCCGCTCATTTTTGCATCGCTGATATGTGCAAAATGCAAAATCGAACGGCGGCGCTCATTGGTTTTTGAAAGGGTTCTGCCGAATATTTTCAGCGGCGCTTTATCCCAAGCAAAGCGGTTCATTTCCAGAGCAAATGTACCGGATGCTGAGCGCGAAATATCGCCCGCCTTTAGCACGGCATCTTGAACCAATGTCGAGATGATCTCGAGATCTTTAACATCTAGTGCTGCAAGTCGGATCATGGGCGGGTTCTACCTGTTCGCAATTAAAAGCTGCGATAGGGGAATTAGACCAAGCCTGCAACCATAACGGTATCTTGGTTATGCGTTGAATTGCTGCACTGCATACAATTCATCTGGTGACGTTCAAAACTGTTTGTTCGTTGGAAGTTGTCTTGTGACGAATGAGGATGGGAATAAAAACAGAGGCGGCAATAAAGTGATGTTTCAAATTATGCGGCGAGCAACCAAACCGAGGTCAAGCCTAATGCTGCGGCTGAAAGGCGGCTCACCAGTTTTGCTGAAGATGGCGATGCAACGAGGCCGTTAAGCTGCCGGGCGAGCAATACAGTCCCAAAAAATACAACTACGGCAGCGATGAACGTTACGAAGATCGTCACTATTATTTGGCCACCGCTTACAAAACCGGCAGGCGCCATAATTGGTAATAAAATCATGAAAACGAGTAAGGTCGCAGGGTTGCCAAGGCAAATTGCAACGCCGGCTGTGATTGACCCAAACCAACTGGAATTCTGCTGCTCGGAAACTTCAGCAACAGAACCGCCTTTCCACATACCGATGGCCAGCCAGAGAAGGTAAGCAACGCCAAGGTATTTTCCCAACGAAAGTAAGTCGGGTCTGCTGGCAGCCCAAATGCCGACGCCAAATATAACGGCTGAAACAGCAATAACGTCGCCGATGCAATATCCCAAAGCAAGGGACATAGCACCTTTGGGATCGCGACCCATTGAGCGGGATACTAATATAGCCATGAGGGGGCCGGGCGACACGTTGTAAGCAACAACGGCCAAAACGTAAAATGCAACTGCTGAGTATTCCATTTGAACCTCCCAAGCCCGGTAACGGACATGAACAGTTCAACAGATCGCAGCGGCTTGAACCATCAGGCGATCACCTGAATTATCGCCGCGTCAAACAGTTGGAGCATTTCACTTAGCGGATGCTATTGGGATCGATGTGACCTGCACGTACTGCCACCAATAAAAGACTGGCTACAGAGTTGACGGCGAATTTCCGCATCAAATTTGTGCGGTGGGTATCGATCGTTTTAGCGCTTATACCGAGCGCTTCGGCAGCGCTTATATTTGTATGGCCGCGCGCTATGGCTTGCAAAACCGCCAGTTCGCGTTCTGTAATCGAAACTGTTTCAACTGTTGATTTAAGCATGGCATTTGCACTGGCGGTTATTGCTGGTTTTCCTGCAAGAACCTGACGCACCACATAAACGATCTCGTCTTCTGTGCAATCCTTCAAGGCGATACCATGAATACCCGCGCCGACAAACGTGCGGACTATTTCGGAAGTGGCAGTACCGCTCAGCAACACAAAGCGGGTTTGCGGCGACCAACGTTTGGCTTCCAAAAATACTTCCAAGCCATTTGCACCGGGCATATTGTAATCCAAAATCGCGCAGTTAGGCTGTAGCTTTCGAATTTGGACGATTGCCTCAATGCCATTTATCACGGTGCCAATAATGGCGATCTCACTTATTGCGCCAAGCGCTTTGGCTAACCCCCAAGAGACAAAGGCATGATCGTCAGCCAGCAACACAGTTTGCTTCATTGGAAAGCCCGCAAACAGCACCCAACCAATGCATGGGCGAAATTCGCCTTTTTTGTGCTGGCCGTGTTCATCATGCTCCCCAAGGCATTTTTGTCTCCGGCCGCTGCCAGCCAATTGGTCCTTAACGGCCAAGCAAACATGGGTGATATCGCCCCGCATATGGAATACACCATTGATACTGCTTGGCAATTGAAAGCGCAGGACTTTATTGGGCAATCAGCTGTAGCAACGCGGCCACTCCCAAGTTCAGCACCCGATTTTGGCTATACGCCGGCAAAAATCTGGCTCAAATTACCAGTCATAAATAATACTGCCTCGTCCAGTGCTTGGCTCTTTTTTGTGCATGCCAACTTTTTGCAAGCAGCATCAATTGATAAAATCAGCCCAGACGGTACAATTACCACTTTGTTGAGTTTGACGCCTGACAGCCCATTCAGTGCGCGCCCTGTCGATTACCCGCAATTGGTTGTTCCCTTTGATCTTGAGCCAGGAGAAGCAGCCACGTTAATTGTTTCATATTACTCGCAAGGCTCATCGCGATTATCAATGTCGATTGAAACGCCGGATAGTTTTTCGCGCCAAACAAGCATTAGTCAGGCAAAAAGCTATGCGTTTTATGGCATGATGCTCGTAATGTTGGCGCTGGTGACCGTGGCGCTTATTGTTCTTCGACAAGCAGTTTTTGCCGCATTTGGCGGATATTTGTTATCAATGCTGGTTTACGTTAGCCATTCTGATGGCGTGGCATTTCAATATATCTGGCCTGAGTTTCCCCGATTTAACTCGATTGCTTCCGTCGTAGCCGGCTCTAGTGTAATGGTTTTCGGCGGCTTGTTTGCAATGAGCATTTTGCAAACCGCGCGCTTCCACCCTGTGATGCACCGCGTGCTGATTGGCGTTATTGGGTCAGTTCTTTTGATCAATGCCGTTTTGATACCCACAGACACGCAGTTGCTTAAACGGCTTCTGGTTTTTATGATTTCAATTTGCACGCTGACCTATCTTTTGTCCGGTTTGGTCGCTGCCCGGACACGGTTTCGCGAAGTTCGTTTTTACGTGCTGGCTTGGATGGTATTGCTTATTCCGGTGAGCCTTTTTACGGCGCGGTTTGCATTTGGTTTCGAGTTACAATTCCTTACCCTTTATGACACAATACGCATTGGTCTTGTTTTTGAAGCGCTGTTGATGGGGCTGGCGATTTTTGACCGCTATAATTTCCAGCGGCAATCGGCAATGGAAGAGAGCCTTGCTCAAGCGCAGAAAAACCTTTCGCTGAGCCAGCGCCTTGGTGTGCTTGAGGACCAATATCAGCAGGTCACAACAAAGGCGCAGGCGCGCGAAGAAAGCGTAAAAGACACTATCCATGATTTGCGCCAACCTATGCAGGCGCTGCGCCTCTCGTTGCGCCAAATGTTTGATCCTGCGGCGGATAAATCAAACGATGCCGGACACGTTGAATCGGCACTGGCTTATATGGAACGGTTGGTTGCAGGACGTTTGGCTGAGGAGGCCGATGTTCAAGCGGCGGCCAATAATGACCTGTCAACGCATCAACAGCTTTCGACCGAGCCGGGCGTGCATGATGTTTTGCGCGGAATTGCCGATATGTTTACTGCGGAAGCCGCCGCCAAAGGGCTTGCCCTCAAACTTGTGCTTGCTGCACCAGATGCACAAGTCGCAGCCTATCCGCTCATGCGCGTTGTCGCTAATCTCACGTCGAACGCGATTAAATACACAAAGGCCGGGCGCATTATCATTGCGCTTCGCCGCAGTGGCCCACGGCATTTTATTGAAGTGCACGACACTGGCCCCGGACTTTCCGGAGCCGCATTTGAACAGGCCTTGAAACGCAACCAACGGCTCGACCGCGATATTGATGCCGCAACCGGCAGCGGTCTTGGGCTTTCCGTGGTAACGGAAATTGCAGCTGCCAATCATTGGGAAGTCACGTCATGCAATGCTCGCACGACTGGCGCAAGCATTCGTATAACTTTGTAACTTTTAATGGCTCATGCGTTCAATGGTTGCGCCACATAGCGATAGTTTTTCTTCAAGTTTTTCAAAGCCGCGATCAAGGTGATAAACACGGCTGATGGTGGTTTCTCCTTCTGCTGCCAAACCGGCAATGACAAGGCTTGCTGACGCGCGCAAATCGGTTGCCATAACTGGCGCACCTTTAAGGCGTTCAACACCTTCGATGGTTGCAGTTTGGCCAGAAAGTGTAATGCGTGCGCCAAGGCGGGCAAGCTCTTGCACATGCATAAAGCGGTTTTCAAAAATAGTTTCGGTAATATGTGATTTGCCCGAGGCCTTCGTCATTAAAGCCATAAATTGCGCCTGCAAATCTGTCGGGAAACCCGGGAATGGCGCGGTTGACAAAGATACGGGCTGGATCCCATTCCCGTTGCGGTAAACGCGGAGGCCATCTTCCACCGTCGTAATTTCGGTGCCAGATTCGCGCAACATATCGAGTGCGTTTTGTAAAAGGAATTCATCGGCGCCCACCAATGTCACATCGCCGCCGGTCATGGCGACAGCCATTGCATAAGTGCCGGTCTCAATACGATCTGGCAACACGGTAAAGCGCGCACCTGACAAAGACGTAACGCCTTGGATGGAAATTATGCTGGTGCCAGCGCCGGAAATCTTGGCGCCCATAGCATTGAGGCACCCTGCCAGATTGGCAACTTCAGGCTCCATGGCGGCGTTTTCAAGAATGGTTTCGCCCTTGGCCAGAACCGCCGCCATCATCAAAACATGCGTTGCGCCAACCGACACTTTCGGAAATACAAAGCGTGTACCAACCAGCCCTTTAGGGGCTCGGGCATCAACATAACCCATGTCGATGTCGATCTCAGCGCCCAGCGCACGAAGACCATCGATAAATAAATCCACCGGGCGCGTGCCAATAGCACAACCACCGGGCAGCGAAACCCGCGCTTGGCCCATACGCGCCAAAAGCGGCCCGATAACCCAAAAGCTGGCACGCATTTTTGATACCAGCTCGTAAGGTGCGGTCGTATCAACAATATTGCGCGCCGTGAAATGCACTGTGCGTGAATAACCGGTCGATTGGCGCTCACGGCGGCCTGTCACAGAATAATCAACGCCCTGATTGCCAAGAATGCGCAGCAATTGCTCCACATCTGCCAAATGCGGCACATTATCCAACGTTAGCGTGTCATCGGTCAGCATCGATGCAATCATCAATGGCAGTGCAGCATTTTTTGCACCTGAAATCGGAATGCGGCCATACAGCGGGTTGCCGCCAACGATACGAATGCTGTCCATAGACTGCTCCAAAGGTGCTTTAGCGCCACAATGCAAGGCGGAGCTTGTGTAGCGCAGAAAATTTCATTTCTGCCCCGTAAAGCAACACCAACACGAACTCAAGTTTAAGCTGTTGTTAACCTAACCAACGGAATCTGGGTCTTCAATCGTACCGTGATTGTTTGTTCCGGAAGTTTCTTCACAATGATTGCTCGTCTCTGATGCCCGTTGACGGGTCTGCTGCTTGCGCCGCGCTAGGTTCTCACGCAGCTTTTCAGCGCGTATTGTGGCATTACGTTCTGCAATTTCTTGTTTAGAATGTGTCATAGGTTAGAAATAGTGTTAGAAAACCCACGGCGCAAGCCAATGGCTTAAAACCCTTGCACGGCATTTGCCTTTGTGGCAATGCACAACCAACTTGACTGCGTCAAAACAACAGACCGGTTAGATGCTGCGGTAGCTCAGTGGTAGAGCACACCATTGGTAAGGGGCGGAGCCGGAGACGGAAGCGTTTGTTTAGGTGGGGGATTTCCGAACCCTGCCGACTTCGGGGTAACTCCCGGGGTTACGTTTCGGAAAAAGGCGGCTGTGGTAGCTCAGTGGTAGAGCACACCCTTGGTAAGGGTGAGGTCGAGAGTTCAATCCTCTCTCACAGCACCATAAATCCTCAGAAAATCAGATACTTAGCCTAAGTCGTCAAACGCTGAACGCGTTACCCGGACGTTACCCCAACAGAACGGTGGAGCGATTTTCGAGAAACCGGCTTCGCTGAATCGGCAGGTTGGTGGACATCGCTTCCACGGCGGGCCGGGGGCGAGGTCTGGCGGCTGGAAACCCTTCTGAGGTGGTAGAAATATCCTCGGGGAAAGGCTAGGTCTAGGAAATGAAGAGTGGTCAACTTCAATAGGTTGATCCGATGCGGTGGATTTGAGGAATGTCGATGACGCGACCAATCGGTGTGGATCTGTTTTCGGGCGCTGGCGGGATGAGCCTTGGCTTCGAGCAAGCTGGCTTTGACGTGGTGGCTGCCGTCGAGATCGACCCCGTTCACGCCGCCGTCCACAAGTTCAACTTTCCATCGTGCTCGGTCATCGCCAAGTCTGTGACCGAAGTCAGTGGTGCGGAAATCAGGGGCGTTTCCGGGATAGGTGGCCGCAAAGTGGACGTGGTATTCGGCGGTGCCCCATGCCAAGGATTTTCGATGATTGGAAAGCGGGCGCTTGATGACCCCCGAAACAGCCTTGTCCGCGACTTCGTGCGGATCGTCAAAGAGCTTGATGCGTCCTACTTTGTCTTCGAGAACGTCAAGGGCCTAACTGTTGGTCGCCACCGCAAGTTCCTGCATGAGTTGATCGAAGAATTTCAGGCCGCTGGCTACGAGGTGCGGACCGAATGGCGCGTCCTGAATGCCGCAGACTATGGGGTGCCACAGGACCGACAGCGCTTCATCTTGATGGGCGCGAAGGCGGGCCTGAACGTCCCCAGTTACCCCGAGAGGACTTTGGCTCGCCCAACCTGCGCCGATGCGCTTGACGATCTTCCAGACGCGGAAGCCTTTGCCACGTTGAACGGGACGGATGCCGTCA
>JANOPZ010000009.1:0-28530 GCA_031422195.1 Limoniibacter sp. | reverse complement strand
GAGTCTAAAGTGGTTGGTGGTTCGGTTCCAAAAGAATTCGTCCCGGGCGTTCAAAAAGGTATTGAGAGCGTTCTCAATTCGGGTCAGCGTGGTTTTACCGTGGTCAACGTGGCCAATAGTGCCAATGTTGCAATGCGGCTTGTTACGTTCAAACTTGGCCTTACCCATCAGAATTCTCCATTCGTCTTGCTACGTGAGCAAATTGTTAGACTAATCGTAAATGTGCGAATTACGCGTATTTCTTGATGATCTCTTCAGAAACCGCAGCAGGTACGGCTTCGTAATGATCAAACTGCATTGTATAAGCTGCGCGGCCTTGCGACATAGAGCGCAAATTGTCCACATATTTAAACATGTTGGCGAGCGGAACAAATGCGTTCACAACGGTTGAAACACCACGTGCCTCAGTACCCTGAATTTGCCCGCGACGTGAATTCAAGTCACCAATAACATCGCCCATGTAATCTTCAGGCGTTACAACTTCAACGTTCATGATCGGTTCGAGAAGCTGTGCACCAAGTTTCCCAGCGCTCTCGCGGAAACATGCGCGAGCCGCAATTTCGAAGGCCAGAACCGAAGAATCGACGTCGTGATAAGCGCCGTCAACCAAGGTTGCTTTAATACCAAGCATTGGAAAACCAGCAAGCGGACCCGAATTGAGAACGCTCTCAATACCTTTTTGAACGCCCGGGACGAATTCTTTTGGAACCGAACCACCAACCACTTTAGACTCGAACTTAAAGTCTTCGCCCTCTTCATTGGGTGCAAACAAGATTTTAACACGCGCAAACTGGCCAGAACCACCAGACTGCTTCTTGTGCGTGTAGTCAGCCTCATAGGCACGCGTAATGGTTTCGCGGTACGCAACTTGCGGCGCGCCAATATTGGCTTCCACCTTGAATTCGCGGCGCATACGATCAACGATAATATCGAGGTGCAACTCGCCCATACCAGATATAATGGTCTGGCCAGACTCTTCGTCAGTTTTAACGCGGAACGACGGATCTTCCTGTGCCAACCGGTTGAGCGCTAGGCCCATCTTCTCTTGATCGGCCTTGGACTTAGGCTCAATTGCAATCTGGATCACAGGCTCAGGAAATTCCATACGCTCTAAAATAACCGGCTTGATCACGTCTGACAGCGTGTCGCCTGTGGTCACATCTTTAAGACCGGCTAGCGCAACGATGTCACCGGCAAAGGCTTCATCAATATCTTCACGGCTGTTTGAGTGCATCTGCAACATCCGGCCAATACGCTCGCGCTTGTCTTTGACCGTGTTGATAACGCCCATGCCTTTTTCCATTTTGCCAGAATAAATGCGGCAGAATGTCAATGAACCCACAAACGGATCATTCATGATTTTGAAGGCAAGCAATGATAATGGCTCATCATCTGAAGCCAAACGGAATGTTTCCAGGTCGGTCTTCGCATCAATCGCTTTGATTGAAGGAATATCGATTGGAGACGGCAGATAGTCGATCACGCCGTCGAGCAATGGCTGAACGCCCTTGTTCTTGAAGGCCGAACCACAAAACATCGGAAAGAATTTAACTTCGATCGTACCGCGGCGGATCAAGGCCCGGATTTGATCATTGGTCGGCATGATGCCTTCCAGATAATTCGTTGTGGCTTCTTCATCGATATCAACGACAGTCTCAATCAACTTTTCACGCCATTCGACGGCGGCGTCTTTCAAATCATCAGGGATTTCTACAACGTCCCAAGCAGCACCAAGGCTCTCGTCGCGCCACACCAAAGCGTTCATCTCGATAAGATCAACAACGCCCTTAAATTCGGTTTCGGCACCAATAGGAAGCTGTACAACTACAGGGATAGCGCCAAGACGCGATTTAATCATGGAGACCGAGCGATAAAAATCCGCACCGATTTTGTCCATTTTATTGCAGAAAATAAGGCGGGGTACATTATACTTATTGGCCTGACGCCAAACTGTTTCAGTCTGTGGCTCGACACCGGCGTTAGCGTCGAGAAGCGCAATCGCTCCGTCGAGAACACGCAGTGAGCGCTCAACTTCAATGGTAAAATCTACGTGGCCCGGAGTGTCGATGATGTTAAACCGGCACATCTCACCAACGCGACCCTTCCAATAGGTCGTCGTAGCAGCAGATGTGATGGTAATACCGCGCTCTTGCTCCTGCTCCATCCAGTCCATCGTCGCTGCGCCATCATGCACTTCGCCGATTTTGTGCGACTTGCCTGTGTAATACAGAATGCGCTCAGTGGTCGTCGTTTTCCCGGCGTCGATATGCGCCATGATGCCGAAGTTACGATAGTCTTCGATTTTATATTCGCGAGCCATAACAGAAAGCCTCTAAAATTCTTTGGTTGCGCCAGTTACCAGCGGTAATGTGAGAAGGCGCGGTTGGCGTCAGCCATGCGGTGTGTGTCTTCACGCTTTTTAACTGCGTTGCCGCGATTGTTTGCAGCGTCCATCAGCTCGCCCGACAGGCGGTCAATCATGGTCGTTTCGTTGCGCTTGCGCGCTGCATTGATCAACCAACGGATGGCCAATGCCTGTCGACGCTCTGGCCGGACATCAACTGGAACCTGATAGGTTGCACCACCGACACGGCGCGAACGAACTTCCAAATGCGGAGCGACATTGCCGATTGCCTGATGAAACAAAACAATGGGGTCCTGCTTCGAGCGGTCACGCACCTTATCAAAAGCGCCGTACACAATGCTTTCAGCACCAGATTTTTTACCGTCATACATGATGGCGTTCATAAACTTCGACAGCACCAGATCACCAAATTTTGGATCCGGGTTAATCTCACGTTTCTCTGCACTATGGCGTCTTGACATATTCGGCGTCTCTTTTGCTCATCGGCTCTGGCGTCAAACGCACAGCAGCCAAAAAAATTATTACTTCGGACGTTTCGCACCGTAATGCGAACGGCGTTGCTTGCGGTTTTTGACACCCTGCGTATCAAGAACACCGCGAATGATGTGATAACGCACACCCGGCAAGTCTTTAACACGCCCGCCGCGAATCATCACGACAGAGTGCTCTTGCAGATTGTGGCCTTCGCCTGGAATGTAGCCAATGACTTCGAAGCCATTGACCAAGCGGATTTTGGCAACCTTACGAAGCGCCGAGTTCGGCTTTTTCGGGGTTGTTGTATATACACGTGTGCACACACCGCGCTTTTGCGGGTTTTCTTGCATCGCCGGAACCTTGTTGCGCTTTACAGGCGCTTGGCGTGGCTTGCGGATCAGTTGGTTAATGGTTGGCATAAATCAGCCGTCCCTTTGTCCATTGTGTCATGGGCTTCCGCCCGGAATTTGTTACCGCCCAAACAGGAACCGGGCTAACGACCTTTTTAAAGGCCTGCCCGCATCAAAGCAGAGGAAGCTAACGCTTCGTGCAACAACTGGTATCATATTTGGTCGTTTGAACATTGTTTGAGACTTTATTTCGGGGCGTGTCGCCCTGAAGCTGTGGTCTCACATCTATTCTGTTGGTTGGCGTCTAAAGATATGCCCCTGCCCCGTCAAGGCATAAATGGCAAAAAACGAACGCCGCATAGCTGGATTGCATGACTCTCACGTAATGCCGGGTTATTTCGTTCATTATTCGTAAATTATTGCGTCCTCAGCCTCGCATCACCGGCAATATTGAGTTAAATCCAGCTATGAAAACAACTCTTAAAGGCTTGGCCGCAGCCATGGCGACAAAAACCTCAAACGATTCTACCCTTACCGTATTTATCATTATCGGACGCGCATGGGCCGTAAAAGGCGGCGAACCCGAAGAAGTGCATGTTCTGCTCACCGCACCCGATGAAGATTCGGCAGTGCGCAATGCGCTCAATGGCCTTGCCGAAGAAGGCTACGAAGAGTGCGAACTCGACCAGATCGGCCTCCTCGAAGACGCCCCCGAAGAAGAGCCGCATATTTCGGCTTATCAAGGAGCGCTTGAAGGCGAGATTGCAATTGTGCGGTTTGGGGATGAGTAAACTAGGCGTAATGTGAAGTGAAAATAGTTTGCTTAAACGGTTGGGGTGGCAAACTGTGTGATGGGATATTATCCTACCTGATAATTGCTCAACCAGACGTTCTTTGCTTGCAGGAAGTTGTGCACACACCTTCAACAATTAAAGACTGGCTCAACTACCGCGACGGCCCACACATTTTGCCGCAGCGCGCAAACTTCTTTCGGGATGTTTCTGAGGTATTGCCTGAACACACCGCAATCTTTTGTCCCGCAGCCCAAGGAGCGCTGTGGGATGGTGATCAGGAAGTTGCGTCTCAATGGGGGTTGGCAACGTTTGTGCACCCATCGTTTCCAATTATTGGACAGGCACAAGGGTTTGTTCATAAGGACTACTCGCCTAACGGATATGGCGAGCATCCAAGGTCCCGTAGCGCACATGCAGTGCGCATATATGATCGTGCGACAGACAAAACAGTAACTATTACGCATATGCATGGTCTTCGGGATTTGCTTGGAAAGCATGATACCCCTGAGCGGGCGGCACAAGCGAGCCGCCTGTTGGCATTGTCGGAACAAGTGTCTGAGCCAAATGACATTCGTATCATTTGCGGTGATTTCAACGTTGACCCCGACAGCGAAACACTTGAATTATTAAAACGCAACGGATTTGTGGAACTGGTGACCGCCAACGGGTTTAATGGCACGCGCACTTCGCACTACACCAAACCAAACCGGTTTGCTGACTACATGCTGATCAATAAGCCAGAGAAAATCGTGCAGTTTGAAGTCGTCTACGCGCCCGAAGTTTCTGATCATTGTCCTTTGGTTCTCGAAGTCTGAAAACGGAATTGGGTTAGTAAGATTTGGGGATGACTGAAGTGTAGCGAGTTTCCCACCGCTCTTCCTTCACTCCTTTCTTTACGGGGAGACGGTGCCCGAAGGGCGATGAGGGGCGCTGTTCGATTTGAGACACCCGTCAGCTGTGCTGCCGCCCTCTCACCGTAACAACGGGGAGAGGAGAGAACGGCGAAATTTCGTTGTTAGAAACAAAAAGGCCGCAGTCGCCCGCGGCCTTTCCTTATTCAATAATCAACCATCAATCACTCAGCAGCATCAGCCTTTGTCATATCAGCAAGTGCTGCCTGCGCAGACACTTCAGCCGTGCGGCGGCGCTCGTCGAGGATGAGCATATCGCGGGCATTGGCAACGCGGCGGATACGGGTCATCTGGCCACCGGTGCCGGCTGGGATCAATCGGCCCACAATCACGTTTTCTTTCAAGCCCTGCAAGGTGTCGATCTTACCGGCAATCGCAGCTTCTGTAAGAACTTTTGTGGTCTCTTGGAACGAAGCAGCCGAGATAAACGACGGTGTTTGCAGCGAGGCTTTGGTAATACCGAGCAGTACCGGCTCACCAACAGCAACTTTCTTATTGTCTGCAACAAGACGCTCGTTGACCTCATCAAACTCGATACGGTCAACATTATCGCCGTGAATGTAATCGCTGTCGCCGCCGTCTGTGATTTCCACTTTCTGCAGCATTTGGCGAACAATCACTTCAATATGCTTGTCGTTGATCAAAACGCCCTGCAAACGATAGACTTCCTGAATCTCATCAACCAGATAGGACGCCAGTACTTCAACGCCTCGAATTGCAAGAATATCATGTGGCGCTGGGTTTCCGTCGATGATGTAGTCACCCTTATCAATCACATCACCATCTTGCAGATGGAATGGTTTTGATTTGGCAACCATATATTCAACTGGCTCGACACCCTCTTCCAATGGCTCGATGATGATGCGGCGCTTGTTTTTGAAGTCACGGCCCAAACGGACAGTGCCGGCAATTTCAGCAATAATCGCATGATCTTTAGGACGGCGTGCTTCAAACAATTCAGCAACACGCGGCAGACCGCCGGTGATGTCTTTGGTGCGTGCGCCGTCAAGCGGAATACGGGCTATAACGTCGCCCGCTCTAATATCAGCGCCCGGCTCAACGGAAAGAACCGTTTGGACCGACAGCTGGAAGCGCGCGTCGCCGCCACGTTCTAGCTTGGCGATTTTGCCTTTGGCATCCATCACAACGAGAGCAGGTTTCAGGTTTGCACCGCGCGGCGTTGCACGCCAATCGATAACAATACGTTTTGTGATACCGGTTGCCTCGTCGGCGGTTTCTTCAACCGAGACGCCATCCACCAGATCTTCATAACCTGCCTTACCACTGACTTCCGAAATAATCGGACGCGTGTAGGGATCCCACTCTGCAATACGCTGGCCACGTTTGATTTTATCGCCATCATCCATGAACACCACTGAACCATAGGTAACGCGGTGAACAGCGCGCTCTTCACCTTTGTCGTCAACGATCACAATCGCCATATTTCGGCCCATGGTGATCAGCTGACCAGCAGCATTGCGAACCACATTGCGGTTGCGCAGTTTGGCTGTTCCCTCAAATGAGGCTTCAACAAACGACGAATCCACCACCTGAGCAGCGCCGCCCATATGGAACGTCCGCATGGTCAGCTGTGTACCTGGCTCACCGATTGACTGAGCGGCAATAACGCCGACAGCTTCACCATGGTTGACAGGTGTTCCGCGCGCAAGGTCACGGCCATAACATGTGGCGCAAACGCCGCCGCGGGTTTCGCATGTGAGTGCAGAACGTATTTTCACCAGCTGAACGCCAGCTTTCTCAATCCGCTCAACATCGCGCTCATCCATCAACGTGCCAGCTTTTACGATGACTTCGCCGGTTTTGCCGTCAAACACATCAAGAAGCGCGGTACGTCCAAGAATACGCTGGCCAATAGAAGCCACAATCTGGCCGGCATCAATGATGGCGGTCATGTTGAGGCCAAGCAAAGTGCCGCAATCAGGTTCGATCACGATGCAATCCTGCGCAACGTCCACCAGACGGCGTGTCAAGTAACCGGAGTTAGCGGTTTTCAACGCTGTATCAGCCAAGCCCTTACGCGCGCCGTGGGTTGAGTTGAAGTACTCAAGCACGGTCAAGCCTTCTTTGAAGTTTGAAATAATCGGTGTTTCGATAATCTCACCCGATGGTTTTGCCATCAGGCCGCGCATGCCGGCCAGCTGGCGCATTTGTGTGGGTGAACCACGCGCACCGGAATGGCTCATCATATAAACAGAGTTCATCTGTTTTTGGCGGCCGGTGTCTTTTTCAAACTTCACGGACTTGATGCCAATCATCATTTGATCAGCTACTTTTTCCACGCATTTAGCCCAGGCATCAACAACTTTGTTGTACTTTTCGCCCTGAGTGATCAGGCCTTCATTGTATTGCTGCTCGTATTCTTTAACCAGCTTGTCGGTCTCACCAACCAGCTTCACTTTAGTCTCCGGGATAACCATGTCATCCTTGCCGAATGAAATACCGGCAGTACAGGCGTGACGGAAACCAAGCTGCATGATCTGGTCGCAGAAGATCACCGTGTCTTTTTGACCGCAATGACGATAAACGGAATCGATCATTTTAGAGATGTTCTTCTTGGTCATCTCTTGGTTGATGATTTCAAACGGCACGTTGGCATTTTTTGGCAGCAACTCGCCCAAAATCATGCGGCCCGGTGTGGTGTCGTAGATTTTCGCAACCAAATTGCCGTTCTCGTCCAAGGTTTTGAAACGGCCTTTAATTTTGGCATGCAAAGTGACGACCTTGTTAAACAGTGCATGGTGCAATTCGCCCATATCAGCAAAAATCATACCTTCGCCCGGCTCTTTTTCGCTCACAATCGAGAGATAATAGAGACCGAGAACCATATCCTGTGATGGCACGATAATCGGCTGCCCGTTTGCCGGGTGCAGAATATTGTTGGTCGACATCATCAGAACGCGGGCCTCAAGCTGCGCTTCCAGTGACAGCGGCACATGGACGGCCATTTGATCGCCGTCAAAGTCGGCGTTAAATGCAGTACAAACCAGCGGGTGCAACTGAATAGCTTTGCCTTCAATCAAAATCGGTTCGAAGGCCTGAATCCCCAAACGGTGCAGTGTTGGCGCACGGTTGAGCAAAATCGGGTGCTCGCGAATAACCTCGTCGAGAATATCCCAAACTTCAGGACGCTCTTTCTCAACCAGCTTTTTCGCCTGTTTTACTGTTGAAGAAAAGCCTTTGGCATCAAGACGTGCGTAGATAAACGGCTTGAATAATTCTAGCGCCATTTTCTTTGGCAATCCACACTGGTGCAGCTTCAATTCGGGCCCGGTCACAATAACCGAACGGCCTGAATAATCGACGCGCTTACCCAGCAAGTTCTGGCGGAAACGACCCTGTTTGCCCTTGAGCATATCGGACAGTGATTTCAGCGGACGCTTGTTCGCGCCTGTAATCGTGCGGCCACGGCGGCCGTTGTCAAACAAAGCATCGACAGCTTCCTGCAACATACGCTTTTCGTTACGCACAATAATGCCCGGCGCACGAAGCTCAATCAAGCGCTTCAGACGGTTGTTACGATTGATTACACGGCGGTAAAGATCGTTCAAATCGGAGGTTGCAAAACGACCGCCATCCAGCGGAACCAGCGGACGCAAATCCGGCGGAATAACCGGAATAATCTTCATAATCATCCACTCAGGACGATTGCCTGAATCGATAAAGCCTTCAACAACTTTCAGGCGTTTCAGAAGTTTTTTCTGCTTCAACTCTGACGTTGTGGTTTGCATGTCTTCACGCAATTCAAGCGCAAGCTTTGGCAGCTCCATTGATGCCAAAAGGTCATGAATGGCTTCGGCGCCGATCATGGCGGTAAAGGCGTCTTGGCCGTAAAGATCTACGGCATCCATGTATTCTTCTTCAGACAGCAACTGGTGCTCTGAAAGCGCTGTTAGGCCCGGCTCTGTGACAATGTAGTTTTCAAAGTAAAGAACGCGCTCGATGTCTTTGAGCATCATATCCAGCAATGTGCCGATACGCGAAGGCAATGATTTCAAAAACCAAATATGGGCAACCGGCGCAGCCAACTCGATATGGCCCATGCGTTCTCGGCGCACGCGCGACAGCGTGACTTCAACGCCGCACTTCTCGCAGATAATGCCTTTATATTTCATGCGTTTATATTTGCCGCACAAGCACTCGTAGTCCTTGGTCGGGCCAAAAATACGGGCGCAAAACAGGCCGTCGCGTTCAGGTTTGAACGTGCGATAATTGATGGTTTCAGGTTTTTTAATTTCGCCGAAAGACCATGACAAAATCTTCTCGGGCGAGGCAATTGAAATGCGAATAGCGTCAAACGTTTGCGCCGCAACTGGCGCGCTAAACAGATTGGCAACTTCCTGGTTCATAAGGTGCTCCAGTGGCAGCCCGTTGTGGGCGCCGCAATTTGATTTGGGTGCCGCATGGCAACCCATCGAAAACACGAAAGCGAACGGCGCCGGAGCGCCGCCCTCACACGAAAAAAGTGTTACTCCGCAGCATCAGCCAGAAGCTGTGTATCTTCATCATCATTGGCCGAGGCAGTCGTTAGTTCAACATTCAAGCCAAGCGAACGCATTTCCTTAACAAGCACGTTAAAGGATTCTGGGATGCCGGCCTCAAACGTGTCGTCGCCACGAACAATTGACTCATAGACTTTGGTGCGACCTGCAACATCATCCGACTTCACAGTCAGCATCTCTTGCAGTGTATAGGCGGCACCATAGGCTTGGAGAGCCCAACATTCCATCTCACCGAAGCGCTGCCCGCCGAACTGTGCTTTACCACCCAACGGCTGCTGGGTAACAAGGCTGTATGGCCCGATCGAACGTGCATGGATCTTGTCGTCGACAAGGTGATGCAACTTCAACATATAGATGTAGCCAACGGTAACCTGACGATCAAACGTGTCGCCAGTACGCCCATCATAAAGAGTTGATTGACCACTCTCCTTCAGGCCGGCTTCCTTCAACATCGCGTTGATGTCAGCCTCATCGGCACCATCAAACACCGGCGTTGCAATGGAAACGCCTTTACGCATCTGCTTGGCAATTTCCAACACACCCGTATCATCCATAATTCGGATGGGTTCGTTCCGGTTGTCATCTGGAATGACTGTTTCAAGCACTTTACGCAGCGGTTTTATGTCGCCGTTTTTAGCGTAGGCATCATACATCGCGCCGATCTTTTTGCCCATTCCGGCGCAAGCCCAGCCCAAATGTGTTTCCAAAATCTGGCCAACGTTCATGCGTGACGGCACGCCGAGCGGGTTTAGAACGATGTCAACATGTGTGCCATCTTCAAGGAACGGCATGTCTTCGACCGGAACAATGCGTGAAACCACGCCTTTGTTCCCATGACGACCGGCCATTTTATCGCCCGGCTGAATTTTGCGTTTGACAGCAACGAACACTTTAACAGTCTTCATCACGCCCGGAGGCAACTCGTCGCCGCGCTGTACCTTATCAACTTTATCCATGAAACGCTGTTCAAGCGCTTTTTTGGATTCATCATAAAGTGCGCGGAGCGACTCAATCTCGCCCTGCTGCTTGTCGTCGCCAACCGCAAACTGCCACCAGTTTGAGCGCGGGTAAGCTTCCATATTGTCCTGCGTCAGCAAAGAACCTTTTTTGAAGCTCTTCGGCCCGGCAACAGCTTCCTGCCCACGCAGCATATCAGCCAAACGGCCATAGACGTTGCGATCCAGAATTGATTGCTCGTCGTCGCGGTCTTTTGCAAGCCGCTCTATTTCTTCACGTTCAATTGCTTGAGCGCGCTCGTCTTTTTCAACGCCATGGCGGTTGAAAACACGAACTTCTACGATAGTGCCGTAGGTTCCCGGAGGCATCCGCATGGAAGTGTCGCGGACGTCGGAGGCCTTTTCGCCAAATATCGCACGGAGAAGTTTTTCCTCCGGGGTCATCGGGCTTTCGCCCTTTGGTGTGATCTTGCCGACCAGAATGTCGCCCGGCTGAACTTCCGCACCGATATAAACAATACCGGCCTCATCGAGGTTTTTCAGTGCCTCTTCCGAAACGTTTGGAATATCGCGAGTGATTTCTTCAGGCCCAAGCTTCGTATCGCGCGCCATGACTTCAAATTCTTCGATATGGATCGAAGTGAAAACATCATCAGACACAATACGTTCGGATAGAAGAATAGAATCCTCGTAATTATAGCCATTCCAAGGCATAAACGCGACGAGCACGTTACGGCCAAGCGCCAAATCACCTAGATCAGTCGACGGACCGTCAGCGATAATATCGCCTTTGCCAACAATATCACCGACTTTAACCAGCGGACGCTGATTGATGCAGGTTGACTGGTTGGAGCGCTGGAACTTCATCAAACGATAAATATCAACGCCGGTACGACCAGCTTCGATATCTTCGGTTGCACGCACAACGATACGTGTTGCGTCGACCTGATCAACCACACCGCCGCGACGTGCGCCGATCGCTGACCCTGAATCGCGGGCCACGATGGCTTCCATACCGGTACCTACAAATGGCGCTTCAGCGCGCAGCAATGGCACCGCCTGACGCTGCATGTTGGAGCCCATCAAGGCACGGTTGGCATCGTCGTTTTCAAGGAATGGTATCAAAGCTGCGGCCACAGAAACCATTTGCTTTGGAGAAACATCCATCAAATCCACGTTTTCACGCGGGCTCAAAAGCACGTCTCCATTATGGCGGCAAATGATAAACTCATCCACAAACCGGCCGTCCTTGTCACGCTCGGCATTGGCCTGCGCAACATAATGCTTGGCCTCTTCCATGGCTGACAAATACACCACGACATCAGACACTTTGCCGTCAATAATTTTGCGATACGGGCTTTCGATAAAGCCGTATTTATTGATACGGGCAAATGTTGCCAATGAGTTGATCAGGCCAATGTTCGGGCCTTCCGGTGTTTCGATCGGGCAGATACGGCCATAGTGCGTTACGTGAACGTCGCGCACTTCAAAGCCGGCACGCTCACGCGTCAAACCGCCGGGCCCAAGCGCTGACAGGCGGCGCTTGTGCGTAATTTCAGACAGCGGGTTGGTCTGGTCCATAAACTGCGAAAGCTGCGATGAACCAAAGAACTCACGCACCGCGGCAGCGGCAGGTTTGGCGTTGATCAAATCCTGCGGCATCACGGTATCAACATCAACAGATGACATACGTTCTTTGATGGCGCGCTCCATACGCAGCAAGCCCAAGCGATACTGATTTTCCATCAATTCGCCGACTGAACGCACCCGGCGGTTGCCAAGATTGTCGATATCGTCGATTTCGCCTTTGCCGTCGCGCATGTCGACCAGCATTTTTATGATCAAAAGTACGTCTTCTTTGCGAAGGACACGCATGCTGTCATCGGTTTCAATGCCAAGACGCATGTTCATTTTAACGCGGCCAACTGCCGAAAGATCATAACGCTCTGAATCAAAAAACAATGAGTTAAACATTGCTTCTGATGAGTCCATGGTTGGTGGCTCACCCGGGCGCATTACACGATAAATGTCGTATAGCGCATCTTGCTTGCTGTCGTTTTTATCCACATGCAGCGTATTGCGGATGTATGCGCCAACGTTAACATGGTCGATATCGAGAATTTTTAATTCATCGATGCTGGCTTTGCCCAATATCTCATATGTTTTTTCGTCAATCTCGTCACCGGCCTCAAGGTAGATTTCACCAGTGCTATAATTAACGATGTCTTCGGCAACGAACATGCCAAATAGTTCTTCACGGGTCTGGCTTACCGCCTTCAAACCGTCATCAGCGAACTTCTTAGCCTGACGCGCTGTAATTTTCGTGCCGGACACAACAACGATTTCACCAGTGTCCGCGTTGACGATATCCGTTACAGCTTTCATTCCTTTGAAACGCTCAACGGAATATGGCACGCGCCAGCCTGCGCCGTCACGTTTGTAATCTATCGCGGTATAAAACGTTGACAGAATTTCTTCGCTATCAAGCCCAAGGGCCATCATCAACGACGTTACCGGCAGCTTACGGCGACGATCGATGCGGGCATAGACAACGTCTTTTGCGTCAAACTCAACATCAAGCCATGATCCGCGATAGGGAATAACCCGCGCAGCAAACAGCAGTTTGCCTGATGAGTGTGACTTGCCCTTATCGTGGTCGAAAAACACGCCGGGTGAGCGGTGCATTTGTGAAACAATAACGCGCTCAGTGCCGTTGATAACAAATGTGCCATTATTAGTCATGAGCGGCATATCGCCCATGAACACATCTTGCTCTTTCAGTTCTTTGATCGATTTTGCGCCTGTATCTTCATCGATATCAAACACAACAAGACGCAAGGTCACTTTTAGTGGCGCCGAATATGTCAGGTCACGCTGGCGGCATTCATCAACGTCAAATTTTGGCGCTTCAAAATCATACCGCACAAATTCGAGCATCGAAACGCCCGAAAAGTCTGAAATTGGGAAAACAGATTTGAACACAGCTTGCAAGCCATCGTCTTGACGGCCGCCTTCCGGCTCCTTCATCATTAGGAACTGGTCATAGGAAGCTTTTTGAACCTCAATGAGGTTTGGCATCTGGGTCACTTCGGGGATATCACCGAAGAATTTCCGGACACGCCGACGACCGTTGAAGGTAACTGTC
This sequence comes from Limoniibacter sp., assembly GCA_031422195.1. Classification (GTDB taxonomy): domain Bacteria; phylum Pseudomonadota; class Alphaproteobacteria; order Rhizobiales; family Rhizobiaceae; genus JALOTE01. The sequence goes on along the minus strand of JANOPZ010000009.1, from coordinate 15,015 downwards.
TGAGCCATAGTCGCTCCTTAGCGTAAGTCGGCGCGGGAGGCGCCGGGATGGGGCAAAAGCCTTTTTGAGGCCTTAAACGGATTAAACCCGTTTTTCAAAAATGCCTGTTTTACAGCATCTTAGAAAAAAGGGCTGACTTAAAACACAAAACACAAACGCAAGACATTGCGGGGCAACAAAGCTGCCCCGCAAGTAAAATTACTTGATGTCGACTTTTGCGCCGGCAGCTTCAAGTTTCTTCTTAATGTCTTCGGCTTCAGCTTTAGATACACCCTCTTTTACAGCCTTCGGAGCTGCTTCAACGAGGTCTTTAGCTTCTTTCAGGCCGAGCGCTGTAATGGCGCGCACTTCTTTAATGACTTCGATTTTCTTATCGCCAATGGCAGACAAGATAACGTCGAATTCAGTTTTTTCTTCAACTGCTTCAACGGGTGCAGCGGCACCTGCGGCAGCAGCAGCAGCTGGAGCGGCAGCAGAAACGCCCCAATGCTCTTCCAACATTTTTGACAATTCAGCAGCTTCGAGAACCGTAAGCGCTGAGAGTTCAGATACGATCTTTGCAAGATCAGCCATTTGTATGTTCCTTGATTTGGTTCAACTGTTTGATTGTGTAAAACGGCCTCACGCCGCGTCCTTCTGGGAATATGCGTTCAGTACGCGGGCGATTTGCGCGCCCGGTGCACTGAGAACCGATGCAATACGCGTTGCAGGTGTGCTGATCATGCCCACCAGTTTCGCGCGCAGCTCGTTGAGCGATGGCATTGTCGCAAGCGACTTGACGCCAACATCATTCAACATGGTTGTGCCCATTGCGCCACCGATAATGACAAGCTTGTCATTGATCTTGGCGAAATCGACAGCCACTTTTGGTGCTGCAATCGGATCGTCGGAGTAAGCAATGAGTGTCTGACCGATAAACAGACCAGACATGCCTTCCGATTTCGTTCCCTGAAGGGCGATTTTGATGAGGCGGTTTTTTGCGACTTTAACTGAGCCACCAGCAGCACGCATCTTCTTACGAAGATCGCTAAGCTGCGCAACGGTAAGCCCGGTATAGTGCGCCACCACAACAGAACCTGCGCCGGTAAAGACGCCGTTCAGTTCGGCAACGAGTTCGCGTTTTTCCGCTCTTTCCACTACCCTTCACTCCATTTAGTCAAAGGAACATTCCTTTAACCGGTTGCCTTTGCCGTTTTGCCGGGTTGCTCTTTCGAGTCTCCGTCTCGACGACGCTTGGGGTTCCTGTCCCTTTCACGTCACCAAAAAATCGGCTTCATCAAAGGCATACGGTTAAAACCAAACAGCCCCTCTCGGGAAATTTGGGTTGTAACCCCGTCTCATATGGGTTCGAATTGAATTAAGGCGAACCACCCATAATCTCGGACAGGACAGGCTTTGAACAAACTTCAAAAAGTTCAATCAAAACCTGAAACCACCACATTGCTGTGATGGAATTTCTTAAATCACGCTTGCGAAAGCGTTGCCAAATCAACTTTGACGCCAGGACCCATAGTTGAGGCCAGCGAGACGCGCTTGAGGTACGTGCCTTTTGCACCAGCAGGCTTGGATTTGATAACAGCATCAGCAAATGCGCGAATGTTGTCTTCCAGCGAAGCTGCATCAAACGACGCCTTGCCCACGCCACCGTGAATAATGCCAGCTTTTTCAACGCGGTATTCAACAGCACCGCCTTTTGAAGCCTTGACGGCGCCAGCGATATCAGTGGTTACAGTGCCGACTTTAGGGTTTGGCATCATGCCGCGCGGGCCGAGCACCTTACCGAGACGACCAACAAGCGGCATCATATCCGGCGTTGCGATACAACGGTCAAAATCAATGGTGCCTTTCATGACGATATCAACCAGATCTTCCGCGCCAACAACATCTGCACCGGCTGCCAAAGCTTCAGCTGCTTTGTCGCCACGGGCAAAAACACCCACGCGAACGGTGCGGCCCGTACCATGCGGAAGGTTGACAACGCCGCGGACCATTTGATCTGCGTGGCGCGGATCAACACCCAAATTCATCGACACCTCAATGGTCTCGTCGAATTTTGCAGTCGCGCGCGCGCGAACCATAGCAATGGCTTCCGCCAAACCGTAAAGCTTGTCGCGATCAACACCAACTGCACGGGCAGCAATATTTTTTGAAATCTTTGCCATAGTACTCAGCCCTCTACTTTCAGGCCCATCGAACGCGCGGAGCCTTCGATCATGAGCATTGCAGCTTCAACGTTGGTTGCGTTAAGATCTTTCATCTTCGTTTCGGCAATTTTGCGTACCGCATCACGCGTAATAGAACCGGCAACGGTTTTGCCTGGAAGCGCAGAGCCTGCCTTCAAATTGGCAGCTTTTTTCAAGAAAAAGCTAACGGGTGGCGTTTTCATCACAAATGTGAATGATTTATCCGCATAATAGGTGATGACGACCGGTGTCGGCTGACCTTTTTCCATCTCAGATGTGGCCGCATTAAAATCTTTGCAAAACTGCATGATGTTAATGCCGCGCTGGCCGAGTGCCGGGCCGATTGGTGGTGACGGGTTGGCTGAGCCTGCTGCAACTTGCAGCTTTAGCGAACCAATAATTTTCTTAGCCATGTTATTCCTGCTTCATATTTATGCCGAAACCGGCGGTTGCAGTGCGGTGGTTCGGTTTGGCAACCGGCTAAAGTTGCATTGCCTCCCACCAATGTGACACGCAGAAATGCGTGCGGTTCGTTTTTCAATTGCGCGATGAATACGCAATTTAATCCCCGCGCCTAAGCGCGGTACTGGTCACATCTTTTCGACTTGACCAAATTCCAACTCAACGGGCGTTGCCCGCCCAAAGATCGAAACTTCCACTTTAAGACGCGAACGCTCAGCATCCACATCCTGAACAATGCCGTTGAAAGAAGCGAACGGGCCATCGGCAACACGCACCTGCTCGCCGATCTCGAATCGAACAGACGGCTTGGGACGCTCAACGCCTTCCTGAATTTGCATCAAAATTTGATCGGCCTCTTTGTCAGGGATCGGCACGGGGCGCGAATCGGATCCAAGAAAGCCGGTCACTTTCGGAGTGTTTTTAATCAGCGAATGCACCGCATCGGTCATTTCGGCGCGAACCATCACGTAGCCCGGGAAAAACTTGCGATCGACCTCGATTTTACGACCGCGGCGCACTTCCGTGGTTTTTTCAGTTGGCACGACGATGTTTTCAATCAAATGTGCCAGTCCTTTAGACTGCGCTTTCTCTAGAATTTGGTCAGCGACCTTTTTCTCGAAGTTTGAATAAGCGTGAACGATATACCAGCGGGCAGCCATTGAGTATTCCTTGTATAAAACCGAAGCTAAGAACCCTGAGGCCTATCCGCCGATGTTCAAAATTAGAGCCACTAGATAAGCAATCAATTGATCAGCAGCCAAAAAGAAAATGGACGCAATGATGGCAAACACCAAAACCATAATGATGGAAATGGTCGTCTCGCGCCGCGTAGGCCAAGTGACCTTTGCTGTTTCCTGACGCACTTGCTGCAAGAAAATGAACGGGTTCATACGAGATGCCATAATGTAAATGCCAAATTCTCTGTTCTAAAATGGCCCAATGCCAAAATGCAAAGCCATGTTCTTGTAACAAAATAAAGGGCGCGCCAAACCGATGATCCCGCGCACGTCCTTTTCAGCGATATAGAGACGATTCTATCCCCTATCAAGAGGATAAATCATAACAACCGCACAAAAGAACAAACACGGCAACCATTCAATCGTTGCCACCCGTTTTTTGCTATGTGATACATTTCAAAGTGTCAGTGAACCAACACCTAAAAATGGCACGGGCAGAGGGACTCGAACCCACGGCCTACGGTTTTGGAGACCGTCGCTCTACCAACTGAGCTATACCCGTATTCGCCTCGCTTGCTAATGCCAAAGCCCCTCGAGCGCAAGAGCCATCGACACCATTCCATTCAAGAAAGTTCAAGTCAATTAAGTTGGAGCGGGCAGCGGGAATCGAACCCGCACGAAAAGCTTGGGAAGCTTTCAGGCTACCACTACATCATGCCCGCATGCCTGCACTTTAAGCCAATCAAAAATCATTTGCCAGCGCGAACTTTGGACTGGTCGCTGATGCGCCGCCCGCGAATTAGCGTCGGCGTCGATTGGCTATCACCGCGCGCATTTGGAAGTGCCAAATACAGCATACGCTTCATTTCAGCCCTGCCCCGTGCCACACTGTCTAAAATAACGCCGGCAACACCAAACAACAGGCCGCCAATTGCAAGCATTGAAGCAAATACGAAAGTTGGAAGGCGCTCAACAAGGCCGGTTTCTACGTAAGCGATTAAAACCGGTATTACAAAAATGGCTGAAGCAGCAAACGCCGCGGCAGCCATAACACCGAAAAAAAATGCAGGCCGCGTTTCTTTGAGCAACACCGCAAACATTTTCAAAATACGTGCGCCATCTTTGAACGTGGAAAGCTTGGAATGTGAGCCTGCCGGACGTCGTCCGTAATCCAAGCCTATTTCGGCAACCGGCAAACGCAATTCAGAGGCATGAACCGACATTTCAGTTTCGATTTCAAACCCGCGCGAAAAGGCCGGAAAGCTTTTCACAAACCGTCGTGTAAACACGCGGTACCCTGAAAAAATATCGGTGAAATCCCGTCCGAACAGGCCATGGTAAATACGGTTGAACAACTGATTACCAAAGCCATGGCCCTTACGCCCGGCATCTTCTGTGACGCCATTGCGCGTGCCAACAACCATATCGCAGCGTTGCGTAACCATGATATCAATTAATTTCAGCGCATCTTCTGGCGCATATGTCCCGTCACCATCGATCATCACATAAAGATCTGCATCAATGTCTGAAAACATCCGGCGCACGACGTTGCCTTTGCCTTGGCGCGGTTCACGTACAACAATAGCGCCATGCGCACGCGCAACCACCGAGGTGAGGTCTTTGGAATTATTATCATAAACATAAACCGTTGCGGCAGGCAGCGCAGCGCGGAAACGTTTGACAACGTCGCCAATTGTTAATTCTTCATTGTAGCAAGGGATCAAAATAGCAATCTGATACTCTGCAAACGCTAGCTGGGGTTTTTTTTGCTTCTGGTCATTCAGATTGGCAAGTTTCAAAGGGGTCAAGCGCGCCATAAACCTATTCCAAACCGAACATCCCTCCAACGGAGGTCACTGCTTTACCTTTTCTTGATCAGGTTAAGTTATCGTTTCCTTGGCCATCAAGTTCCGCAGAAACCTGCCCGAATGCAAGAAATATCGGTATTAAATTCACTTTCGCCAAGTCTTGGGCAGCAAACTGAAAAAGTATCGGCCAGTAATTGGTCAATTGTTGCACTGGCTATGGCAGCGACTTTCCTCCTTGCGACCGTCAACGTGCTCCTGCCAAACTTTAGCTTGCGCGGCGACAATGACGCGATGCTGCGGCTGATTGAGGTCCGCGATTTAATTGCGGGTCAAAGCTGGTTTGATCTCCACCAATACCGGATGGGCGTACCCGGTGGTTTTGAGATGCATTGGTCAAGGTTGATAGATGCACCTTTAGCAGGCCTTATATTAATGGCGCAAAGCTTGGGGTTTTCACAAGCTGTGCTGAAGTCATCGCAGTGTTTATATGGCCGGTATTCTTATCATTCATTGCTTTTTATGCGGCACTAAAGATCGCCGGTGAATTAGGCGGAAAACCCTCAATTATTGTTACATTCGTTCTAGCATTGGCAACATTTAGAATGTTGCTGTTGTTCTCAAACGGATCAATTGATCATCACAACGCGCAATCTGCGCTTGGCCTCTTATTTGTGATGGCGGTCGTAGCGTTAAAACCCAGCCAAAAATCGGGCCTACTAGCGGCTATTTGCTTGACGTTAATGACTGCAATTGGCGTGGAAACACAAGCGCATGTGGTTGTTGGTGGTTTGGCAATAGCCCTTTTATTTGTGTTTCAAGGCAAGCGTTTTAATCATTTTGTTTTTGGCTTTGGCTGCACATTCGCCGCAGCAAATTTGGTTATCTTTTTTGCCACGATAGCGCCGGTAAATTACGTAAGACCAACGTGTGATGCGTTTTCAATTGCTCAAGCTTTACCGTCGTTCGTCGCCGGACTGAGCTTAGGTCTGGCCGCGTATTTTTTACGTGAAAAGTGGGACATAAAAAGACGTCTTTTAGCGCTGAGTGCGGTTGGGGCTGTTTCAATTTTTGCAATTATTCCTGCATCGCTTGGCTGTATTGCCAATCCACTAGGAGCAATTGATCCCCTAGTTTACAAGTTTTGGCTTGTTGATGTTGCCGAAGCGGAGCCTTTAATTACGGTGATGAAGGAAGATTTATTTCTAGCACTCGCTTTTACAGCGCCAGCCTGCATCGCCGTTTTATCAGCGCTTTATCTTTTTTATAAATCACCAAGTCATCGCCTGGCCGCCATTACCATTGGAATTTTATGTGTTTTATCAATTGCAATTAGCATTTATCAGTTCCGCGGGATTGTATTTGCTGCCCATATTGCAGTGCCATTGCTTGGGATAACATCAGGCTTGCTGTATAAATGGGCCAACTCAGTTGGCAAAAATATAGCCCACCGGTTGCTGGTCGTATGTTTTATCGCTGCTTGCTTCAACCAAACATGGGCCGTTGCCACACTGGCGTTAAGCGAGGAAACCTATGCGCCTGTCGCAGAAAATATACCGAACGAAAAAACCTGTTCCGGGCCAGCTTTTATTGCCAGTTTAAATGCAATACCCAAAACAACTTTTATGGCGATACCAAATTTGGGTCCTGATATTTTGATTGACACCCCTCATCGTGTTCTATCAGGCCCTTATCACCGCAATATTGAGGGTATTAGGGCCACCATTTTGGCCCATATTCGATCGTCCGATCAATCAAAGAAAATCATGATTGACAGCAGAGCAACGCATTATGTCTGGTGCCCCGGTGCAAGCGCAACTTTGAAATATTCAAAAGAAAACGGATTTGCCGCCGATATGCAGTCCGGCAAAGTTCCAAATTGGTTAAGTTTGGTTACAGCAGCACCAGACAGCAGCTATGCGATTTACAAAATCAACAATTAAGCCTTGGAGCGGGCGGCGGGAATCGAACCCGCGTCTCTAGCTTGGAAGGCTAGGGTCTTACCATTACACAACGCCCGCTTACCAAACGCACAGCGGAATGGTGGAAGAGGTTGGATTCGAACCAACGTAGGCTCAGCCAGCGGATTTACAGTCCGCCCCCTTTAGCCACTCGGGCACTCTTCCCCAATCGCTGCGTACACTGGAAAAAAGGTTTCCGGTGGTGCGAGGCGCTTATGGCGACAAGGCTTGTCTGTGTCAATTCAGCTTATTGATTGATTGCAGACTATTTATGCGGCAACAGTCTTTGAGTTGAATATTGTTTGGACTTTTGCCTCATGGATAAACCACGCCAACGCACCGAATATAAAGACGTAAAAGAACACCCTCGCAAAAATCCGCGCCCTATGGCAGCGGCGGTTCCGCAAGGAAAACCCGGCGAAGCTAAAGTGTGGATTAAGCGCTTTGGCAAAAACGCCGGCAAACCATCCGGCAAGGCGGGTCGCGCCCCCGATGAAAACAACGGCCTGCCCGACGGCGAAGTGCGGCTCTATGGGATTCACGTTGTGCGCGCCGCGCTCGATAACCCGAAGCGAAAAAAGATTAAACTGCGCGCGACGCTGAATGCTCTGATCAGGTTGGAAATCGCAGACCCCACAAAAATGCCCTTCACTATTGAAGTGGTAGAGCCGCGATCATTGGACGAACTGGTCGGCAAAGATGCTGTGCACCAAGGCGCAGTCCTTGATTGTGCTGTTCTCAAAACCCGTCCCTTAAAAGCGCTCAACGGCGAATCGTTAGTATTGGTGCTCGATCAAGTCACCGACCCGCACAATGTTGGCGCTTTGATGCGGTCGGCAGTCGCCTTTAACGTCAAGGTCTTCATCACCACCATGCGCCACTCACCCGATGAAACCGGCGTAATGGCCAAAGCAGCCTCAGGCGCGTTAGAACATATTGAGCACATCACAGTGCGCAACCTTGGTGAAGCTATCGAGGCACTGAATGATCAAGGGTATCAAACGGTTGGCCTCGATTCTGAAGGCGCTGATATTCTGGAGAACACATTTACCGGCAAGCCTGTTGCCTTGGTGCTGGGTGCCGAAGGCAAAGGTCTGCGCCAAAAAACCCGCAGCATCATCACAAATTTGGCGCGATTGGACATGCCGGGCGCTATCCGCTCGCTCAATGTGTCAAATGCCGGGGCCATTGCTCTTTATCTGGCAAGAAAACATGTGGGCTGAGGTTTTAATATGACAAATATTTTGATGTGGTCCGGCCCGCGCAATCTCTCCACTGCAATGATGCGTGCTTTCGGTGCGCGCGGCGATTGCGCCGTTTGGGATGAGCCATTTTATGCCCCCTATTTAGCGGCAACCGGCCTTGATCACCCGATGCGGGCTGAAATTATCAACGCCCATGAAACAGACCCGGCAAAAGTAACGGCTGCCTGTGCTGCACCAGCCGCTGATGGTTCAGGGAATTTTTACCAAAAGCACATGACCCATCACATGATTCCAGATTTTGATCTTTCGTTCATGGACGGTGCGGTAAATGTGTTTTTGCTGCGCGCACCTGAACGCGTTTTAGCCAGCTACACTGAAAAATGGGAAAATGTTTCGCTCCACGACATTGGTTTTGTGGCGCAAGCGCAACTGTTTGACCGTATTGCGCAAGCTTCAGGCGTGACGCCGATCGTTGTCAACTCATCTGATGTAACCCGGGCACCGGCTGAGACGCTTGAAAAGCTATGCAAGGCCATCGGCATTTCTTGGACAAGAAATATGCTGCATTGGCCTGCGGGTATCCATGCCAGTGACGGTATCTGGGCCAAACATTGGTATAATGCGGTCGAAAAATCGACCGGCTTTGCAGCGGCTGAAGAAAAACCCTTACCGGTGTTACCCACCCATCTACAGAAAATAGCTGATGATGCCCGGCCCCACTATGAAAGGCTTCTCAAACACGCAATTTAACATTCGTACGATGATGGTGCCCCCGGCAGGAATCGAACCCGCGACCTTCGGTTTACAAAACCGCTGCTCTACCAGCTGAGCTACAAGGGCAATGATTGGTGCGATACTGATAAATTGTGCCGTGGTAAAGCCAAAAAACAGCAAACTTCAAAAAACTATGCGTGATTTTTCGAAACGTTGAAGCCACAATCCAAAATGTTGGGGCAGCATTTTCAATTTTACCGCAATTCAAGCCCGCGTTTTTATCTTGCGTTGCTTGAAACCAACTCTATCATTTTGATTTAACTCCACTGTGCTATGTTTAAGGTCAGCAAACGGCGGGTCAGAGCAAACGCAATGAATAAACCTAAAAGTGAGCTTCGCGCAGCTATTGGCGAACATAAAGGCGCGTTGGTTGCAGTTGGCCTTTTCAGCGCGGTCGTGAATATTTTAATGCTGACCGGCCCGCTGTTTATGTTGCAGATTTATGACCGCGTGCTCGCGAGCCGCTCGTCAGCCACTTTGCTGGTTTTGCTGATCATCGTGACTTTTCTCTATGGTTTGATGGGTTTTCTTGATCATATACGCAGTCGAATATTGGCGCGTGTTGGCGCAGGGTTTCAAGACAAACTTGATGGTCGCGTCTTCGATGCGGTATTATGCCAAGCCGAACTTCCTGCATTCCGTGACCGCCCTGCCTCTGGTTTACGTGATCTGTCTGCCATTCAAGGTTTACTGGCTTCGCCGTTACCGGGCGCGTTATTTGATTTGCCGTGGGCGCCGTTTTTTATAATGCTGCTGTTCATCTTTCACCCGCTGATGGGCTGGTTTGCCATTGGCGGCGCGGTTCTTTTGGTCATTCTTGCAATTTGGAACCAGATTGCGACAAAACCTTCGCAGGAAGAAGCGGTAAAAACCGCCGCCGAAGCCGAAAGCCGCACTGAAATTACCCGAAAGCAGGTTGAAACCGTACGCGGCCTTGGAATGACAGTTCCTTTGGTGGCACTTTGGAACAAGGCCCGCAAAGAATCGCTATTGGCGCTGATGAAGGCGGCCGACTCTGGCGGCGGTATTTCTGCAACAACAAAAGCCTTTCGCATGTTTTTGCAGTCCGGCATTTTAGCGCTTGGTGCTTGGCTGGTGTTGCAAGGCCAGTTGACGGCAGGCGCTATGATCGCCGGCTCCATTTTGCTTGGCCGCGCGCTTGCGCCCATTGAGCAATCTGTGGGCCAATGGAGCCAAATGCAACGTGCAAGCCTTGCATGGCGCACACTCGAAAAGCTTCTGGTTGCTGTGCCTGTCAGAACCAAGCCAATGCCACTGCCCCGGCCGTCATCAAATCTCAGCGTACAAAACCTAGCCGTTGTTCCCACGGGCGAAAAAGTGCCAACCATTCAAGGGCTCAATTTTGAAGTGCTGCCCGGCGAAGCAATCGCCGTTGTGGGGCCAAGTGCATCCGGCAAATCCAGCTTGGCACGCGCTCTGGTTGGCCTTTGGCCAGCGATACACGGCTCTGTGCGGCTTGGAGGTGCAGACCTTACCCATTATGATCGTGATCGCTTGGGCAGCCTTCTTGGTTATTTGCCGCAAGACGTCATTTTATTTCCCGGCACAGTGCACGAAAATATCGCCCGTTTTGATCCTGAAGCCAAGCCCGAAGATGTTGTGAAGGCTGCTAAAGCGAGCGGCGCCCACGATCTCATTCTTGGCTTGCCTCAGGGGTATGATACAATCGTTATGGAAAATGGCAGCAAGCTCTCTGGCGGTCAGCGCCAGCGCATTGGGCTTGCACGAGCGTTTTACGGTGATCCTGTCGTGTTAATTCTCGACGAACCCAACTCCAGCCTTGATGATCCCGGCACACAAGCGCTTAACCAAGCAATCGCCCATGCAAAACGTGCAGGGCAAAGCGTTTTGATTATGTCGCACCGCCCTTCCGCTTTGGCAGAATGTGATAAAGTTCTCATGCTTGAAAATGGCCGCCAACGCGCCTTTGGCCCGCGTGATGAAGTGCTTCAGCGCGTGCTAAAAAGCCCGGCTTCGCTTGTCACAGTACCCACGCGCGGAACGGCTTAAAGCGATGGTAAACCCAATCGACAACAAAGGCATGTGGTCAGCCCGCAAACATATTTTAATTGGCACAGTCGCAACCTTGCTGGGCGTTGGTGCATTTGGTGCTTGGGCGGCCGTTACTGAAATCAATGGTGCAGTCGTGGCAGCTGGCCTCATTCAAGTAGCAGAGCGTCGCCAACAAATTCAACATCTGTTCGGCGGCGTTGTTGCAGAAATTGCGGTGCGTGACGGTCAGCGCGTCAAGGCTGGTGACACCATTATCCGGCTCGATGATACAGAACTTAAAGCACAGGCCGCGCTCCTCACGCGTGCGGTGTTTGAAGCGCAAGCACGGCTTGACCGGTTAAGCACTGAAGTATTGACCAAGGATAATTTGGCTTTTCGGGAAAGTCTTTTGGTACAGGCAAAAGCCGAAGCAAGCCTGCAATCTGTTTTGAACGATGAACGAACTTTATACGAAACCCGCCGCGATGGTGTGTTTCAAACATCGAAACAATTGGTTGAGCGCAAAGCCCAAACAGAATCGGTCATCGTCGGGCGTTTGCGTCAGTTGCAAGCCAATCAAACCCAACTGAAACTGATCAATGATGAACTGGCAGGCGCTGAAAGTTTGCTCAAAAAGAAATTGATTGAGATCAACCGCGTTTCATCGCTTCGCCGCGAAGCCGCCCGGCTCTTAGGGCAAATTGGTGAACTCGAAGCCGGAATTGCGGAAGCCCGCAGTTCAATTGCCGGTTATGAAATTGAAAAAATACGTTACTTTCTCAACTGGAGCGAGCAGGCCCAAGGCGAACTGCGCACACTACAACCCAAAGAAGCCGAAAGTCGTGAGCGCCTCACAGTCATTGAAACCCAAATTAAGCGTCTCAGTTTAATTGCGCCGATGGATGGTGTTGTTTATGGCATGAAGGTCTTCACGATTGGGGGTGTGGTGCAAGCGGGTGGTGAGATTGCAGCAATTATTCCCGATGATGCCAAACTGGTTTTCAGCGTGCGGGTAGAGCCAACCCAAGTTGACAGGCTCGTCATTGGCGAACCTGCGATCGTACGCTTCCCAAGTTTCAACTCCCATACCACACCTGAACTTGAGGGTGAGTTGAAGTATATATCTGCCGACGTTTTGTCAGACCCCAACACCGGCCAATCATACTACACGGCTGAAGTCATATTAAAACCGGGGGCAATTGAAAAGCTTGGCAATAAAACGCTCATTCCAGGCATGCCTGTTGAAACTTTCATTCAAACAGATGCCCGCTCTCCTTTGTCTTTCATGGTAAAACCCTTCACCGATTATATTGATTATGCGTTCCGCGAAGAGTGATTGTGACGAATTATGAAACTGGCCTTCATTCCCTCTGAAACGCCCCGCGCCCGCAGTGCAGCGAAACAATTGAGCGCCCGCTATGGAAATGTAGCTGAACCGGAAGCCGATGTATTGGTTGCGCTTGGCGGTGATGGCCATATGCTGCAAATGCTGCATCGGTCACTTAAATCCGGCATTCCCATATATGGCATGAACCGCGGCTCGGTTGGCTTTATGATGAATGCATTTCATATTGATGATCTTGAAGCCCGTATCAAAGCTGCGTTGCCTGAAACCATCCGACCACTCGAAATGACGGCAGTTGACGCTGATGGCAAAGTCTGGAAAGCAATGGCCTTCAACGAAGTATCGTTATTGCGCCAGTCTTATCAGGCAGCCAAATTGCGCGTGACAATTGATTCGAAAGTGCGGCTTGATGAGCTGGTTTGCGATGGTGTCATGGTCGCAACACCGATTGGCTCAACCGCTTATAATCTTTCCGCCCATGGCCCTATTTTGCCCGTCGATGCGCCATTATTAGCACTCACGCCAGTCAGCGCCTTCCGGCCTCGCCGCTGGCGCGGAGCACTATTACCCAGCAAATCCCGCGTTATTTTTGACGCAATGGAGTCTGAAAAGCGGCCCGTTAATGCCGTAGCCGACCACACCGAGGTTAAATCAGTGCGGCGGGTTGAAATCGTTCAACTTCAAAGCATCTCCGCCCGAATTTTGTTTGACGAAGCCCATTCATGGGAAGAGCGCATATTAAGTGAGCAGTTTCGAGGGTAAGCAATAAAAAAAGCCGGGCGTTTCCACCCGGCTCTTTTCAAACAATTTCTGGCAGATTACTTGGCTGTATCTGGCAAAATTACTTTGTCGATAACGTGGATCACGCCGTTTGTGGCTTCGATATCGGCTGTAACAACTTTCGCATCATCAACCATCGCACCATTGTCGAGGTCAATCATTACGGTTTCGCCGTTAACAGTCGCGGCTTCCATGCCATCTTTCAGATCGGCGGCCATAACTTTGCCGGGAACAACATGGTAGGTCAAAATTGCTACCAATTTGTCTTTGTTTTCTGGCTTCAACAAATCGTCAACAGTTGTACCAAGGGCCTTGAAGGCTTCGTCGGTTGGTGCAAACACGGTGAATGGGCCGGGGCCTTTCAGCGTCTCAACAAGACCGGCAGCAGTCACGGCAGCAACCAGCGTGGTGAATGTGCCCGCGCCAACTGCGGTATCAACGATGTCTTTGTCGGCTGCGAAAGCGACGCTGGATGAGCCGAATGCAACAGTCGCGGCCAGCGCGATTGAACGGATTAAACGCATGATAAGTCTCCATAATTTGGTTGTGCAAATGCACAGGTAAAGGTCAATCGAAACGCTGTTCCGGGTCGAATTTATCGGCGTCTCAGGTAGTTTTACGGAGATATATGTGCGCGGTTTTTCAACGCTGGCGATCAAATGTGGCTGCGCTTTATCATTCTGCTTGGTTGAAATTGAACCTCTCTAAAACGTGGTTCTCAAAAACCGCAATGCCAGCCACAAACCCAACACATTTGAACATTGCTTTTCGTTGATATAAATTTATTCTGGGGTCATTCAGTAGCCTCGGGGCATCAATTATGTCTCTGTGACAAGCGATGTTTGAAAAATTGGCGTATTAAACCCTCCAAGTTGTTTTTAGAGTTTCTGGTTTTGCCTATTCGCCACATCCTTCTCGCAATTGCCGTTGCTTTTATTTACGGCGTTGCTTTCGTTGCTATCAAACTAGCGGTTCTGGAAATTCCGCCTTTACAGGTCACCGGCTGGCGGTTTTTGCTCACAGCTGTGCCATTGATCTTTTTCATCAAGCCACCGAAAGTTGCATTTTATTGGCCGGTGGCTTTTGGGCTAGTGCAAGGTTTTTTGATGTTTGGCTTGGTTTTTACAGCCATTTCTTGGGGCATGCCGGGCGGGCTAACGTCACTCGTTGCCCAATTGCAGGTTTTTTTTACAATTGGCCTTGCAGCTTTTCTGTTCCGGGAGCGGCCAATGCTGCACCAATATATCGGTGCAGGCATCGCGCTTTTGGGTATTTTCATCACCGGCTGGTCAAAATTTCAAGAAGCCACGCCTTTGCTTCCCTTTATGATGGTGGTCTTGGCAGCGGCGCTTTGGGGTGTGGCCAATATCATCGCCAAGACCGCGCGCCCGCCAGATATGCTGGCCTTCATCATCTGGGGTAGCTTAGTGGCACCCATTCCGCTGTTTTTAGCTTCGATGGTTATCGAGGGCACAGCTTTTGCCATACCGGCAACAATACCGTCGATGAAAGCAATTGGCGCTGTATTTTTCATGGCCTATTTTGGAACGGTGTTTGCATTTACTGCTTGGAACTGGCTGCTCCGCCAATATCCTGCTGCAACGGTGACGCCATTTGCACTGCTCATTCCAATTTTCGGGTTTTCATCAATGGCAATCGTTTTTGGCGAGCGTATGAGCATGTTGACCCTGTGGGGCGCGGGTATTGTATTTATTGGGCTTGCCATCAATGTGTTTGGTGCAAAGCTCTTTCCTTCAGCTACGCTGGCGATTACACCCAGGCCATGAAAGTTTCAGAAGCCGATATCATT
>JANOPZ010000008.1:0-5271 GCA_031422195.1 Limoniibacter sp. | reverse complement strand
CTTGAATTGGTTGATCGTCTGGCCGCTGAACTGACAATCATCGACGCTGAAAAACCCTTAAGCACTTCGCCAGTTGCCGGCAAAACCATTGTGTTTACCGGCGGATTGGAACGCATGAGCCGCGATGAGGCCAAAGCCATGGCGGAGCGATTGGGCGCGAAGGCGGCTGGTTCGGTTTCGAAGAAGACCGATCTTGTGGTGGCCGGGCCAGGGGCCGGTTCAAAGCTGGCGGAAGCGCAAAAGCTGGGAATTGAAGTGATTACGGAAGATGAGTGGTTTGCAAGGATTGGCGGGTAGATTACCCCTCTCTGTCGTCTTCGCCGACATCTTTTGCGTAAGGGGAGAGATCAAGAAAGCGCAAACTAAGCCGCTTAAGTTTCTTGGTGGTTGCCAATCTCTCTCCTTGCGGGAGAGATGTCACGCAGTGACAGAGAGGGGTTTCCTTGCTGGATTGGGGAAGGACCCCTCTCTGTCGGCTTCGCCGACATCTCTCCCGCAACGGGAGAGATTGGGGCCGGTGCTGCAGAAATCGCGGAAGTTGCGGGCGCTGCCACGGTTGCCGCCACATCTTCACCATCAACTGCAAGCACGGCAATGATAGTGTTGACCTTCACGCCTTCAGTGCCCGCAGCAACCATAATCTTAGCAATCACGCCCTCATCAACGGCTTCAACTTCCATCGTGGCTTTGTCGGTTTCAATCTCAGCAATAATGTCGCCGGATTTGATCGTATCGCCCTCTTTCACCAGCCATTTGGCAAGGTTGCCCTCTTCCATCGTTGGCGAAAGCGCAGGCATTGTGATGTTGATTGGCATTGACTTGCACCCTTACGATTTATAACACACAGCTTTTACCGCTGCGATCACTTCGCCAACATTTGGCAGGGCCAGTTTTTCCAAATTGGCGGCGTAAGGCATTGGAACATCTTTACCGGCAATCGTCAAAACTGGCGCATCAAGATAATCAAACGCCTGCTGCATCACACGCGTTGCGATTTCAGTGCCGACAGAATTCTGCGGGAAGCCCTCTTCCACCACAACCAGACGGCCGGTTTTCTTGACGCTTTCAATGATCGTCGGCAAATCCATCGGGCGGATGGTGCGAAGATCAATCAACTCAACATCAATGCCGTCTTTTTCGAGTTCGGCCATCGCTTTGAGACAGTAGGTCATGCCGATGCTGAACGATACCAGCGTTACATCTTTGCCGGGCTTATGGATGCGCGCCTTGCCGATTGGCAAAACATGGTCACCCTTCGGCACATCAAACGTCTGGCCGTAAAGAATTTCGTTCTCAAGGAAAATCACGGGATTGGGGTCGCGGATTGCGGCTTTAAGGAGGCCTTTGGCATCAGCCGCCGTGTACGGCATCACCACTTTAAGGCCCGGAATATGGCTATACCAAGCGGCATAACACTGCGAATGCTGAGCGCCCACGCGCGACGCTGCTCCGTTTGGCCCGCGGAACACCATCGGCGCACCCATTTGACCGCCAGACATATAAAGAGTTTTTGCAGCTGAATTGATAAGATGATCAATGGCTTGCATGGCAAAGTTAAACGTCATGAATTCGACAATAGGCTTCAGGCCAGCCATGGCCGCGCCAACACCAATACCTGCAAAACCGTGCTCAGTGATCGGCGTATCCACCACACGGCGTGCGCCAAACTCTTGCAGCAGGCCTTGGGTGATTTTGTACGCGCCCTGATATTCAGCTACTTCCTCGCCCATAACAAATACATCAGGGTCGGCGCGCATTTCTTCGGCCATTGCATCACGCAAGGCTTCCCGCACCGTTGTGGGTATCATTTCGGTTCCGGCTGGAATAGAGGGGTCGGCGGCAACTGGCGCGGCAGCTACGGCATAAATCGGCGCAGCTGCAACCGGCATTTCAGTTTTTACGGTTTCTACTTTCGCAAGCTCGACCGTTTTTGGCGCAGCAGCACTCTCGCCATCCTGCAACAATACCGCAATCGGCGTATTGACCTTCACATTTTCTGTTCCGGCAGCAATAAGGATTTTACCCATAACACCTTCGTCAACCGCTTCCACTTCCATTGTGGCTTTGTCGGTTTCAATCTCGGCAATCACATCACCGGCTTTAATTGGTTCACCCTCGTTTTTCAGCCATTTGGAAAGCGTGCCTTCTTCCATGGTTGGTGACAATGCGGGCATCAAAATTTCAATAGACATGATGCGCAATCCTTACTTCAAAATATCGGTCATAAGCTCGGATGCATCCGGCTCAGGGTCGTTTTGCGCATATTCTGCGGCATCAGCCACTACATCTCGGATGTCTTTTTCCATGGCTTTCAAATCATCTTCTGTGGCCCAGTTTTTTGCTAACAAACGTTCACGCACCTGTTCTATCGGGTCGCGTTCAGTGCGCATTTTCTGAACTTCGTCTTTGGTACGGTACTTGGCTGGGTCAGACATCGAATGCCCGCGATAACGATAGGTCATCATTTCCAAAATAAACGGCCCGTGGCCCTCACGGCAATGCTTCACGGCAATTTCGCCGGCAGCCTGCACTGCGCGCACATCCATACCGTCAACCTGCATCCCCGGAATCATAAAGGCTGATCCGCGCGAGGCAAAATTGGTTTGCGCCGATGAACGGTCAACCGAAGTCCCCATGGCGTAGCGGTTATTTTCAATGATGTAGATGCACGGTAACTTCCACAGCGAGGCCATATTGAAGCTTTCAAACACTTGGCCTTGGTTGGCAGCGCCATCACCGAAATAAGACAATGCTACATTATCATTGCCACGATACATGTTTGCAAAAGCAAGGCCTGAGCCGAGCGAAACTTGCCCGCCGACAATGCCATGCCCGCCGTAAAAGTTTTTCTCTTTCGAGAACATATGCATCGAGCCGCCTTTGCCGCGCGATAGGCCGTTTCGGCGACCCGTTAGCTCCGCCATCACGCCGCGCGGACTCATGCCGCAGGCCAACATGTGGCCGTGGTCACGATACCCGGTAATCACTTGATCGCCTTCTTTGAGGCACATCTGCATGCCGATAACCACAGCCTCTTGCCCGATGTACAAATGGCAAAAACCACCGATAAAACCCATGCCGTAAAGTTGGCCGGCCCGCTCTTCAAAGCGGCGTATTTCCAACATTGCTTTATAAGCAGCCAATTCTTGGGCTTGGGTAAAATTGGTGGGCTTTGGTGCGGCAACAGTTGGCGAAGCTTGAACTTCGATATCAACCATTGCGTTCGCCTTTTGGCGAGCGGCCATGCAGTTTCTCCATAGGTCGTAGTATTATTATTATTGCATAGCGTATCGCGGCGGACAAAAGCCACAAACAGCAAAAACGCATGGCTCCCATGCGCGGTGCACTGCAATATAAAAGAGAATTGAAAAACTTCAGCCGGGATTTGCCAAAATCAACACGTCATTGGGCGAAATCAACCCTAATGTTTGGCGGGCGTGTTCATCCAGCGTATCGCGTTCAATAGAGCCCGAACGCAGAAGCGCCACCTGATGTTCGATGTTTTTGCGCTGTGCTTTAAGGGTATCGAGCCGCACTTGCGCGTCAGCAAGCGCGGCATCAACACGCACCCGTGCTTCCGACCCGTAACGCCCATCAACCGAATGGTGCGCGAAATAAGCGCACACCACGAGGCAAATGGCGGGAACGATCAAACGATCACGATTGTTACGTTTTTTCTGATGGGTCCACACGATACTCAGCACACCAACGCGATACTCTACAGCCGGACGGTACTGCGACAGGGTTAATGGCTGGTGTGTAAAACCGTTAAAATGTCAATTTCCGCCCTCGATGACAGCAAGAGGCATCGCCGCATCACCATCTTCGGTAAGCGCGATGGCTGTGCGCCGGTCGGCTTCGCTTGAAAGCGCAAAGGCCCGCTCTTGCATCCCCAAAATCCACGGCCGGTCGTGCGGCGTTGCTTCTTCCAGTGCGCCAGTCAACATTGCCAAGCCGCGGACCGTGCGCCCGCTCTCAAAATAAATTTTGCCAAGCAATGCCTGCGCGCCATTGTGACCTTTTTTCACAGCCAGTTGCAGCCAGCGCGCGGCCTGTTTAAGGCGGCCGGTTTCTTGCTGATCGTCTAAAATCATGCGCCCGAGCTCAAATTGCGCTTCAGGGCTGCCGTAGAAAGTTGCCGCCCGCAAGTAAAGATCACGCGCCAGTACGGGGTCACGGCGGATAGGAGTACCCAAAATACCGGTTGTCAGGTACCGGGCCAGTACAACATGGGCATCAGCCACATAACTTTCATCTTGGCTTTCAGCTTCAGCGCCACCCAGCACAATCTGCTCAAACATTCGAAACGCTGCCAAATCATCCCGCGGCACGCCATCGCCCGCCGCATACATATGGGCCAGTTTCCAGCGAGCGCCCGGCACACCGCTTTCGGCAGCATATTTATAGGCCTCCACGGCTTCAGCTTTATTGCCTTGCTGATACGCTTCATAACCCAGCTTGAAAGCGGACCAAGGATCTTCTTTGCTTTGCGCAAACGCAAATCCGCTGGTGACAATTACCACCAGCGTAACACTAAGCCTCACGAACGAACGGTTAGATATCAGCATAACATACTTTTTCCGCAGCCCCGCCGGGGTGGGTAACAGCGCCATTTCGCGCAGGTCCAACCTGCTGGGCGTATTTCCATAGAGCGCCAGATGTATAATCGGTCTCGCGAGGTATCCAATTTCTGCGGCGCAACTCCATTTCAGTATCCGTTAAATCCACATCAATTGTGCCTTCAACAGCATCAATTGTAATAATATCGCCATCTTTCAGAAGGCCGATAGGCCCGCCAACCGCGGCCTCCGGTCCGACATGGCCGATGCAAAACCCGCGTGTTGCACCTGAAAACCGCCCGTCCGTAATCAAAGCCAGCTTGTCACCCATGCCCTGCCCGTAAAGAGCCGCTGTGGTTGACAACATTTCGCGCATGCCCGGGCCACCCTTTGGCCCTTCATAACGAATGACGATAACTTCGCCTTCTTGGTAGCTTTTCGAAGAGACAGCGGCAAAACACTCTTCCTCACTATCAAAACAACGCGCAGGACCAGAGAACTTCAAGTTCTTCATGCCTGCAACTTTGACAATTGCGCCCTCTGGCGCGAGGTTGCCGCGGAGGCCTATAACGCCGCCTGTGACAGTAATCGGTTTGTCAGCTGGATACACCACGTCCTGATCCGGGTTCCATTTTACGGTAGCAAGATTTTCAGCAATCGTGCGGCCGGTTACCGTCATACAGTCGCCATGCAAATAACCATGATCCAGCAG
>JANOPZ010000007.1:0-1533 GCA_031422195.1 Limoniibacter sp. | reverse complement strand
CGCTTCTGAATCGCGGCCAGCTGGAGATCAATGTTCAGCACGACCGCAACCCGGTTGCTATCAAACTATCTGATGGCTCTGTGCGCAACGGCTTTACTGTTAAGCTTCTCAACAAAGCGCTTGAACCACGAAATGTGGTTCTAAGTATTGAAAACCTCCCCGGTGCCAGCATCGCTATTGAAGGAGGCGATATGCTTGGGCCATTGCGTGCAAGCGTGAACGTTGATCCAAATAAGGTTCGTGCACTGAAGGTGTTTATCACCGTTACGCCAGCCGCTTTGGTAGAAATGCGCAAGGTCGGCCAAACCCAATTCCAAATCATTGCGCTGGATCAAAAGTCACTTGAAACCGATACTTACAATGCTGTTTTTGAAATGCCGGAGACGATGAAATGAATGAGGCTGCACCAGCCGGAACGTTTACAGGACGCCATATGCTGGCGATTTTGCTGGCATTTTTTGGTGTTATTTTTGCCGCTAATTTCACCATGGCCTATTTTGCGTTCAGCAGCTGGACAGGCCTTGTCGTCAAAAACTCCTATGTTGCCAGCCAGCAATTTAACGAGACTACAGCTGCGCTCGAAAAAGCAGCTTTAGGGGTTGATGTCGCCGCAACTTATGCAAATGGCCAACTGACACTGACGCTTCGTGATCAGGATGGCAAAGCCGTCTTAGCGAGCAATGTGGTCGTCACTCTTGGGCGTCCATCGCATGAAGACGAAGATCAGGAAATCGCGCTCAACCCACAAGGTGGCGGTGTTTTTGTTTCCAGCCATAGCCTTGCCAAAGGGCAATGGGCCGGCGAAGTTTCAGCAAATATTGTCGGGCACGAAAATTGGCAGCATCCGCTTTACTTGATTGTGAAGGAATAGCGCCGTGACTTGCTGCGCCAGCCTGATTATTGCTGATTATGCGTTGTCGCATTCAAACAGTGAACGCATTGCGCTGCTGGAAGATTTAAGAACCCATGGCCGTATGATGGCTAATGGCAGCTCCGTTTATATTTTATCCGCGCCAGCCATTCATTGCGGCCATTGCATCTCAACGATCGAACGCGAAATCGGAGCCATGCCCGATGTTCAGGCAGTTCGTGCAAATCTGTCACTCAAACGCATTTCCCTGACGCTTAAAAATGCACATGCTGGCTTGGCTGAGAGCGTTGAAAAATTGGATGAATTGGGCTTTCTGCCGCAATCACTTTCGGCAGAAGAAGCCACCGGAGCAGACCCTGAGCTCAAGCGCCTCATCCGCTCATTGGCTGTCGCCGGTTTTGCCACCGCCAATATCATGATGCTGTCGGTTCCGGTTTGGAACGGGGCGGACGGCGCAACGCGGGACTTTTTCCATTTTGTTTCAGCGCTGATTGCAGTACCAACTGTGGCTTACGCCGGTGTGCCGTTTTTCGGATCAGCCATAAGCGCATTGCGCAAACGCCGAATGAACATGGATGTGCCGATTTCACTCGGCGTCATACTGGCGACATTGATGTCACTTTATGAGATTTTTCTTGGCGGCGGTTATGCCTATTTCGATG
>JANOPZ010000006.1:0-39529 GCA_031422195.1 Limoniibacter sp. | reverse complement strand
ATGCCGTTTGACGATGAGGTTGATGCTATACGTTTGGCCAATTCAACACCATTTGGTTTGGTTGCAGGCGTTTGGACGTTAGATGGCGCACGCCAGCACCGTGTTGCCAAACGCGTCCGGGCGGGCCAAGTTTATGTGAATGCCTATGGTGCAGGCGGCGGCGTTGAATTGCCGTTTGGCGGGTTTGGCAAATCTGGCCATGGGCGCGAAAAGGGGATAGCAGGATTAATCGATATGAGCGCGGTTAAGACGATTGTGTTTAAGCATAATTGAGAATGGTATCTTAATATGACCAAACGACTTTCTGGCAAAGTTGCTATTATCACTGGCGCGGGCTCTGGCTTTGGCGAGGGCATGGCGCGGCGATTTGCGGAAGAAGGCGCTCTGCTTGTTTGCGCTGACATCAATGCAAAAACAGCAAATCATGTTGCTAAAACGATTGTTGCCGCGGGTGGGAAGGCCATTGCAGTTCTGGCTGATGTAGCACGGCGCGATGAAACTGAACGTATGGTGGAGCGCGCTGTCAGCGCTTATGGCCGCGTGGATATCATGGTTAATAATGCCGGTTTTTCGCATCGTAATGGGCCACTTGAGCATGTTGATGAGGAAACGTTTGATTTGATTTCAGCCGTCAACATGAAATCAATCTATCATTCGACTTTGGCCTTGCTGCCGCATTTTGAAAGCCAAGGCGGCGGCGTGATCTTATCGACAGCTTCAACGGCTGGTCTGCGTCCGCGGCCTGGCCTCACCTGGTATAATGCGTCCAAAGGCTGGGTGATCACCGCCACCAAATCTATGGCCGTTGAACTTGCGCCTAAAAACATCCGTGTGAATTGCCTTTGCCCGGTAGCAGGTGAAACCGGGATGCTGGCTACCTTCATGGGTGAAGACACGCCGGAAATCAGGTCCAAATTCAAAGCTGTTATTCCCTTGGGGCGGTTTTCAACACCTGAAGATATCGCTAACGCCGCGCTGTTTTTGGTGTCTGATGAAGCCTCGCTGATCACGGGCGTTGCTTTGGAAGTGGACGGCGGGCGCTGTATCTGACTACAAGGCGTTGTATCTCTGCGGGAGGCGGGCGTTGGTTAAAGTTCACATCACTGGGACCGGCGTTTTTACGCCGGAACAATCGATTTCCAACGATGAATTGGTAGCGGCATTTAACACTTTTGCAGATATTGAAAACGCATCCAACCAAGACGCGATTTTATCGGGCATGAGGGCTGCCATTGCGCACTCATCATCTGAATTTATTTTTAAGGCCTCAGGGATTGAGCGTCGTTTTGTCTTGAACAAATCCGGCGTTCTTGATCCCGCCGTTATGCATCCCTTACTTCCTTTGCGAAATGATGATGAGATTTCAGTAATGGCTGAAATGGCCGTTGATGCCTCTGGTAAGGCATTGGCGATGGCTGGTGTTGAAGCGTCTCAGATCGACGCAATCATTTGCGCTGCCTCGAACCATGAACGCGCTTACCCTGCCATCGCTATCGAAGTGCAAAAAGCGATTGAGGCCGGTGGGTTTGCATTTGATATGAATGTCGCCTGCTCATCTGCCACATTTGGAATGACGGTTGCAGCTGATATGATCCGTGCTGGAACTGCCCGCCGCGTGCTGATGGTTAACCCTGAGATTTGTTCAGCCCATTTGGAATGGCGTGACCGCGACTGCCACTTTATCTTTGGCGATGTTTGTACAGCGGTTGTGTTAGAACGCGGCGATGAGGCTACCGCCGGGTTTGAAATTGTCTCAACACGGCTTTCGACCGAGTTTTCAAATAACATCCGCAATAATAATGGTTTTTTGCGCCGCACGCGCGTTGGTGCCATGGGTGATAACCGCGACATGTTGTTTAAGCAGGAAGGCCGCAAGGTTTTCAAACAGGTGGTGCCCATGGTGGCGGAGCTTATTCAAAATCATTTGGCCGCCGAACACATTTTGCCGACAGATCTAAAGCGCCTTTGGCTGCACCAAGCCAATAAAGGCATGAATGATATGATTGGTTCACGTGTTTTGGGCCGCGAACCTTTGCGCCATGAACAGCCAAATATTTTGCAAGATT
Source organism: Limoniibacter sp. (assembly GCA_031422195.1). Classification (GTDB taxonomy): domain Bacteria; phylum Pseudomonadota; class Alphaproteobacteria; order Rhizobiales; family Rhizobiaceae; genus JALOTE01. Next base: position 37,463 of record JANOPZ010000006.1, on the reverse strand, counting down.
ATGCCAACACGTCATCGGCTGGTTCAATAATTGCATTCTCGCAGTTTTCAGATGATTTGAAAGCTGGCGATTTGGGTGTCATTTGTTCATTTGGCGCTGGCTATTCCGTTGGCAGCATCATTGTGCGGAAAGCCTAACCCCCCCTTCCCAATTGATCATTTCTCACCTTATAGTCATGCATCACAAACCGGTGCTTCATGACCCAATTGCCCATCAAAACAACGCTTAAACCCGCAACAGCTTCAAATGTTCGCGGTGGTGCAACGCCAAAGAAATTTCTGGATTCGCTTCGAGGGGTTGAAAATTGGGACCAGGTCAAACAATGGCTGGCTGTCCGCAAGATTGAGGATATTGAATGCATCACACCCGATCTGGCTGGTGTGCCGCGCGGCAAAATGATGCCGGCTTCGAAATTTACCTCTAATACCGCCTTGTCCTTGCCGTCGGCGGTGTTTCATCAGACGATTTCAGGCGAATACCCGGATGAAACCGAAGATTTCAAACTCGACCCGAATGATGGCGATTTGAAACTTGTACCAGATTTATCAACGCTTTCGGCTGTGCCTTGGGAAACTGATAAGACGGCTCAAGTCATTTGTGATATTGTCAACCAGCGCGGTGAACCTGTCGGCTACACCCCGCGCAATGTGCTACGCCGTGTCATGAAGCTTTATGACGACGCCGGGCTGAAGCCGGTTGTTGCACCGGAAATTGAGTTTTATCTGGTCGCCAAAAACGCCGACCCAGATTACCCGTTACAACCGCCAATCGGGCGCTCAGGCCGGGCGATTTCAGCCGGTAATGCCTATTCAATTGCAGGCATCAATGAGTTCGATGAACTGATCGACGATATTTATCATTTTTCTGAAGAACAAGGTCTCGAGATCGATACATTGATCCATGAAGACGGCCCGGCGCAGCTTGAAATTAACCTGCGCCACGGCGATCCGCTGGAGTTGGCCGATCAAGTCTTCATGTTCAAGCGGACCATTCGGGAAGCCGCCCTAAAACACGATATTTATGCGACATTCATGGCAAAACCCATTCAGGGCGTTGCGGGTTCAGCGATGCATATTCACCAATCGATTTTGGATAAGCGAACAGGCAAGAATATTTTTTCCAATAAAGACGGCACGGAAAGCGAAGCGTTCAAATATTTTATTGGCGGCATGCAGGTTTATGTCCCGAAAATGCTGGTCATGATGGCACCTTATGTGAATTCTTATCGCCGCTTGGCACCCGGCATGTCCTGTCCCGTGAACACGGCTTGGGGTTATGATAACCGTACGACAGCGTTTCGTGTGCCGCATTCAGATGCTGTAGCGCGCCGCGTTGAAAACCGCCTGCCTTCATCTGACGCCAACCCTTATCTGGCGCTAGCAGCTTCTCTTGCAGCGGGATATTTAGGAATGGTGAAATCGATTGTGCCTTCCAGTCCGACCGCCACTTCTGCCAACCGGGGTGAAATAGCTTTGCCGCGCTCGCTGCTTGAGGCGGTGGCTTTGCTTGAACAGGAAACGGCTGTTCATGATATTTTGGGCAAAGAGTTTGTCACCACATATTGCGGTGTAAAGCGCGGCGAATTTGAAACATTTATGCAGGTGATAAGCCCGTGGGAGCGGGAATATCTCTTGCTGAATGTATGAACGAAATGCTCGCACAAAGTAAAATCGCACCCGGTATCAGTTGGTATCAGGCCAGCACTCCAGACCGGCCAGAATATGTTGCACTTGAGGGTGTTGTAACATGCGATGTTGCAATTATTGGTGGGGGCTTTACGGGGCTTTCCGCAGCCTATCATTTGGCTAAAATGGGCGCTTCGGTTTGTTTGATTGATAGTAATAAATTTGGTGATGGAGCATCGGGGCGCAATGGCGGCCAGCTTGGCACAGGCCAGCGCGAGTGGGCCGACGACACGGCAGGCAAACTTGGTTTTGCGCGCGCCAAAATTCTGTTTGACCTGGCTGAAGAGGCCAAAGCCCATTTGCTGGGTTTTGCAACCACGCATCAACTCGACATTGAATATGTCGAGGGCCATATTTCCACTGCCCATAAGCCACGTTACGCCAAAGCTTACCGCGCACATGCTGAAGCGATGCATAAATTCGGGTACCCCCATTTGACCTTTATGGATCGGCAGGAAACCGCGGCACGCCTTGGTTCCGACCATTACTATTGCGGCGTGCGAGATGCCAAAACAGGGCATATCCACCCACTGAAACTTCTGATCGGCACGGCAAAAGTCGCAGCGTTAGCGGGCGCGAAATTGCATGAGATGACGCCTGCTACAAAAATTGAGAAGCGTGGATCAAAGACGCTTGTCACTACGCCTTTAGGCACCATTACAGCCGAGCGCTGCTTGATTGCCACCAATGCCTATAATGACGGGCTGGAAAAAGTGACATCAGCGCACATCATGCCGATCCGGTCGTTTATCGGCGCTACGGCGCCATTGCCAGATGATTTGAACGTTTTATCCGCCAAAGAAAGCGTTGATGATAGCCGGTTTGTGGTGCGCTATTTCCGCAAAACAAAGGACAACCGCCTGCTTTTTGGCGGGCGTGAGGCTTATACAGCGGATGCGCCAAGCGATATTTCTATCCATATTCGCCGTCAGATTGCCGAAATCTATCCCTCATTATCAGATGTGGAGATCACTCATTCTTGGGGCGGGTCGGTTGGCATTACTGTTCCGCGAACACCGTTTGTGCGTGATGTGATGCCGGGCGTTACATCGATTGGCGGCTATTCGGGCCATGGGGTGATGCTATCAAACTTCTGTGGTAAGCTTTATGCTGACGCCATTGCTGGCAACCGCGACCGCTTGACAGCATTTCGAGAACTGAAAATACCGGCGTTTCCCGGCGGGCAAACTTTTCGTAAACCCCTGTTGTTTTTTGCGCTCAGTTGGTTTGCTTTTTTAGATCGGGTTTGATCTCAAAAACCCGGCGCTTCCACTCCAGTGGCACGGCAAGCTGCGATCAGTGTATTGGCCATCAGCATTGCAATTGTCATTGGGCCAACACCTCCTGGCACCGGCGTGATTGCACCAGCGGTTGCTGCCACTTCCGCAAAGTGAACGTCGCCAACGATTTTGGATTTTCCTGCTTCCCCTTCAATTCGGTTTATTCCGACATCGATAACAGTTGCGCCAGGCTTTACCCAATCAGCTTTGACCATTTGAGGCCGCCCAACTGCGGCCACTAAAATATCGGCTGTGCGGCAAACTTCGGCTAAATTTTGAGTGCGGCTATGCGCCATAGTTACAGTGGCATTGTGCGCCAGCAAAAGCTGCCCCATCGGTTTGCCAAATAAATTCGAGCGGCCAATAACAACGGCTGTTAACCCGGATAGATCATTGCCGTGTTTTCGCTTCACCATCACCATTGATCCGGCAGGTGTGCAGGGGGCAAGACCAGTGGCGAAATCACCTGAGGCCAACTTACCAGCGTTTACAAAGGTTAACCCGTCAACATCTTTTTCAGGCCGGATCGATTGAACGATAGCTTCCTGATCAAAGCCCTTAGGCAAGGGCAACTGCACCAGAATTCCATGAATAGCAGGGTCTGCATTTAATTCAGTAATCAAAGCAGCAAGTTCGCTTTGAGAAACATCGGCAGCCAATGTGCGCTGAATGGAATTAAAGCCGCACTCTTTGGCTTTGCGGCCTTTGGCACCCACATAAACGTGGCTGGCGGGGTCTTCACCAACGATTACAACTGCCAAGCCGGGCGTTATGTTTTTGTTGGCTTTCAGCTGATCGGACGCCGCTTTCACCTTGCGAATGACGTCTTCAGCAATGGCCTTGCCATCAATTAATTCGGCAATCATGTGGCGTTACCCCGTTCGGTTGCTGTTGATCGGGGCAGTAACAGCATGATGAATAAATTGTCGATGGGATTGCGCCTTAGAAAAGCGCAATCAGGCTACAAGTCAGCCAAGCTTTGACAGGCGTTCGCGGCCATCTGCCAGATTGACAATGCCGTCACGCAGAGATCGCAAACGATTGCGGATTTCGGAATATTGGGCATCGTTTTGAGTGGGAGCCGTCTGTGAATCAGGCGCACCTTGGGCAACAGAAGGCGGCTGGTAAACTGGCGTAGCCTGTTGCGGCATGGCAATATATACCGGCTGGACAACCGGCTGCATCATTTGTGGTTGCATCATTTGTGGCTGCATCATTTGTGGCTGCATTATCTGCGGGTGCAACATTTGAGGCTGTATCATTTGTGGCTGTATCATTTGTGGTTGCATCATTTGTGGTTGCATCATTTGTGGCTGCATCATGGGCTGCGGCGTCATTTGTGGTTGACCATAGGGGTAATGCGGCATCGGCTGTGGCTGCATCATCGGATAGCCATAGGGCGAAGGCTGCATCATGGTCTGGGCCATCATCTGGGGCTGCATCATGGGCTGTTGGGCAGGTGCCATTATCATGCCAGGTTGAGCAACAGGGAACGGGTAATACATGGGGTCACCTTGGTTGGCATTGAGTTTTGGGTTGTGATTGGTATGGCCAACGTCTGGCATGGTTGTGTTTGGTTCTTGTGCCCGGCTTCCGCCACCGGGCGGCGTTGGGGAATTGGGCGGCACGAGGCCATCGATCCGATCAGCTGGCAAGACTGTTTGATATAAAGAGGCGTTGTCGCCTCGTGCGACATAGGTTAGCGAGCGCCACAGCTCACCCATTAGCGCAAAGAAAACACCCAGCATAAAACCAGCGACCAAGCCACCAGCTGCAACCAGCTTGCGGGACGTGCCGTAGGGCCGCAGTGCTGGAACGGCTTGCGAAACAATTGTGGTGTTGGCTGTTGAAATACCTGCCTGTTGGCCGGTTTCGCGGGCCCGGAGCAAAAAAGATTCGTACACGGAACGCCGTGCTGCTGCTTCCCGCTCTAACTCACGCAAGCGAACAAGGCTTTCGCTAATAGCACTTTTTTGCGATTTTAAGCGCGCTTGGCCAGCAGCCAAATCCTGCTCGGTCTTAACCGCGCGCTGCAACTCAATCTGTGTTGTTTGGGACAAACGACGAAGTTCAGCTTCAATGCCACGACGCGCAGATGCTACTTCAGCTTCCGCCGTGCGCAATTGAGGGTGCTGAGCCCCAAGTTTTTCAGACAACGCATCGCGCTGCTGGACCTTCCCAGCATAGCCGCGGCGCAATTCCGCAATCAAATTAGACGACGCACCTTCCGGTAAAGCGTCAGACAGTACGGCATCTAATGTCAATTCACGGGCGGAATCAGCGCGGGCGCGAAATTCTGCCACTTTTTCACGGGCCCGGGTCAGCTGAGTGGACGTCAGCGAAATTTCGTCATCTGAAATCAATTTGCCATTGGCATCAAACAGTTCATTTTCTGATCGATAGGCTTCAACGAGGCGTTCGGCCTTTTCAACATCAGTTCGTAGTTCTTCGAGACGCCCGCCAATTTCACTGTTGGCGCGCCCAACAGTATCAGATTGGATTTCGTCCTGAACATTCATATAGACTTCGGCCATTGTGTTGGCGATTAAAGCGGCTTTTTCCGGACTTTCACTTTGAACAGTAAGGCTGATGACGAAGGTTTTTGGTGTTCGTGAAACGCCAGTGAACCGAAGCAAGTTTTCAACGGCTAACTCTTTAGCCTTTGAAGAATCATCCGAGTCTTGGCCAAAGATAATCGCCAAAAGCGTTTTAGCAGGACCAGGCACGCCAAGCCCCTTCCCGTTAAACTCAGCATCTTGATCTAGATTAAGCTGTTCAACGGTTCCTGATATAACACGGCGCGACGTTAAAATGCGTGTCTGGTTTTCAACAAGTGCTAAAGAGGCATCGTAAGGCAAACCTGTTGGCAACAACTCGCGATCAGAGATCTGCAAATCGCGCGGGTCTATCAAAATCTCTGCGGTCGAGTAGTAGTATTTCGGCGTCGACATGGCAAAAAGGATACCAAGAACAAGCCCGGCCAAGCTTAACAGGCCGATTGTTTTTTTGGCATTGATGATAGCTTGAAAAAGCTTTCGCGGATCAAGAAGGGGCACCCACTCATCCGAGGTCGACATGGTATGCGGGCGTTGCAAATGTGATTGCGGCTCGTGGAATGCAGGTTTCAACGGGCCAGCAGCCGGTTCAATGACAGTATGACCTTGGTGTGACGCAGCAGATGCATTTTTTATCGCGCGGTCTTCTTGCAGCAATGCATTGCCGACAACATGCAAAGCCCGCCGCGAGCGGACTGCCTTTCCAAGCAAGCTGTTTGAGGTTTGTTTCATACACACACGCAGCCAAGCAACACGAACTGTGCGCCATCTGATAATCAACACTAAATAGACGTGGGTAATAAATGGTTAATTGGTGGACCAAGATTTGGATTTTATAGACAAACTCAACGTGTAAACTGGTTTTTAGTGTTGCGTCCGTATAAAGACGGCATGTCCAGTCAAAATTTCTTTCCTTTGACCAAAATAACCGGTCGTTTTGCGCAATATAGCGAACTGCTGACCAGCTATGCGTCATTGCTCAGCGGTTCAGTCGGTCGTCTGGTTTTTTCGCTTGTTTATTTTCTTGTGCTTTCCAACACGCTTTCAGTCACGGCTTTCGGCATTGTGGCAGCAACTTCGGCGCTGGGTGTGGTGTTGTCCCGCGTGGCAGGTTTTGGCTTTTCATCGCCGCTTTACCGGATTTCCACTGTTAAGCCACAACTTACGGGCATCTATATTGGCGGCTACATCGGCTTTTTTGTAATCTCGTTGCCTCTCGTGGGCGTGCTCGCCTATTTCTTTTTCGCTGCGATATTTGAAGGACAAATGAGTGCCGTTGCCTTCGGATTGATAATCATAAGCGAAGTGGTTTTGTGGCGCTCTTCAGAAATCATCATTATTGTCAATAATGGCTTACGCAGGTTTCGCCGCGCTGCTGCATTAACAATTCTGGGCACTTTTTTACGGATGTGCGCCGCTTTGACCTTTTGGCAACTGGCCGTCACCCAAAGCGTGGAGTTATGGGCTTGGTATTATTTGGCTGCCAATGGTGTTTCTCTCATATTAATTTACGTTTTTGGCCGGATCAAAAGCCGGATTCGTTTTGTCTGGAAACTTTACCCAAGGCGCATGCGCGACGCCTTATCAGTAGCCGGCGCTGAGATTGTTTTTTACGCACAAATGGAGCTGGATAAAGTCTTGATGCTGGCACTTGCAGGTGGCGAAGTAACGGGAATTTACGCCGTTATTATGCGTTTGGTTGATTTAACGGCTATTCCACAGAGAGCATTTAACACCCTACTTGTACAATCGATCATGCGGACGCCGGATTTGATGCAATCGTGGAAGCGCCGCATTGGTTTGGAAAGTGGTATTGCTCTATTTTCTTCGGTGGCGCTTGGTTTTGCTGTTTTCGTGCTTTGGTTGCAACCAACAATTCTTGGCCAAAACATCGCCTTAGTGGCACCTGTTTTGATATTCGCAATGTCTATCCCGGCAACACGCAATTTGGTCGAATATCACTCGGAACTGCTCTATGCGCGTGGTCAAACCATTGCGCGCGCTGGGCTGTTGACCCTTCTTGGCACCCTAAAGGCTGTTTTCATGAGCGTTTTCGTTCAACCGGGTATTGATGCCATTCATTTGCTTTTTTGGATGTCGTTTGTTTTTGCCGCATTATATCTGGTATCGGCCATCTTTACCTACAGACTTATAAGCCGGCCTGCCGTTCATCTTTGAAAAACTAAGCCTGCAGCAAAGCTGCCCTGATATCTGCAACAGCTATGCCAACAAAAGACTGTAAGCCCACAGCAATTTGGTGGGGTTTGCGCGTGGCGATAAAACGGGTCAAACCGGATTTGTCCAAAGCTGGTCCGCTCCAATAGACATGACAAAGGGAGTTTGCATCGTGAAAAACACCCGCTCCATTCAAGACTTCGTCAACATAACGACCATAAATCAGGCATTCAGAAAAGCTGCGGCCTGCGCCAATAGTTGCAACCCAATGGCGACCGGACACGTTTTGAATATGATCGAGCATAGAACGGACCTTAGACGTTTCCCATACGATCAACGTATTGATATAATCATGATACCCAATCACGCCGTCCAAACCCAAGCACGTGCCTGCGTTAGCTGACCAAGCTTGATGTTCGAAAGTTGTCTTATTTTTAAGCCCGTTATCAAGACGGTAAAGCCGCACCAAGCCGTTTTTCACATTAGTGCCAACATCGTAAGGTGCAAGAAAAGCGACGTCAGAATCGCAGCTCAGATAACTGTCTTCGCTCATATGCTGAGCAATCGCCAAGCGGCGCAATTGCTGTACGTGCCAACCGCGCATGGGAAACATCAGCGGGCTCAACCAAACATCGCGTTTGAACTTTGAAAACGGGTCAGCAAAGCGGCGCAACCAAAATGGCAGCAAATCAGCCTCGTCTATAATCTCACGTTTTGGCCCGGCAAAACGTTTGAAAAGGCCAACATCCTTCGAAGCCACCAAAACCAAATGCCGTGTATGGCCGCTTACAAAATGATCCATCGTCTCGCAGAGCAGCGCAAAGCGCTCGATATCGCCTGCAAAGCTCGATGTGACGATTGCAGTTTTGGGAGCCAGTGGGGAATGTATCACTATTCAATCTCAGGTGTTTATTCAGCGTGGTTTATCACTTTGTTTAATCGCCTTTCCAGATAACTTTTGGCGCAAAGCCCGCAAAATGAACATAGGATTTCCAAGTATATAACGTTGGAACAAGCGCCGCGGTTCAAGTAAAAAGCGAAACAGCCATTCAAGTCTCAAACTGCGAATTACCAAAGGCGCTCGCGTTACACGCCGCGAGACAAAATCAAACAGTGCACCAACTGTAAAGACGACACTGCAATGATCTTGGCCAATAAACTCATCGGTCCATAATTCTTGGCTCGGAGTGCCCATACCGACCAGCAAAATATCGGGCTTGGTCAGATGAATTTTAGTTAAAACTCTTTCCTGCGTTTTAACAGTAAAAAAGCCGTCAGATATCACAACATAACGATGTTGCGGCGCAATTTCAGCAAAACGAATAGCCGCCTCAGTTACAACATCTAAGGCAGAACCTACCAAACCTATTATTAAAGGTTGCTCCAAATCTTGAATTAGTCTGGGTATCAAATCGGTGCCATTTAAGTTGGCGGGAAATGGAGCGCCATAAAGGAAACGGCTGGCAACATCGAGGCCGACCCCATCAGATAGGACTACGGAACGCTTGAGTGCGGCAGTTAATTCTGGCGAGTTGGCCGATATGTTGGCATTGTTGGCGTTGAGAAAATTCACACGCAAAAACGTTTTTGAAGCCAAACTGTCTTTTACCATTTGAGCAGCTTCAGAATAACCAAGGGCTGCCACAGGCACATCAAATATATTGCGCCATTGCGGTAAACCTAAGCTTTGCTTTTCCATTACTCCACCGCCTCTGAAAAAGCTCGGGCGGTAAATGCAGAAAGGCCGTCGTTCAGCGCAGAAAGCATCCTGGCTTTCTGCGTCGCATGAAATACACGGCCATCAAGATCAGCAGCCTTTCCTTGGCGTGATGTTAAAACGAGTGCTTCGGCAAACAGCTTTGGATCGTCTTGAATGGTACAGTTTTCAGGCAGGCTGGAAATTCCACGAACAGAAGATGAGGTCGCTACGCTTGGCAAACCAAGTTCAAACGCTTCTAGAGTTTTTAGCTGAACACCAGACCCTGCGCGGCTGACCAACGGCAAACAAGCGCAATCACGCGAGAAGCTTATTGCTGATGGAACCCGGCCTAGAATTGTTGCGCCTTTGTGTTTGATCAGCGGTACATCTGGCAGCTTGCCTGCAATTGCAAATGTAAAATCATCGGGCAAATGCGGCGTAACTTCGGTTAAAAACCAATCCAAACCGATACGATTGGGCGCCCAAGACCACGTCCCGATCAAGCCTGCGTCCCATTGTGGAGCGCGGCTGGATGGCATTTCGGCGGTAATGCTTACGATAAGTGGGACAGCTGAAACAGATGTAGCGCCCATTTTCGTAAAAGCCGCACTATCGTCTGAGGCTAAAGTGTAAACGTGGCTGGCCTTTGCAGCCAACCGGTGTTCAAGCCTCTGCAACATTTTGGCTTCGCGCGTAAACATCATCCGCTCAAAAATGCTGAGCGCAGCTTTGGCACTTTCAGTCGCAGCTTGCCATTCAACGTTATGAGCGATGTAAGCAAAGGACTTGGTTATAAAAACCTTTTCAAACGCAGCTGCCATCGGGGCGCCGTTAACAATCACGCCGTCAAAATTGCCCAGTTGCTTAATATTTGCGGCAAGAGCCTGATCTGAGACAATTTGCAATTTTGCGCCCGCAAAAGTGGTGTTGTTTTGAAAAGCGCGTTTCAGCCAAACCAATTTCTGCCATAAATTAGCATCTGCGTTTGAGATTGAAAGTTCACCCAGATTGATCGAGCCATCTGTTATTTCTGCACTTTTTCCAAAATTGGCAAAGCCAACCGGCACCACTTCGTGCCCCAAAGCGCGCAGACCATGCACCAGCGCTCGATTTGCAATCTCATAACCTGAGGTCGCTTCATTTTCGGGCAGCAGAGATGTGAGGAACAATAGTTTCATAAAAAAACCCTTGGCTGACATTTCTTTACACAATGTCTCCTCATACGTCATCGACATTCAAAGGTTGAAGTGAATCTGGCCGTCAATACTTTAGTAACCAAAACTCAGTAACGTTTTGTTAGGGTTAACCAAATTTGAGGTTTTAATGTTTTCTCCCGGCCCCCTTTCATCTGAGCCGGGCGCACACCTCAGCGAGGGCACATTATTGTATTGGCGCGCGCCCTCTTTAGAACCAAATGCTTGCCGGATCGCTATCACTGTGCCGACGTTTAAGCGGCCCGAGCAGCTGATTGAAACGTTGCAAAGCATCGCCCCCCAAATCAGCGCATATGATGGCGTGATCATTGTTATGGAAAATGAGGCTGAAAGCCGGCACGGCGCGCAGGCCGCAGCGCGCTTTATGGCTGATCATGGCATTAACGGTTTGGTGACGGTTGTGATTAACGCCGGCAATTGCAACGCCTATAATAGCGGCTGGTCGACCGTGCGTGACTACTTTCCCAATGTCGAGCATGTGGCAGTGATCGACGACGATGAAACGGCAGTTGCAGATTGGCTTAGCCAGTTAATGCAGGTGCAAGCTGCAACTGGCGTAGATTTTGTTGGTGGTCCACAGATGCCGGTTTTGCCTGCGTCCGCAAAAAATGTGGTGCACCCGGTCTTTCGTCCGGCTTACACCAAAACAGGCATTGTTCCGGTATTATATTCCTCAGGCAATTTGCTTTTCAAAAGGCGCGTTGTTGAGGAGATGCGGTTTCCGTTTCTTGATCCCGCTTTCAACTTCACGGGTGGAGGTGATGCAGATCTCTTTATGCGCGCACAGGGCAAAGGCTTTACATTCGCCTGGGCCAATGATGCGATTTTGCGCGAACCAATCCCGGAGCGTAGACTGAAGAAAGATTGGTTGCGGGCGCGGGCGCTACGCAATGGCGCGCTATCAGCAATTATAGAGCGCCGGAAATATGGTGAAAGCTTTTGGGGCCGTACCCGCGTGATTTGCAAGACTTTGGCACTTTTAATGGCCTCGCCGTTTCGCGCATCGGCAATATTTTTGCGCACCGGGTCACTGGTCGATGCGACTTATAAAATTGAGATCGGCTTGGGCCGTGTTATGGGTGAATTTGGGTTGATCAATGAACAATATCGCAACCCTGAAAAAAACTAGATTATCGACGGGCGCAATTGAAACGGTTTGGGCACTGATGCCGACGTTAATTGCGGCTTCAATTTTGACAATTTTGCTTTTGACATTTTCGCCATTTGCGGCTGGAACCCTTATTATTGATGCCAACGCGACGGGTGGTAACAAAGTCAACCAGATTGGCTATTCCATGCTGGGTGCGTTGGCAGTGGGATCTTTGCTGACTTTGGTTAACCCGAAAAGACTACAGCAACTGCCAACATTTGGCTGGGCTACCATTGCTTTTTTCTATTGCTTGGCAGTGTTGGTTTCGCCCGATACAGCCGTGGCGCTTCGTGCGATGATGTTCAGCTTTATAGCTGTAATTGCTGCGTTCTCTGTTATCGTGCTGGCACGCGACGAACGTTCGCTCCAAAACATTATTGCAATTTCATTCTTGGCTATTTTGGCGATCAGCTATGTTGGTATTTTGGTTTTTCCAGATGCAGCACGGCACACCGCTGAGGTTTATGAACCGGCCAACGAGGGCCTTTGGCGCGGTATCTATCAGCACAAAAATACCGCCGGGCCGGTCATGGCAGCTTTCGTATTTGCGGGTATTTATCTCCTCAGAAGCGGGCGTAGACAATTGGGGCTGCTGCTCTTTGTTTTAGCAGCTTTTTTTCTGCTTCAATCCGGCTCAAAAACATCAGCAGGGACCGTGTTTCTTGTTGTGTCGATCGTGCTCGTGCCAGCAGCGATTGGCGCGCGTTTGCTAGCAATTGTTCTGTTTTTTCTAGTCTTGGTGGTTTTTGGCACGCTTACCGTCGGCACTGTTCTTTCCACGTCAATCCATGATTTTGTGCAATCAATAGCGCCAGGAACCACCTACACCGGTCGAATGACACTTTGGGAGTTTTCTCTTGGGCTTATTAAACACCAACCGATCTTTGGTTATGGCCTCGAAAGCCTTTGGGGAAAGCCTGCTGTAATGGATATGGAAACGCCTTTTGATTCCGCATGGGATATTCGCGGTATTGTGCATGGGCATAATTCATATCTCGACTCGATGTTGGAGCTTGGCATCCCCGGCGCATGCGCGATTGTTTTTGTGGTTATCATCCAACCTACGGTGGATTACTTGCGGGTGCGCCGTCTTCGCGCCAATATTTTGGCCGCTGATTTTTTTATGATGATTGTTATTTTTACAGCGTTGAATGCTTTTATGGAGACCTTCTTTTTCCGGCGCGGTGACCCGGTCTGGATGCTTATGGTTTTGGCAATTGTGGGCTTACGCCTGACGGCAACAACGCCGCTGGCACGCAACGCCGCTTGACGAAACTGTCATACAGTTTCAAGGCTTTGGGCACACGGAGTGTCTGAAATGAAAACTATTCTTTTGGCAGGTTGCGGCAATATGGGTTTTGCGATGCTCAAGGGCTGGCTTGATAAAGGCGCGGCATCACCGAAGGATATTATGGTTGCAGAGCCAAATGAAACCTTGCAAAATAGAGCAGCCAGCCTTGGTGTGGATGTGGCCGCAGAAGCAACGGCCTTTGTGAGTCGCCCCGTTGATCTCTTAATGATTGCGCTGAAGCCGCAAATGTTGGAAAGCGCACTCCCGGATTATCGCGTTTTTACAAATGCCGGTGCAACGTTGATTACGGTTGCAGCGGGTGCACCGATTGCACTTTATACCGGGCTGATGGGTGAACAGGTTCCTGTTATTCGCACGATGCCAAATACACCCGCTTCAATTGGAATGGGCATGATCGGCATGTTTGCCAATGGGCATGTTTCAGTGAGCGCCAAAAAGTTTGCCATAAATTTGCTGGAAGCCAACGGCGTTGTCGATGAACTCCATGATGAGGCGATGATAGATATTGTTACTGCCGTTTCAGGTTCTGGCCCGGCCTATTTGTTTTACTTTATTGAATGTCTGGCTGAGGCGGCTAAAGCGGCTGGAATGGGTGAACATCAAGCCATGATTTACGCACGTCAGACCGTGTTTGGAGCAGCAAAACTGGCCGAACAGGCAACAGAAGATGCTGCCCAATTGCGCGTGAATGTGACAAGTCCAAAAGGCACAACTTATGCTGCATTGCAGGTGTTGATGGGTGACAAACGTCTCGAAAATTTAATGATTGAGGCTGTCAATGCAGCCAAAGTTCGGGCGCAAGAGTTGGGGCGCGGGTAAATCCGCCTCTTTACGGTTGCCGTTTCATAGCGACACCCGCCACATAGGTTTCAACCACGCTGCGATCATCGCCCATGGTTTGCAATACGAACAGTTCTTCAGCCAATGCCGAAGTGCGCTCCATCCGCAGCGCCATTGAGGGCGTGGCATTGGCATTGAGCACCACAATATCCGCTTCACTTCCAACTTCGAGTGTGCCTATTTTATCAACCAAGCCTAAACTCTCAGCGTTTCCGCGCGTGATTTGATAAAACGCATTGAGCGGATCATGCACTTCGCGGCCAAGCTGAAGCACCTTATAAAACTCATCCAGCGTGCGCAGCATTGAATAAGAGGTGCCACCGCCGATATCCGTAGCAAGGGCGATTTTTACGCGATGATCAAGCAGGCGTTGGCGCGGGAACAGACCTGAACCTAAGAACAAATTTGAGGTTGGGCAGGACACCGCAACAGATTTGGTAGCAGCAATAACGTCAACTTCGCGTTCAGTGAGATGAATACAATGGCCGAGCAATGTTTTCTCGCCGAGCAGGCCGTAGTGTTCATAAATCCCAGTATAGTCGGGCGCGTCTGGAAATAGTGACGTTGCAAACTCGATTTCCTCTGGGGTTTCACCAAGATGAGTTTGTACATAGCAGTCTGGCAATTCTGCCACCAATGTTTGCGCAACCTCCATTTGCTCTGGCGTTGAGGTGATAGCAAAGCGCGGCGTGATGCAATAATGCGCCCTGCCCTTGCCATGCCATTTGGCGGCCAAGGCAAGCGTATCAGTATGAGCTGATTTCGGCGTATCCAGAAGGCCTGTTGGCGCGTTGCGATCCATCAGCACTTTGCCCGCAATCATGCGCATATTGCGTTGTTCTGAGGCCTCAAAAAACGCATCCACTGAATGGGGATGAGATGTGCAATAGGCCGCTGCTGTGGTGGTGCCATTGGCGATCAACGTCGTAAACAATTGGTCGGCAATGCGGTCAGCGTGCACCTTATCTGCAAACCGCATTTCTTCTGGGAAAGTGTAAGTGTTTAACCACTCAATCAGCCGTGCACCGAATGATGCAATTACCTGCATTTGTGGAAAGTGTAAGTGCGGATCAATGAAGCCAGGCAGTATTAAATGCGGGCGGTGGTCGGTAGCTGTAACGTCAGGATTGGCCTTGGCAATTGCGCCATAATCACCTTCTGCAACGATTATGCCACCATCAATCAACAGCGCGCCATCTTCGCGGTAAGTGTAGGAAGCAAGATCATGCAACCCCTCAGGGCGGCGATGAAAACGAAGCGTCCGCCCGCGAAGAATGTGCATTAGAGGCCATCCTGCTTGAACCATTTAACAATTGCGGCGCGATCTTCTGGCAATAACTCGGTTATGTTTTGCGGCGGCATAGCGTGGGAAACACCGGCCTGTAAATAGATTTGCGTGGCGTTTTCAGCAATACGCTCAGGCGTATCGAGCATCACGCCTTTTGGGGCCCAATGAATACCTTCCCAAACCGGTTCGGCGGCATGGCACATTGAGCAGCGGGATTGGACGAGTTCGGCGACCGAAGTAAAATTATCGGCCTTCATGCGCTCAGCAGCTTTCAGCGACAAGGGTTCGGCGGCTTGTGTGACGGACACCGATGACAGCCAAATTATAATGATGAACAGCACCGCAGAAGCACCCCATGTCCAGTGCGGTGTACCTTTCCCTGCATGCATTGTGTTGAAGAAATGACGCACCAAAACGCCGATTAGAAAAACGATTGAGGCGATCAACCAATTATATTCGGAAGCAAACGCTAACGGGTAATGGTTGGACAACATTAGGAAAATGACAGGAAGGGTAAGATAATTATTGTGCAGCGAACGTTGTTTGGCGATCTTTCCATATTTGGCATCTGGCACGCGGCCCGCGATCAAATCAGCCACCACAATTTTCTGGTTGGGGATAATGATCAAGAACACATTAGCCGACATAATAGTGGCGGTGAACGCGCCCAAATGCAGCAAGGCTGCGCGGCCGGTAAACACTTGCGTATAGCCCCAGGCCATCGCCACCAGCACAATAAATAGCACGATCATCAAGCCGTTTTGGCTGGTGCCGATGGGTGACTTGCAAAGGGTATCATAGATAAGCCAGCCGATGGCGAGCGAAACAATTGAAATGGTAATGGCCTGCCATACAGGCACATCCAGCACGTTGCGGTCGATCAAAAACAAATCTGCGTGCAGGTAGTAAACCAAAGCCAGCAGCGCGAAACCTGAAAGCCAGGTAAAGTAGCTTTGATATTTGTGCCAAATCAAATGTTCTGGCAAGTTTGGTGGCGCGACCAGAAATTTGCGGATGTGATAAAACCCGCCGCCATGCACCTGCCATTCTTCACCATACGCGCCGACCGGCAAATCAGCCGCTTTTTTCAAACCGAGATCAAGGGCGATAAAATAAAACGATGAGCCAATCCACGCGATTGCTGTCACCACGTGGAGCCAGCGCACCGCGAAAGTGATCCAATCAATGAAAATCGCAAAATCAATCATCGTTCAACTCGAAACATCTTATCTCACATGGCGTAGCCGCCTTAGCTTTTGGGGGCAAGCAGTCTCATGCAAAGTTCTGCTGCGACAAAGGCTGCTATAACTTCCGGCCGCTTGTCGCCTGTTGGATTTGCACCTATCGGGCAAGTCAGCTTCGCAAAGTCAGCCAGCGTTCCTTCATCAGCCAAATATTGCGCCCGGAACATTGCTTTCTTGGTTTTAGAGCCGATGAGGCCAACATAAGCTGCGTCGTTGCGCTTGAGTGCTTCATTGATAATCAGAAAGTCCAGTGAATGCTCATGTGTCATCACCACAAAACTGCTGCCCGGTTTTGCGTTGCGCACCGCCTGTTCCGGCACAGGCAAAGCTTGACTCGCTACACCATGAATGTCGGGCAAAAGGGCGTGCGGTCGCGGATCAATGAGACTGATGCGGAAAGGCAGCGGCGCTAGCGCCAGTGCTAAAGCGCGCCCGACATGGCCCGCGCCAAACAGCAAGACTTCCGGCATTCGGTTGACGTTTAAAGTTGCGGTTTCAGTCATTTCTGCTCGCTCAAGTTTCGTCAGTTTGTTCAGCCGCAACACAACGCGCCCGCCGCAACACTGGTCAATCTCCGGCCCCAAGCCAATATTCATTTCGACTTGAACGTCACGTGACAAAAGCATGATTCGCGCTTTGGCAATGGCATCCAGTTCCAACCGCCCGCCGCCAATCGTGCTATAGATCGAGCTTTTAGACACCAACATAAATGCGTTTTTTTCGCGCGGAGTTGAGCCTTTTGCGGCAATGACTTTGATGCAAATGACATCGCTATGCGCTGTTAAATACTCTGATATGCGCTTCATTTAGCGGAAATGTTCTTTAACCGTTCAACCGCCATCAGCACGCGTTCGGGCGTTGCAGGTGTATCAAGGCGCGGGCAATGCTTGTAATCTGCAATGCTGGCGACAGCCATTGAAAGGGCTTCCAAAACAGATATTGCCAACATGAAAGGTGGCTCGCCTACCGCCTTGGAGCGGCGGATCGCGCGCTCTTTATTTTCAGACCAATCGACCAGTTTAGTATTAAAGGTTCGGGGAATATCTGAAGCCAGCGGGATTTTATAGGTGGACGGCGCATGCGTGCGAAGGCGGCCTTTATCGTCCCACCAAAGCTCTTCGGTCGTAAGCCAACCCATGCCTTGAATGAATGCGCCTTCGATTTGGCCAATATCAAGCGCCGGGTTCAGCGAGCGCCCGACATCATGGTGCAAATCACTGCGCTCAACGCGATATTCACCGGTCAACGTATCAATCGTCACTTCTGAGCAGGCCGCGCCATAGGCAAAATAGTAGAACGGGCGACCAGTGCCGTTTTTCCTGTCCCAATGGACTTTGGGTGTTTTGTAAAACCCAGCCGCCGACAAATGCACACGCGCCATATAGGCTTGCTTGATAAAATCAGCAAACGCAATCAGCTCTTTGCCAACACGGATATGGCCTGCTTGGAAGCTGATTTCAGCTTTAGTGACGTTGAATTTCTCAACTGCAAAATCAACCAGCCTTGCTTTGATTTGGTTGCAGGCATCCGTTGCCGCCATGGCGTTGAGGTCTGTGCCGGACGACGCCGCCGTTGCAGAGGTGTTTGGCACCTTGGCGGTTGTGGTGGCAGTAATGCGCACCTTATCCAAATCAATTTGAAACTCGTCAGCCACAATTTGCGCAATTTTGGTATGCAGCCCCTGCCCCATTTCCGTGCCGCCATGGTTCAAATGAACCGTGCCATCTGAATAGACATGGATCAGTGCGCCAGCTTGATTATACCACGTTGCGGTAAAGGAAATCCCGAACTTAACAGGTGTTAGCGCAATACCTTTTTTCAAAACCGGGCTTTGCGCATTGAAGGTTTTAATGGCCGCACGGCGGGTTTGATAATCGCAATTTGCTTCCAATTCATCGACCAGTTTGGCGATGATATTGTCGGTCACAGTCTGATGGTAAGGCGTGACGTTGCGGGTTTTTTGCCCGTAAAAATTACGCCGCCGTACGTCAAGGGTATCAAGCCCCAGCGCATAGGCGATCTCTTCAATGACACGTTCACCGCCAACCATTCCCTGTGGGCCACCAAATCCGCGAAACGCGGTGTTCGATACCGTGTTGGTGCGGCGCGGCTCTGAGCGCAGGCGCACTTCGGGCAAATAATAACAATTATCGGCATGAAATAATGCGCGATCGGTAACAGGGCCAGACAAATCTGATGAAAAGCCGGCGCGGGCGGCATAAACCATATCGAGCGCCTCAATGACGCCGCGATTATTGAACCCCACATCGTAAGTTACATGAAAATCATGCCGTTTACCGGTGATTTCCATATCGTCATCACGGTCAAGGCGGAGTTTGACAGCCTTTCCATGTTTGCGCGCAAACAAGGCAGCCAATACGGCAAACTGGTTGGATTGGGTTTCTTTGCCGCCAAAGCCGCCGCCCATGCGCCGCACTTTAACTTCAATGTCACTTGAACCTGCGCCCAAAACATGGGCTACCATATGCTGCACTTCGCTTGGGTGTTGCGTCGATGACCACACCACCATTTCTTGGTTTTCACCTGGTATGGCGAATGCAATATGCCCTTCCAAATAGAAATGGTCCTGCCCGCCAATTCGCATTTCATTGATGATGCGATGTTTGGATTTAGTCAGCGCCGTTTGCGGGTCGCCGCGCTGGAGCTTCAAAGGCTCGGTGACAAGATCATCTGGCGCAGCATCAAGAACGTCGATTGCATAAGGCAATGCATCATAGGTAATCTTGGCAAGACGCGCGGCGTGACGGGCCTCTAGCCTTGTTTTTGCAAGGACAGCGAAAATCGGCTGGCCATAATACTTCACCTTGCCGTCAGCCAAAATGGGCTCATCGTTTTTCCCGGTCGGCGAGATGTCGTTGTGGGCAATTTCACTTGCCACCATAATGTCGACGACACCAGCGCTGGCACGAACAGCGCTTAAGTCTATTGCTTTGATGGTCCCGTGGGCGATGTTGGAGAGGCCCACATAGGCATGAAGGGTGCCTTTTGGTTCGGCAATATCGTCAATGTACTCAGCGCGACCTGCAACGTGGCGGGCGGCCGAATCATGCTCAACCGAGGTATGCACAGCGCCCTTGGTTTCGGCGTTTTTAATGGTTTCATGCCGCATGGTGGGTCTCCAAACGGATAGGTTGGGTCTCACCACTATGCTCAACGAAAAAGCGTTGCAGCAGATTTTTCGCAGTCATCAAGCGGTATTCTGCACTGGCGCGCATATCAGTAAGGGGCTGATAATCGTTTGCAAAAACAAGCCTGGCTGCATTTATTGTCATTTGGTTCCAAGGCTGGCCGACTAATGCGCCTTCAACATGAGTTGCGCGTTTGGGGGTGCCAGCCATGCCGCCAAAGCAAATACGGGCAGAAATAATAATATTATCTTCAAGCTTAACGTGAAACGCCCCGAGCAGCGCCGATATATCTTCATTGCGGCGTTTGGAAATTTTGTAGACCGCAAAATGCGCGTTTGGCTTTGGCGCAGGAATGATAATGGCACGTATAAATTCAGACGTTTCCCGCGCTTGCTTGCCATAAGTGATGAAATAGTCTTCGAGCGGTATTTGGCGGATATGGTTGCCTTTGCGCAGCTCTACGATCGCGGCCATCGCAATCAACGGGGGCGGCATATCGCCAATGGGCGAACCGCCAGCAATATTGCCGCCTATTGTGCCGGCGTTGCGCACTTGATCGCCGCCGATGCGCCATAAGAGTTCACCCAAAGCAGGATGCAGCTTTTCAAGTTCGGCCAGCGCTTTGGTATACGAGACACCCGCTCCAATGCGTAAACTGCCGTGTTCATGTGTGATGTTCTGCAAATCTCGCAAGCCACCAATAGAGATAACCGGAGCGATTTTGCGAAACCCTTTGGTGACCCATAGGCCGACATCGGTTGCCCCAGCCACAATTGTTGCATTGGGGTATTCAATCAAAGCCACCGCCAAATCATCTTCATCTGCGGGGATGATGAAGGGTGCATCTAGTTTGCCCGAAACGACACGTTGACCGATGTCCATAGCCTTGAGTAACGCGGTGACTTTTGCGCGCTCAGCAATCAGCGGATCAGCATTTGCATTACCTTGAATTGCCAAAGCCGCATCCACGATCGGGCGGTAGCCGGTGCAACGGCAGAGATTACCCTGCAAATTGCGTTCAACGTCCAATTCTGTGGGCTGCGAATTTTGCATCCACATACCATAAAGTGACATGACAAAGCCCGGCGTGCAAAAGCCACATTGCGAGCCATGATGATCGACCAGCGCCTGCTGAACCGGATGCAATTTACCATTGGCGGGCGATAAATGCTCAACTGTTACAACGTGGCAACCGTGCAAAGTGCCGGTGAATTTGATGCAGGCATTTAGCCCTTCATAAATGAGTTCACTGCCTTGAACACGCCCGATCAAAACTGTGCAGGCACCACAATCGCCTTCGTTGCAGCCTTCTTTTGTGCCTGTTAGGCTCGCTTCAAGGCGCAGAAAATCCAGCAGTGTTTCATCCGGCGCAAAATCATCGCGGGTGATTTCAGTATCGTTCAGAAGAAAGCGGATTGACATAGTGCTCAATTGATTTGTTTTGTTGGCCTATATCAAGACCATACGCACCAAAAAGCAAGGTCCATTTGCTTCAAACCCCTTGCGGCAAAGCAGCTTGTCGCTGCACATTGATAAACGCCAGTACAAAGAAAAACGTCATGACCAAAATGATGGTTGGTGCTGGCGCGCTATCAAGGAAAAAGCTGATGTATATTCCCAAAAACCCTGAAAGCATGGTCACGCCAACGGCTATTGCCATCATGATTTGAAATTTTTTCGTGAGCAAAAACGCGATTGCACCGGGTGCAATCAGCAGGCCGATTGAAAGAATAATGCCAACCGCTTTTAAGGTTGCGACAATCGTCAGCGACATCATAATCAGCAAGCCATAATGCAGCGCTTTTACCGGCAAGCCAACGGCTTGGGCCTGAATTGGGTCGAATGCATGCAACAGAAAATCATGGCGTTTGGCAATGATTACAAGTGTCACGGCCAGTGCAATAAGGCCAGCGGTCCAAAGATCGGAAGCACCAACGCCAAGCATATTGCCGAATAAAATGTGATCAAGGTGCACGTCGGTGCTAATCTTGGTGTACATCACAATGCCAAGGCCAAACATGCCAGAAAAAACAATCCCCATCACTGTGTCTTGCTTATTGCGGCTGTTTTCTTTGAGAAAACCCGTTGCCAAAGCGCAAATCATACCCGCACAAAATGCGCCGATAATCAGTGGAATGTTCAAAAGATATGCAACCACAATGCCCGGCAAGACAGCATGGCTAATGGCATCGCCCATCAATGACCAGCCTTTTAGCACCAGATAGCACGACAATAATGCCATAGGCACAGCAATAATGGCAGTGATCAAGAAGGCCTTGTTCATAAACGCAAATTGAAATGGCTGCAGAAGTGTCTCGATCATTTTGCTGCCTCCAAACCCGTGTCGCTCAAGGCTTCTGCGGCACGGCGGCGGGCAGCAAAATAGCCGTGCTTGGGGGCAACAAAAAACACCGTTAGAAATATCAAGGTTTGTAGCGTCACGATTAAGCCACCAGTGGCACCGTCTAAAAAGAAGCTGATGTAAGCGCCGACAAAACTGGTGATAGCGCCGATAGCCACGCTAAGCATAAGCAAACGTGGAAAGCGATCGGTTAGGAGGTAAGCGGTTGCACCGGGCGTGACCACCATAGCTATCACCAAAAAAGCGCCAACGGTCTGAAGGGCCGCAACGCAGGACGCTGACAGCAACATAAAGAAAACCACTTTCAAAACACCGGTGTTTATGCCGATGGATCGGGCATGGTTTTCATCAAAAAATGTCACCATTAAATCTTTCCATTTTGCCAGCAACACTGTCAGCGACACCACCCCGATGATCACAAGCTGCAGTGTATCCTCCGGTGTGATTGCCAGAATATTGCCCATCGTAATGGTTTGCACCGAGACTGACATTGGCGACAATGACACCATAAACAGACCCAGACCGAAAAATGATGTGAAGATAAGGCCGATAATAGCATCTTCTTTCAAGCCCGAGCGCTGGTTTAGGAACAACATGGTTCCCGCCGCTAACCCGCCAGCCAGAAACGCGCCCAATGCAAAAGGCAAACCCAGCATGTAAGCGCCAGCAACGCCCGGTACGATGGAATGGCTAAGAGCATCGCCTATTAACGACCAACCTTTGAGCATAAGGTAGGCCGACAAAAACGCGCAAACACCGCCGACCAAAGCCGACACCCACATCGCGTTGACCATGTAACTATATTGAAACGGCAGGAGCAGCGTTTCACTCATTTTCCAGAAACTTTATTTAATTCGTCTTTTGGATTGTCGTAAATTACAAATGGCCGTTCATCATCGGTAAACACTGTGACTTGGCGCTCGTCATCATCATCATGCAAATCTGCGCCGCCTAGAACAAAGTGGCGAAGCACGCCGCCAAAGGTACGTTCTAGATTTTCACGTGTAAACGTGGTCGCCGTTGGACCATAGGCAAGGACGGTGCCTTTCACTAAAACAGTACGGTCACAAAACTCAGGCACAGACCCTAAATTATGCGTGGAAACAAGCATCACGCGGCCTTCATCTCGCAATTCGCGCAGTAATTTGATGATGGCTTCTTCGGTTTTAACATCAACACCGGTGAACGGCTCGTCAAGCAAAATTAGGCGTCCATCTTGTGCCAACGCGCGGGCTAGAAAAACGCGCTTGCGCTGGCCTCCAGAAAGTTCACCGATTTGGCGGGTGCGAAACTCTGACATACCCACACGCTCAAGGGCGGTTGCAACCGCGTCATGATCGGCCTTTTTCGGGTTTCGCAAAAAACCCATATGGCCATAACGACCCATCATTACAACGTCTTCAACAAGTACCGGAAAGCTCCAATCGACTTCTTCGGCTTGGGGCACATAAGCAACGATATTTTGCTTTAGTGCCAATTTGGCAGGCATGCCGAAAATTTCAATTGTGCCTTTGGCGAGCGGCAAGAAACCCATGATGGCTTTGAAAAGAGTGGATTTGCCAGCGCCATTAACACCCACCAAACCGGTGATCGTGCCGGTTGGAATTTCAAAACTGGCATCACGCAGCGCCGTTTGACCGTTCCGATAGGTGACATAGACTTGACGCAAGGCTAGCCCAGCCTGCTGTTCTGTCAAGGAAACCGGCGCAGTTGAAGTCAGCATATTCAAATTCCACTTTGTAGATGTGACAACAATGCGCTGCCACATATCTTTCAGTTATTTGCTCAAGCCATTTGCAATGGTCTCAGTCGTTACACGCAGCAAATCGATGTAAGTTGGCACCGGGCCATCAGCTTCACTCAAGCTATCAACATAAAGCACGCCGCCATATTTGACACCGGTTTCACGGGCCACCTGCTGCGCGGGACTTTGCGACACGGTGCTTTCGCAAAAAACTGCTGGGATTTTATTGTCGCGAATACCATCAATGACTTTACGCACTTGCTGCGGTGTGCCTTGCGCATCTGCATTAATGGGCCAAAGATAAAGCTCTTTCATTTGGAAATCACGGGTCAAGTAACTGAACGCCCCTTCGCATGAGGCCAGCCAACGATTGGCTTCCGGCACTGCCAGAATTTGTGCCCGCAACGGAATAATCGTATCTTTGAGTTTCTGCGCATAGATTGCAGCATTGGCGTTATAAATAGCTTCATTTGCTGGGTCATTTTTCACAAATGCCTTGCGGATATTTTCGACGTAAATCAAAGCATTATCAAGACTCATCCATGCGTGCGGATTAGGCTTCCCGGAATATTCCCCTTCAGAAATACCTACCGGCTCGATACCTTCGGTCAGTATCGCGCTTGGAACAGCGGCTATGTTTGCAAAAAACTGTTCGAACCAACGCTCAAGATTAAGGCCATTCCATAAAATCAAATCAGCGCCTTGCGCACGGATGATATCGGATGGCGTTGGCTCGTAGCCATGAATTTCTGCGCCGGGTTTGGTGATCGATTCCACAGTTGCAGCATCACCCGCCACATTACGCGCCATGTCGGCAAGGATCGTGAATGTGGTCACCACTTTCATTTTGTCTGCGGCATTTGCGGGTAAAAGCATCAGCAGCAAGGCCGCCAGGCCGACTATTAATTTTTGAAACGTTCTCATAAAAACATCCTTGTTGCGAATGATTGGCGATTGCAAGTTCTTTCTAGTTGCGAATGAGTTGCATTTGCAAGTGACAACTTGAACTGAGTTGGCAAAATTTAAGTTTCGCTTAAAAATCAGCTCGGTTTGACCAGTTTAGTGCCGAATTATTGGCTGCACTATGACAACCGGATAATGCCCTTGCGCAAAATAATATTACCATGGAGCCGCATTTCGCTGGTGGCTACAACCGCATAGGCCGCTTTGACGCGTGGATAAAAATCATCGCCTGAAAGGCCTATCAAAGGCTTGCCCGGCACGCGTTTGGCGCACACGGCAACCATTTCTGCGTGGACTGGATCGAGCCGTTTTGGCTCAAGTGCCGGAACCGCCCTGAACATCGCGTCAGGAACAAAATCATCAATAGGCATGAGACATAAAACGGCATCAAGCACGGAAATCACATCATGACCGTCAGCGCGAATTAACCGACGTGCGTGCTCAGCGGCAGGGTAATTCCCGTCAACCAATGCAATTTCATCGCCATGCCCCATGGCGCGCAAAACAGCCAAAAAATCTGGCCCGAGCAATGATGGAATTCCTATCAACATTTTTAAGCTTCACCTTCAAGTGCAACGTTTCTATCAAGCAAAAACCGCGCAACCAAAGGCAGGCTAGCAGCGCCAAGTGCTCTGGCATTGTGGCCAATTGAGCCTTCTTCAATCAAGGGCAATTGCACACCCTGCAAATCAAACGTCAACACTGCACGCTGAGTTTCAGCGACAATGCGTTCGCGAATGTTTGACGGCAGCCCGCCATCTATTATGGCAAATTCAAAGTCAATGACCGAGGCCGAAGTGATGATTGCATATGCCAGACTGCGGCTGACAATACCAATCCATTCGCTGATTTGCATGTCATAGTCAGGCCAAGCCTCAGGCGCATTCCATAATGGTGATGCATCCAGCCCGGCGGCTTCCAGCATGCGCTCAAGAACAATGATCGACGTCCGATCAATAATTTGAACGATGCCGCCCTGCTCATCCGGAACTGGCATGCCGCCAGTAGAGCCTGCATAACCGGTTCGGCCATTGTACAGGCCGCCGTTCAGAACAACACCACCGCCAATAAAAGTGCCAATATAAAAATAAATGAAATCTTTGCGCCCAGCAGACCGGCCAAAACGCAGTTCAGCAGCACAGGCAGCAGTTGCATCATTGATCAAAAACACCGGCAGATCGGTAATTGAGGCAATTTCGCTTTGTAAATCTACACTGCGCCATTGGTTCATTTCCTCGGCTGGAGCACCCGTTTGGCGTGACCAGTTCCACAATTCAAATGGGGCAGCTATTCCAATACCGGACAGGCGTTTTTTCTCTTCGAATTCTAGTTTTGAGCTCAAAAACGCAATTCCGTCCTTGGCAAAAGCAATTATGCGGCTGGGCGTGGGCCAACGGTAGCTTGCGCCGAAACTAGCCAACACTTCACCGCAGAAATCTGTAAGCACCATTTCAGCGCTGCGGCGGCCAACTTTCAACCCAAGAAAAAATGCGCCCGCCGGGTTGACCGCCAATGGTACGGAAGGTTGGCCGACACGGCCGCGAACCGGCTCGCCCTTTAGCAAAAGCCCGTCACGCTCTAACTGGCGGATGATCACTGAAATGGTTTGCGCTGAAAGCCCTGTTGCGCGGGCGATATCGCGCTGCGCTAAACTTTGGTTGCGATAAACTAGGGTGAGAACCAAGCGCTCATTAAATGCCCGCATGCGGCTTTGGTTGGTACCACGCACCTCGATAGGCTGCGCTGGTTCAATCGTCACACTCTGATCGCGATCATTCATCAACTTATAAATTCATTGACCTGGCAACAGACGCTTAAACGTTACCGCTTTCCACGTCCAGTTTCTCCCACGCTGAAAGTGATTGGTTTCAATTCAACTGTCAATTGATCATGGCAAATGATTTAATGTTGACAGAATGGTCAGGATCGTGTTGCTTAGGGGCGGACACTGGCAAACAACGCCAAAATTCTGGCGCTGCAATGTCTTTCTATAGCTCGTATTTTTGTCATGCGGCACGAGCCGGGTGATACCACTGGGAGGAATACAATATGAAGTTTGTTAAAATCGCGCTTCTTGGCGCTGTTGCAGCATGCGCATTTTCAGCTTCTGCTTATGCAGCAACTGGCGCTTGCTTGATCACAAAAAATAACACCAACCCATTCTTCGTGAAAATGAAGGAAGGCGCAGAAGCCGGTGCAGCGGCAGCGGGCGTTGATTTGAAATCATTTGCCGGTGAAAAAGACGGTGATGCCACTCCACAAATCACAGCAATTGAAAACTGTGTTGCTGCTGGCGTCAAAGGTATTTTGATCACTCCATCAAACGACGACGTTGGCCCAGCCCTTAAAGCTGCGCGCGCTGCCGGCATTTTGGTGATCTCGCTCGACACGCCGCTGGGAGATCCAGAAGGTCAGGATATGACCTTCGCAACCGACAACTTTGAAGCCGGTGTGTTGATTGGCAAATGGGCCAAAGCAACGATGGGCGATGCAGCAAAAGACGCTAAAATCGCAATGCTTAACATCAACAAAGACAACATTTCGGTTGATGTTTTGCGTGACACTGGTTTCTTGACCGGTTTTGGCATTGAAGTTCCAGACCCCAAAGTCATGGGTTCTGAAACCGATCCGCGCGTTGTTGGCCATGAATCTTCAGGTGCAAACCCAGAAGGCGGCCAGAAAGCCATGGAAACCTTGCTTGCTAAAGAGCCTGGCATCAATCTGGTTTTCACCATCAACGAACCAGCCGCTGAAGGCGCATATGCTGCCCTCAAAGCTGCAGGTAAAGAAGGTCAAGCTTTGATCGTTTCTGTTGACGGCGGTTGCCCGGGCGTTGCTTCTGTTAAGTCTGGCGTGATCGGCGCAACGTCGCAGCAATACCCATTGTTGATGGCGTCTAAAGGGATTGAAGCTATTGTTGCTTTTGCTAAAGATGGCACGAAGCCCGGCGCTTCTGACGGTTTGACATTCTTCAACACCGGCGTGAACCTCATAACTGACAAACCTGCTGAAGGTGTTCCTTCACTCGATACCGTAAAAGGTACCGAACTCTGCTGGGGCTAATCCTCAACTTAAAGTCTCTTGAATAGTGGAAAGGGCGGCTGTTACAGTCGCCCTTTTTACAGGTAGCCTTTGATTGGAATAAGGTAAGAAATACTAACTGGGGAGGCGGCGCAATAAAATGGCCACAGGGGAAACACCAACCAAAACAATTTCGGACTTTGAGGCAACACTCAGTGAAGCTGATAAATCAGTTGCCAGTTTTGAGCGCGACGATTCTTCGTTTATTGCGCAAACTCGCGGTTTTCTACGCGCTAACCCAACCGCAATTCCTGCCATTATTTTGATTGCCAGTGTGTTGATCTTCGGATTTATTGCGACCTTTATTGTGCCTAATAATTTTCTGACCGCCAGCACCCTTTCACTGATTTTGAAGCAAGTAACCGTTGTCGGCATCATCGCTATTGCACAAACCCTAATCATATTGACTGCGGGGATTGACCTTTCAGTCGGTGTCATTCTTGTGATCTGTGCCATGATAATGGGCAGGCTCACAACGCTGAACGACGTGCCTTATTATGCGGCAATTCCAATCGCGCTCGCGTTCGGTATGGCGATGGGTGCAATCAATGGCCTTTTGGTTACCAAAGCGCGCATCCCCCCTTTAATTGTGACGCTCGGCACGTTTTACGTCTTTAGAGCACTTAATCTTTGGTACACGGGGTCAGAATCAATCCGGCCAGCGGCGCTTAACGAAAAAGCTCCAGAACTCCTGTTTTTTGGAACTGCTTTTAATATTGGTAGCGCCAACTTCATTTATGGCTCATTTGCCTTGATCCTGCTCGCCATTTTAGTTTGGTATATGCTCAACCGCACGGCTTGGGGCCGCCACGTGACGGCCATTGGTGATGATCCGGATGCTGCCATGTTGTCAGGCGTGCAAATCGACCGTACATTAATTTCGGTTTATGCGCTGGCAGGCCTCATTTGTGGCTTTGGAGCGTGGGTGGCGATTGGCCGCGTTGGCTCTATGAGCCCGATTGCGTTCGAAACCGTTAACCTTGATTCAATCACTGCTGCTGTAATCGGTGGAACATCGCTGTTTGGTGGACGCGCATCCATAGCCGGTTCGGTTTTGGGTGCGATGATCGTGGGCGTGTTTTTTACCGGCCTCGCACTTGTTGGTGTTGAAAGTTATTGGCAATGGTTTGCGATGGGCTGTCTTTTGATTGGCGCTGTTGCACTTGACCAATGGCTCCGGAGGGCTTCACAATGACCACGATAGAACCAATTTTGAAAGCCCGCGGGTTGTTCAAGCGTTACGGCAATGTGGTTGCGCTAAATAACACCGATTTTGATCTTTATCCCGGTGAAATTCTGGGCGTCATTGGCGATAACGGGGCGGGTAAATCCACTTTGATCAAAGCACTATCGGGTGCAGTGACCCCCGATCACGGCGAGATTACGCTTGAGGGTAAAACAGTACATTTTCGTTCACCGCAAGACGGGCGCAAGTCCGGCATCGAGACAGTGTACCAAAACCTTGCCTTGTCGCCTGCACTTTCGATTGCAGACAATATGTTTTTAGGCCGTGAAATTAGAAAAAGCGGACCGCTTGGCTCTCTATTTCGTTTGGTCGATCGTGCAGCGATGCAGAAATTTGCCCGCGATAAACTGTCTGAACTGGGTCTGATGACTATTCAAAATATCAATCAGCCCGTTGAAACGCTATCAGGCGGCCAACGCCAAGGCGTGGCCGTGGCCCGCGCTGCAGCCTTTGGTTCCAAGGTTGTCATCATGGATGAGCCGACAGCCGCACTGGGCGTTAAAGAATCGCGCCGGGTGCTCGAACTCATCCGCGATGTTAAAAAACGCGGTATGCCGATCATTTTGATCTCGCATAACATGCCGCATGTGTTTGAAGTTTGCGACCGCATTCACATCCATCGTCTGGGCGAACGGCTGTGCGTAATCAATCCCAAAGACTATTCTATGTCGGATGCGGTGGCCTTTATGACGGGCGCTAAAGAACCGCCGAAAGAAGCATTAACAGCGTGATTTTGCAGCATGACAAATAGACCGGCCGCCGTTGATACCAACGCATTGATGCTGGCTCGCCGTGTTATTGCTGCTGCTGCAAACCATAACCGTTTTATTGTTGCCATTGCCGGGCCGCCCGGCTCTGGCAAGTCAACACTGGCTGATGCGCTGGCTGAAGCCATCAACGCGCAAACGCAAGCGGAAAGCGCAACAGTGTTTCCGATGGATGGGTATCACTTTGATGATGCCATTTTGAAAGCGCGGGGTGACTTGCCGCGCAAAGGCGCGCCGTTCACTTTTGATGTTGAAGGCTACCGGCATACGTTGATGCGCCTGCGCGACGTCAATAGTGATGTTGCTGTGCCGGTGTTTGATCGTTCGCTGGAACTTTCACGCGGCAGCGCACGTCTCGTTACGCCAAAACATAAATACATCATAACCGAAGGCAATTATTTGTTGCTCCATGAAACGCCTTGGAACACCCTTGCACGATTGTTTGATTTGACAGTTTCCATTATTGAACCCGAGGCCGAACTTGCGCGCCGCCTCCATGCGCGCTGGGTGCATTACCAGCTTTCGCCGGAGGCCATTCAAGCCAAGATGGAAGGCAATGAAATGCCAAATGTGCGGCTGGTACTCAATAGCTCCAAGCATGCCGATGTGGTTTTTACAGGATAAAACTTGTAGAAACGGCTTACCAATGTCTTACACCTGTCATTAAAGTTGGTTACGGCCCGCCGATGGCAACAAATACAAATCTCACTTTTGCGAACCTTTTTTCTGGATTTAATGACCGGGTCATACTGACTTTAGGGCTAACGCAAACGATCGGTTATGGTACGTTATATTATTCATATGGTGTCCTTGCCCCGGCAATCTCAGCTGAATTTACAGTTAGCCTTGATTGGTTTTTCGCCGCTTTCACGGTTGGTTTGGTGTTTGGTGGCTTGGTTGCCCCGCTGGTAGGCCGATTGCTTGACAGAAATGGGGCCAGACTGGTGATGACAGCCGGTTCAGTCACCGCTGCCATTGCCTTGGTTGCTTGCAGCCTTGCGCCGAATATCTGGTTTTTTTCAGCAGCCGTAATTCTTATGGAAATAACAGCTTGTCTCGTTTTATATGAGGCTGCTTTTGCCGGACTGACACAAATCTACCGGGCCGAGGCCAGACGGGCCATAACGCTTATTACGCTTATTGCAGGCTTTGCTTCCACAATTTTTTGGCCGTTGACGCAGTGGATGCTTGAGGGGATCGGTTGGCGTTCGACGTTTTTTGTTTTTGCCGTTGCGCATTTATTGGTTTGCGCACCGCATCACTGGTTTGTTTTGCGCAAAGCGACACCGGTTGAATTGAACCACGTAGCGCAAAATGATGCGCAAATTGCGCCTTTATTGCACGGCGTAAAGCGGCAAAGAGCGCTGTTGTTTTACACGATTGCGATTGTGGTTTCAGGGTTGGTCTATTCAGCATTTCCGGTTCACATGCTCCGCATCATAGAAAATGAGGGTTTTACAGCACAAGCAGCCGCACTCATCGCAATGTGTATGGGCCCAGCTCAGGTTCTGGCACGCCTCATTGAAGTGATTGGGGGCCATAGATTCGACCCATTGATGACGGGACGCATTGCACTGGGCGCGCTTGGCTCATCGATCGCAATTTTATTGGCTACGCCGGGTTCCATGATCTCGGCAATACTTTTTGCCGTGACATATGGTGTTGCACAAGGCTTGATTACGATCGCACGCGGAACAGTGCCGCTTCAGCTGTTCGGCGTGCAAGGCTACGCGACATTGGTTGGCCGGATCACTGGATTGCGGTTCCTCGTTAACGCAGCCAGCCCGTTTTTGTTTGCACTTGCGATGACTCATCTCAGTGTGGACGTTGCCTTGCTGGTATGCGCTGTAGCGGCGGTAGCCTCGTTGGTTGCATTCATGTTACTGCGTGCGCCGCAGCAACCAACGAAAATGATCACTGTTGAAGATTAGCAGTGCACGGACGCGGGTTTCCCAACAGCTGATATTGTTTCACACAGCAATTCTGGTTGGCTTATTTTAGCTTTAGCAAATTTTGGCGAATTTTCGAATATATTGCACCTTAAGCGTTCACCGGCGCGTGGTGTAAAAGTGTTAAGAAACCAAAGCAACGCATGTCATCGATAAGATTGATAGGATTGCCCGAGGCATGTCATTGTGCGCATAGAATGTTCAATTGTGGACGGTAACAATGCTGGTTCACGCACCAGTAATTGAGACCGAACGGCTTGTTCTGCGCGGCTGGCAGGAAAGCGATCTCGGCCCGCTTGCCGCATATTATGCTGGCAATCAAACAGCACGCCATGATTGATGTTTGGCACGACTAAAGCGCCTGATCGACGGTGAACGCTTCTTGAGATTTGCAAACGACTCCGCCTAATCCATTGTATGTCCCAATATAAACATCGGCGGCATAACCGCCGCCTCGAAACTGAATCCACATATGGCCGCATAATTTCTACTCATAAAGCCTGCCAACAATTGGGGGATTACCAAATGCGCGAACATGGTGGTATTGGGCGGTTTGAAAGAAGGTAACCATGACACCCAGCACCGACCAGAACCCCCCATCTCCGATTGCCAACATTCATACGGCGCTTTCCAATTCCTTGGCGGACAAGGGCTATAGCCAGTTGACCCCAGTTCAGTTGGCGATGACGAACCCAGAGCTTGGTGAAGCCGACCTGTTGGTTTCCGCACAAACCGGTTCGGGAAAAACGGTTGCTTTCGGCATTGCAATTGCGCCGACACTGCTGGGAGGCAGCGATAATTTTGATAAGCCTGCCGCACCGCTTGGCTTGATCATTGCGCCGACGCGCGAACTTGCGATTCAAGTGCAGCAGGAGCTGAATTGGCTTTACGCAGGCGCGCGGACAACGATAGCAACTTGCGTCGGCGGCATGGACATTCGCAACGAACGTCGTGCGTTGGAGCGCGGCGCCCATCTTGTTGTTGGCACTCCAGGACGCTTGCGCGACCACATTACGAAGGGCGCGCTGGACCTCAGCGCCATTCGCGCTGTGGTGCTTGATGAAGCCGACGAAATGCTGGATCTTGGTTTTCGCGAGGATTTGGAATTCATCCTTGGTGCTGCACCAGAGACCCGCCGGACATTGCTGTTTTCCGCCACTGTGCGGCGAGGCATCGCCGAACTGGCCAAAACCGTGCAGAAAAATGCAGTGCGGGTTGCGACCACCGCATCGTCCGAACAACATGCTGACATCGAATACCAGTTGATGCTTGTACGGCGCGACGAGAGGGAACTGGCCATTATCAATGCGCTGCTGGATTCAGACAGCAAAAGCGCCTTGGTATTCTGCCACACACGTGAAGCGGTTCGCCATCTTACGGCGCGCCTCGCCAACCGTGGCTTTTCGGTCGTTTCGCTTTCGGGTGAGATGGCACAATCGGAGCGGTCAAACGCACTGCAATCCATGCGTGACGGCCGCGCACATGTTTGTGTGGCGACAGATGTCGCGGCGCGGGGTATCGATCTTCCAAACCTCGATCTCGTGGTTCACGCCGATGTGCCAAGCAACCCCGAAACCCTGTTACACCGCTCAGGCCGGACCGGTCGCGCCGGTCGCAAGGGCATTTGTGTGCTGATTGTGCCGGAAAATCGACGCGGCGCGGCGCAGCGGGTGCTTGCGCTGGCCAATCTGTCAGCGACTGTGCGTGGTGCGCCGGGAATGGCCGAGATCGAAGCCAGGTACCGCCGCCGGATACTCGATGCCGCGACATCTTCGGCAGAGCCAAACGAGCAGGAAGTGCAGTTTGTGGCCGAATTGCTGGACCGGGTTGGGCCGCAGCGGATTGCCGCTGCGTTTCTGCGCCAGCAAATGGCCGCCCGCCCTGTTCCCGAAGAGCTTATCCCGCTCAGCGTTGAAAACACGGCGAAACCGCGTTCCAGCCGAGAACGCGGGCCAGCAGATGATTATGCGCCGATGCGGGATCTGGCGCGCGATCTGGGGCGCAATCTGGGGCGCGAGCCGCGTGGCCCGGATATGCAAGGCGGTGTATGGTTCACGATCTCTCTTGGACGCAAACAACGCGCCGATCCAAAGTTTCTGCTCCCGATGATTTGTAACGCTGGCAAGGTAACAAAGCGCGATGTCGGTTCCATCAAGATCGAAGATACGGTAACCCGTTTTGAAATCTCAGCCGATAAGGCCGTCGGCTACGCGGAGCGGATCAAGCTGCCCGGCAGTTTGGAGCGGGGGATTTTCATAGCACCGGCTGGTGAAATGCCTGAACAACCAAGGCAAGCAAAGCCAAAATTCGGCAAAGCCGGCAAACCAGACCGCAAACACCAAGATGCAGTAAAAGGACCCGGTTCCGGTTCAAAAGACAAGCCCCGAAAACCGAAGCGCCCCGCCTGATCAGGCTCGCAATTTCCGCAGCCGAGCAAACTGTGTTCCGTGTTGACCGGCTGGTTGCCGCTGGCTTTTCAGCAGCGGCTTGGGGGCGGCGGCTTGGCTTTGATTTGGGGGCAAATGTCACATCACATTCGACTCATCAAAATACGGATGTGCCCTAAACATTTAATGCCGCTTACCTTGCCAGTTGAACCCTCAAATCAACACTCGCCTTTAATGCAAAAAGCAAGAAACTCCGCTTGAGTGATCCGGCGCTGGCAGCGGCAAAGTAAATTGCGATGCAATAATGATTTTGCCGCGTCAAAGAAATCATACATGAGTCCGGTGGTATCTGTGTGGCACGATAATAACTCACGAAAATCGTGAATGCCACAACCATTGTAAAATATAAAGGTTTGGTGCCCAGACGCGGATTTGAACCACGGACACGCGGATTTTCAATTCGTATTTGGCTTGGAACATAGCTCCACATAGCGCAACCATAAGCTATTGAAAATGCTTGACAATCTCTGTTTTTGTGTCGTACTATTGCTCATGAAATAACCTTGCTACACCCCTTATTTCTGAGCCTAGGGCGAGCCTAAGAATGCGTTTGACCGACATCATAGTGCGCGAATTGAAAGCTCCAAAACAGGGGCAGAAATTCTATGCCGATGACGTGTTTTCTGGTTTCGGTTTGCGCATATCCCAAGGCGGCACAAAGTCATTTGTGCTGGTTCATGGCCCACGTCGAGAACGGGTAACCATTGGCCGCTACCCTGTCATTACGCTGGCAGAGGCGCGCGCAGAGGCAAAGCGCAGGTCGGCAGAAATCATTCTCGGAAAGTTCAAACCAAAGTCCATTAATTTTGAAGATGCAAAGCGGAAATTTCTTGAAGCGTGCGAAGTCAAGAACCGTGCAAGAACCGTTGCAGATTATCGCAGGCTCTTGAAACGCTTTCCTTTTGGTAAGACCCAACTGTCGCAAATTTCGCGATATGATATCGCACAGCGCTTGGACAAGCTGCGGAAAACACCTTCCGAAGCGAACCACGCTTTGGTGGCGATCAAGGTGTTTTTCCGTTGGACAGAGCGGCAAGGCTATTTGGAAAGCAATCCATGCGGAGCGTTGCAAGCGCAACAGCCTGTGGCGGCGCGAGATCGCGCCTTATCTGAGAACGAGATTGCAGAAGTGTTGCGATTGGCCTTGCAGCAACCTTACCCTTATGGGCCAATCGTAGCGTTGTTGCTGCTGACAGGGCTTCGTCGAGGCGAAGTGGCAGCAATGCGTTGGAGCTGGATTGATCTGCAAAACCAGACAATCACTGTTCCATCTGAAATAGCTAAAAATCATCGACGGCATGAATTGCCATTTGGTGAACTCACCCTTCGTGTTCTCCAAACAGTTCCAAACACTGGCGACCTACTATTTCCTGCAAGTCGCAGTCACGTCAGAGGCAAGGTGACGACAGTCTTCAATGGTTGGCCGAAAGCCAAAGCTTCATTTGATCTGAAGCTCACAAACGTTGCGCCATATACGCTGCATGATCTTCGCCGCACATTCAGTTCCCAATTGGCGGCTTTGGGTACGCCGATCCACGTCACCGAAAAGCTGTTGAACCATGTTTCCGGCACGCTGAGCGGGGTTGCCGCTGTCTATAACCGCTATTCCTATGCCGCTGAAATGCGAAGCGCTGTGGAATCCTATGAGGCGCGACTTGAAAGGTTGATTTCGGCCCGAATTTAACAGCGTTTTAACAGCGTAATAACTGACATTATTCGAACACTGCGGTATACTTTTCTCATGTTCAATCCCCGATTTCAGATCACGCCGGAAATTGCGTCTGCACTTATGCAGATTGAAGCCGTACGCCGTGAATTATCCGGACTCGTTATTCAGCCGCAACTTCTCATTTCGCTGCGTGAGACGGCGACGCTAACGTCAACACACTTCTCCACCCAGATTGAAGGCAACCGGTTAACTTTGCCGGAAGTGAAAGCGGCTTTGAAGGGCGCGAAGTTTCCCGGACGGGAGCGCGATGAGACTGAAGTGCGCAACCACTTCTTTGCATTTGAGCACATGGAAAAGCTGGCGGCTTCCCCATCGCCCTTGCAGGAAACAGAAATTCAACAGCTGCATGGCCTTGTGATGACGGGCAAGATCAAACCGTCGCCCTATCGCACCCAACAGAATGTCATCAAAGACAGCGGCAACGGTAACATCGTTTACTTGCCACCCGAGGCCCCAGATGTGCCTTTGTTGATGGCGGAGCTTGTTGCCTATGTGAATGACGCCACAGCCAACAGCAAGCTTCCTGTTCCAATCATTGCAGGATTAGCGCATTATCAGTTCGCTACTATCCACCCCTATTTGGACGGCAATGGCCGCACAGCACGGCTGCTCACTACGTTAATCCTGCGCCGTGCTGGCTATGGCTTGGACGGCATCTATTCGCTGGATGAGCACTACGCCCAAAATCTTAGGGCCTATTACACAGCCCTCACCATCGGCCACCACAACTACTATGAGGGCCGCGCCGAGGCCGATCTCACCAAGTTCGTCGCCTATTTCTGCAAAGGCATGGACGACGCCTTTGGCAATATCAGGCTTGCCGCCCTTAAAGTTGGAACGCCAGAAAAGGCACCAGCCGCAAACCTGCTGCGAGAGCTCGATCCCCGCCAACGCCGGTTGCTCACGTTGTTTAACCGCCAAGGTTCAGCCACCAGTGAAGAAATGGCAAAGTACCTTAAACTCAGCCCGCGCACCGTCGTTGATCTTTGCCGCCAATGGGTAACATCAGGTTTCCTCGAAGTCCAAAACCCATCCCGTAAAGCGCGGTCATATCGGTTGGCGACCCGCTATTCTTGATCCCCTCGCCAAGCCAAAGTTCCGCTGATAGGTTGTGTTCGTCCATGGGCGCCAACCCACGGGGCATCGCGATGCTTCCAAGCACAAAGGAAGTACTGCGATGAGGTTACTGTCAAAGCGTCAACTCAAGGAGCTCGTGCTCTATTGCCCGCAACATATCCAGAGACTGGAGAACGCCAACCGATTTCCAAAGCGCGTGCGCCTCGGGAACGGGCCACGTTCGAGAGTGGGATGGATCGAAGGTGAAGTAATGGAATGGCTACAAAAACGGATTGATGAACGAAACAACCCCACCGACACCTTCGTGTAAAAACGGAGGCGGGCTGATCTCCGGCCGGGGGTCAGCCCAATTGGTTTAATGGCACAGGTTCACTTTATTGTTTGTTGTGCCACTGAAAGCCGCATCTCTTCCGCCGTCTTTGCCAGTTGCAAATACGATTGTCCCTGCACCAAGCACACTATTGCAGAGCGCTACGACTAGTGTTTCAAACTCGTCGTTTCCTAAGT
>JANOPZ010000005.1:0-27700 GCA_031422195.1 Limoniibacter sp. | reverse complement strand
CCCCTATATTGATGGCATAGCCGCCAGAACCAGCGGTTTTCCTGCAAATCTCGCAATAGCATAATTGATATGGAACGGGGTTCGACGATTGCACGGTAAATCGCACGGCTTTGCAATGACAGGACCCAGTAAGATGCATTGCGCGTCAGCCTTTTTGCAAGGAAGAATATATTTAAGCCTGTGTTAGCACGGCCCACGCAATTGCATAATGCTCGACTTGCCAGCACACCGAAATTTCGCCTATCACGAAACCAAGAACTCCAGTATTTCAGGATTAAAAACGGCCATGCTTAAGCGTGTTGCAACTGCCACCGCCCAACATATTTCAGCGGCTGAAGCCGCCGGTAAAGCGCAATCCGGTATGTGGATTGATTATTGTGGCTCAGTAAACCAGCCTGATGTTTTTGATGCGGCATTGGCTCTGCGCAAATTTGAATTATCCAACATTAAAATCGTCAATGTGATTGCGGTGCGCCCTCGTGCAGTGCTCGATGCCGATCCTGAAGCTTCCACATTTTACAATTTGAATATGCATTTTTCAGGTTACGACCGCAAAAATGGTGATAATGGCCAAGCCGGTTATTTCCCGGTAAATTTAGGCGAGGTGCCTGACTATTACCGCCGGTTTATCAACCCGATGGACATGGTGGTTATAAAAACCTGCCCGATTGACGAAAACGGCAATTTCAATTTTGGCCCGACTGGCCTTTGGATGCGCGCGCTCATTGAGCGCGCAAAAATGGTAATTGTTGAGGTCAACCATCATCTGCCATATGTCCACGGGTCAGAAAATCATGTTCATATTTCTGAGGTGGATTTCATCATTGATGGTGATGACCAACGCACATCTGAATTGCCGAACCCGCCGCCAACTGATGTGGATCGCGCTGTTGGGAGGTTGATTGCACCTGAAGTTGAAGATGGTTCCTGCCTACAGATTGGCATTGGCGGCATGCCGAACGCAGTTTGCACCCAACTTCTTGAAACCTCTGCTTGTGATCTTGGTATCCATACAGAAATGATGACGGATGGTTTGGCTGAACTCTATCTGGCTGGCAAAATTACCAATGCCAGAAAGCATTTGCATCGAGGAAAAGTGACGATGACCTTCGCACTTGGCTCGCAAAAGCTTTACGATACGATCAATCGCAACCCGGATGTGCTTTGCCTGCCGGTCGACCAAACCAATTTGCCATCAGTAATTATGCAGAATAAAAACGTGGTTGCAATCAACAACACCACGCAAATGGATTTACAGGGTCAGGCTGCGTCTGAATCAGATGGCCTTCGCCATATCAGCGGCACCGGCGGGCAATTGCAATTTGTGCGCGGTGCTTATGCCTCTGAAGGTGGTAAGTCTTTCATTTGTATGTCTTCAACTTATAATAAACGCGGCGCGCCACGCAGCCGTATTGTGTTGTCACTGACGCCGGGCAACATCGTCACCACTCCGCGTACGGATATGATGTATGTTGTAACCGAGTACGGAATGGTGAACTTGAAAGGCAAATCAGTTGCTGAACGCGCCGAACTCTTGATTTCAATTGCGCACCCGGATTTCCGCGAAGAGTTGGAACGCCAAGCCTACGAGCATCGCATCATTCCGCGCGGGTTTACCTTTGGTCCGTTTCAAGGATGAAATTAAGGGTAAAGTCGTGTGCCTGCCCATTCTTCACTAACGCTGCCTCGTGTAAATTTAACCCGGTCGTGAAGGCGAAAAGCACCGTCTTTCCAAAACTCAATTTCACTTGGAATGATACGCAAACCTGACCAATGCGGCGGGCGAGGAATGTTTCCAACAGCATATTTCGCAGTGGCTTTGGCAACTTCCGTTTCGAGCGCAAACCGGCTTTCAAGCGGGCGTGACTGCTGAGATGCCCAAGCGCCGATGCGGCTTCCGCGCGGACGAGACTGGTAATAAGCATCTGCTTCATCATCAGCAACAATTTCAACCGGCCCGCGAATGCGCACTTGGCGGCGAAGTGACTTCCAATGAAAGCACATGGCTGCTTTCATCGAAGCTAAAACCTCACGGCCCTTCGCCCCCTCAAAATTTGTGTAAAACACAAAACCCCGGTCATCCAAGCCCTTAAGCAGCACCATTCGGACGTTTGGCAAACCATCAGGATCCACTGTTGCGACAGCGACTGCATTGGGATCGTTAATCTCGCTGGCCTCAGCTTCCTTGAACCATTCGCCAAACAAAGCAAACGGGTCTTTTTCTTGTGTAAAGTCACCAGACATTAACAATGTTTCCTGCACAATGGGTTGGCGCAATGCGTGTGGGCTGCGCTTAATAAGTTTGTTTTGGGCAGGTTGGTTGGCAGTTTCAAGTTCCAGATCCGTTTTTTCTTGTGTGGCACTCATTTTTGCTGCCGCAATAAATTTGGCGGGTTGCGCACGCGGCGTTCCTGATCCTGGCCTAAGCGTAGACGACACGATAAAAACGTCATCACTCAACAACACGTCATTAATCAACACGTCCG
Source organism: Limoniibacter sp. (assembly GCA_031422195.1). GTDB lineage: Bacteria > Pseudomonadota > Alphaproteobacteria > Rhizobiales > Rhizobiaceae > JALOTE01. The sequence continues at coordinate 25,214 of JANOPZ010000005.1, read as the reverse complement.
GACCTCAAATATCAACCCCACTCGGTTTGGATGCTGAAACCTACCGCGATGCCGAGACAATAGGCCATGCTGTTAGTGCGGTTCAATTTTCTGGCACGACGATACGTTGGCAAAACCCAGCGACGGGCTCAAGCGGTGAGATTTTGAACGTGAACGAACGGCGTTTGGCCACAGGCGCATTATGTCGCGATTTTACGGCTTTGCGCACGTCTTATGACGGCATTCGAAACTATAACGGATCAACCTGTATGAATAATGCAGGCTTATGGGAATTAGAAGCTTTCAAGCCACTTTGAAGGGTTCAAAAAACTCGACGTCGCATGGTTTTATCACCATATATGGCAAAGAGATTCTATTTTGAGTGTGCGCCATGCGTGACCCATATACCGTGCTGGGCGTCGGCAGACTTGCAGAAGCCGCCGAATTAAAGTCGGCCTACCGCAAAGCCGCAAAGAAACATCACCCCGATCAAAATCCGGGTGATCCTAAAGCGCAGGCGCGTTTTTCAGAGTTGAACCAAGCTTATGAAATTCTGAGTGATCCGGCAAAACGCGATGAATTTGATCGCGGATTGATTGGGCCAGACGGCAAACCAACACCACAAAGAAGCAACAGAGGCGGCAACCCGTTTGAGGGTTTTGGTGGTTTTGCCGGGCCAAATGCCAGTGAACGCCGCCGCTCGTCTGGTGCAGATGATATTTTATCCGAGTTGTTTGGCGCAGGTTTTGGCCCGGCCAACGAAAAACGGAAAGCCAAATCAGGGTTTTCTCCCCAAGCAGGCAATGATTTACAATATACCAAAGAAGTGACGCTGGAAGAGATTGCTGCCGGCAAAGCCGAGTTGGAATTGCCAACGGGTGCCCGTATCGCAATTTCACTCCCGAAAGGTGTTGTCGACGGGCAAGTCATTCGTCTCAAAGGCAAAGGTTATTCATCGCCGACCGGTGGTGTCGCAGGTGACGCAAATGTTACGGTTCGCTTCAAACAGGACCCAAGACGGCGCGTCGATGGCACAAATGTGACCGTAGATGTGGCAGTTCCGTTTGATGTTGCTGTCCTTGGTGGCAAGGTTCCAATTGATACGCCGCAGGGCCGCATTGCGTTGACCATCCCGCCGATGACGGATGGTGACCGGATTTTTCGCTTAAAAGAGCGCGGACTTGAAGACAAAAACGGGGCCCGTGGCGATTTAATGATCTCGATTCGCATTATGTTGCCGGGCAGCGAAGAACATGCCTTGCTGAAATTTGCTGAATCTATCCGTGAAACGAAGTAGATTTACGCAGTTGAAGCAGCCTTCTGGCTATGCGATATGCCGGTTAACACACAACCTTTAGGGACAAAAAATGGCAGCCAAGGGAATTATGGAAGGCAAGCGCGGGCTTGTTTTGGGCGTTGCCAATAATCGATCTATTGCCTGGGGCATCGCCAAAGCCTGTGCTGATCATGGTGCGGAATTAGCATTTACGTATCAAGGTGACGCACTTAAAAAGCGCGTAGAGCCGCTTGCAGCCGAGATCAACGCAATTGTCGTTGGTCATTGTGATGTAACCGATATGGCAACGATCGACGCCGTATTTGCTGAAATTGAGCGCATTTGGGGCAAGCTAGATTTCGTGGTTCACGCTGTAGCGTTTTCAGACAAAAACGAACTCGAGGGCCGTTATGTTGACACGACGCGAGACAATTTTGCCCGCACGATGGATATATCGGTTTATTCAATGACAGCCATTGCACAGCGTGCCGAGAAGCTTATGCCCGAAGGCGGTTCAATGCTAACGCTCACTTATTATGGCGCTGAACGTGTTATGCCGCACTATAATGTAATGGGCGTCGCCAAGGCTGCGCTTGAAGCCAGTGTGCGCTATTTGGCCAACGATCTTGGCCCCAAAAATATCCGTGTCAACGCACTTTCCGCTGGGCCAATTAAAACCCTTGCCGCGTCCGGCATTGGTGATTTCCGTTACATTCTCAAATGGAATGAATATAATTCACCGTTACGCCGCAATGTGACAATCGACGAAGTTGGCGATGCTGGCCTGTATTTGTTGTCAGATTTATCACGGGCAGTCACGGGTGAAGTGCACCATGTCGATAATGGATACCATATCGTTGGCATGAAGCAAGTTGATGCACCCGATATGTCGAAGGTGCAGGATTGAAATTTGTAATGCCGCGTTTTGTTGCCCCTTATCCCTTTTATCTCATCCGTCATGGCCAAACTGATTGGAACGCTGAAGGGCGGTTTCAGGGTTCTGTTGATATTCCTTTGAATGATACCGGCCGCGGGCAAGCCAAGCGCAATGGCTTAGCTTTCAAATTAGAACTTCCAGACGTGGCAGGCTGGCACTTCGTTTCCAGCCCTCTGTCACGAGCCCGTGAAACCATGGAAATTGTTCGCCGGTATGCTGACCTTGTCCCAACTGATTATCATTTGGAACCCTTGTTGCGTGAGGTTAGCTACGGCGACTGGGAGCGCCAAACAATTGAAGAAATTTCACTGACAAGTCCTGATTCTATTGAAGAGCGGGCCGGTAACAAATGGGGTTTTGTGCCGCCCAACGGCGAGTCTTATATGTTGCTGGCAGACCGTGTACGCACTGTGTTAGCATCGCTCAATTGCCCAACTGTGATCACAGCTCATGGCGGTGTGCTGCGCTCAATCTATTATTTGATTGGCGAAATGGAGGCTGAAGAGGCTGCAATAGCTGAAGTTCCCCAAGACCAATTCTTATTTGTGGATGGGTCCAAGCTGCGTTGGGTTTAGCCGTTTAGAACGGCAGGGCGTTTTTACGTTCCAGAATTTATAAATTAATATTGACCAATTTCTAGGCACATGTATGTTGGAACGTTCCATGTGTCTAATTTTACCCTGAGGAGGATAAATTGTTGAGAATGTATCGAAATTTGGCACTTAGTGCCTGTGCTTTGTCTTTGGCCGCTATGGCTAATACTGCGGCCATTGGTACCGCTGCTGCCGAGCAAAAAGTTGAGGTTATGCATTTTTGGACATCCGGCGGCGAAGCTGCAGCTTTGGCTTTTGTCAAAGCTAAAGTTGAAGCCGGAGGTGTTAAATGGGAAGATGCGCCAATAGCCGGCGGCGGCGGCGATCAAGCTAAAACGGCTTTGCAAGCACGCATTGCCGCAGGCAATCCACCAGCTTCCATGTTGATGCTTGGCACAAACATTACCGATTGGGCTAAAGCGGGCATGTTGGCAGATCTGAAAGATGTAGCTGCAGCAGGCAAATGGAATGATGCGTTTTACGAGCCAGTGAAGAAATTCACCGAAATCGATGGCCGCTGGGTTTCTGCACCAACCAATGTGCATCGCGTCAACATGGTTTGGGCTTCCAAATCCGCATTTGATAAAATCGGTGCAGCTGTTCCAACGTCTTGGGAAGAATTCAATGCTCTTGCACCCAAATTCAAAGAAGCAGGCATAACGCCGCTCGCCCATGGCGGCCAGCCTTGGCAGGACATGACTTTGTTTGACAGCGTTGCTTTGGGTATTGGCGGCGTGGATTTCTATAAAAAAGCCTTCATTGACCTCGACAAAGCCACTCTTGGCGGCGAAACGATGGTAAAAGTGTTCGACCAAATGCGTTTGTTGCGCGGCATGGTCGACGATAACTTCTCGGGCCGCGACTGGAACTTGGCCACAGCGATGGTCATTGAAGGCACAGCTGCCATGCAAATCATGGGTGATTGGGCAAAGGGTGAGTTTACAAACGCCAAGAAAGTCGCTGACACAGACTTTTTGTGTTTTGCATCACCCGGCACAAGTGAAGATTTCGTCTACTTGATCAACTCATTTTCAATGTTTGAGCAACCAACTGCAGAAGGCAAAGCGGCGCAAGCCGTAGTTGCCAACGCAATTGTTGATCCTGAAGTGCAACGACAGTTCAACATCGCCAAAGGCTCGATCCCTGCCATTAAAGGCGTTTCAACCGAAGGCTTTGATGCATGTGCCATTAAAGGCATGAGTGATTTTGCTGCCGCTGAAACCAAAGGCACTGCGTTACCCACAGTAGCCTTCACACACGCCACATCAGCTGCCGTTGTGGGCGCAATGACCGATGTTGTGACCGAGCATTTTAACTCGGACATGACTTCAGTTGATGCAGCCAAACAATTGGCTGATACAGCCGGAATATAACAAAACTTTATTGCGGCGCTTCACTGCGCCGCAATTTCACTTTTCGCCGTTGAATTTTGGACCGGTGATTTTTGAGGCCTGTGAATCTGGGATTTGACCGCGCCGCTTGCTCGCAATAAAAGGCTGATGAAACTTACAGCGGTTCTTCCAACAGCGGTTCTTCCAACTTATGTCTCACAATACCTTCGGCCATCTTTTCCGTGTGACCACCTGGGGTGAAAGCCATGGGCCGGCGCTTGGCTGCGTTATCGATGGTTGCCCGCCCGGAATTCAGTTCACGCTGGCCGAAATTCAGATGTACTTAGATAAACGCCGGCCCGGCCAATCACGGTTTACGACGCAGCGACAAGAGCCTGATCAGGTTAAAATTCTTTCCGGCGTCTTGGAAGAGGGCGACGGCTACATCACCACCGGAACGCCAATTTCAATGATGATTGAAAATGTCGATCAGCGTTCGAAAGACTATGGCGATATTGCGCAACAGTATAGGCCCGGCCACGCCGATATTACGTATGACATGAAATATGGCATACGCGATTATCGTGGAGGTGGCAGGTCGTCAGCGCGTGAAACCGCAGCGCGCGTTGCCGCAGGCGCTCTGGCCCGTAAAATTGTACCGGGTCTGCAAGTGCGCGGCGCATTGATTTCGATGGGTGAACATAACATTGACCGCAACAAATGGGATTGGTTAGAGGTCGATAACAATCCTTTTTTCTCACCGGACGCTTCTTCGGTTGAAACCTTTGCTGATTATCTCGACGGTATCCGCAAAGCTGGTTCTTCGGTTGGTGCCATTATTGAGGTGGTCGCGGAAGGCGTTCCTGAAGGTCTGGGTGCGCCAATCTATGGGAAAATTGATTCGGATATTGCTGCCAATCTCATGAGCATCAATGCTGTAAAAGGCGTAGAAATCGGACTGGGCTTTGAAGCTGGCCGCACCCGCGGTGAACATAATGCCGATGAAATCCGTATTGGCGACGATGGCAAACCCGTATTTCTTTCCAACCACGCGGGTGGTGTTTTGGGTGGCATTTCGACCGGCCAGCCGATCGTTGCTCGTTTTGCTGTCAAACCAACGTCATCTATGTTGATGCCCATGCGCTCAATTGATGCGGCGGGCCAGGAAGTGGACGTTGTCACCAAAGGCCGCCACGACCCGTGCGTTGGCATTCGCGCAGTACCCATTGGCGAGGCGATGGTGGCCTGCGCCATTGCGGACCATTATTTGCGCCACCGCGGGCAAACCGGCAAAGGCTAAGATTTTTCTGGATTACGGCATCATCATCCTTGGCCTTGGTGCGTGAAAAGCTTAGGCTATTTTGATGAGCACACGACTTTACACCAATGACATATTTCTAGAGCACACAACGCCGGCCGGCCACCCTGAGCGCGCCGAACGAATGCGCGCGATTGCGGCCGCTTTGGCGGCGCCAGAATTTGACTTGCTCGAACGGGCCACCGCACCCAAAGCCGACGAAAGCGCAGTGCTTTTGGTTCATCCAAAGTCGCATTTGGATAATATGAAGCGAATGTCGCCAAAGACCGGCATTTCACGTGTGGATCCCGACACAATTATGAGCCCACATAGTTTTGATGCCGCTTTACATGGCATTGGCGCTGCGATGGCTGGTGTCGATGAGGTCTTTTCCGGCACAGCGTCGAATGTATTTATTTGTTCGCGTCCCCCCGGCCACCATGCCGAAAAAAGCAAAGCCATGGGCTTTTGTCTGTTTGCAAATGCTTCAATTGCAGCCCGTTACGCTCAACAAAAACATGGCGCGACGCGCGTTGCTATTGTTGATTGGGATGTGCACCACGGAAATGGCACCCAAGATATTTTCTGGGATGACCCGTCGGTTCTGTTTTGTTCAACCCACCAAATGCCACTATTTCCCGGATCAGGCGCTAAAACTGAAACCGGTGCAGGGCATGACAACCATATCGTTAATGCTCCGCTGCTTGAGGGTGACGGAAGCGATGAATTCCGCGATGCATTTGCGTCACGAATTCTGCCTGCAATCGACGCGTTTCAACCCGATTTGATCCTTATTTCAGCCGGTTTTGATGCCCATTACCGCGACCCATTAGGGGGCATTAATTTGACGGAAGATGATTTTGATTGGGCCACCGGCCAATTGATGCAAAAAGCAGATAAGTTTGCTAAAGGCCGTTTGGTGAGCTTGCTTGAGGGCGGCTATGATTTACAGGGCCTGTCAGGCTCGGTTGCGCATGTTGCCCGCCTGATGAAGGGATGAGGCGCAATGGCAGATGATGTTTCACAAATGAGTTTTGAGGCGGCCTTAGCTGAACTTGAAAAAATCGTCGACGGTTTGGAGCGCGGCGATATGGCACTTGATAAATCAATCGAAAACTATGAGCGTGGAGAAGCGCTAAAAGTTCACTGCGACACGTTGCTGAAATCAGCAGAAACACGCGTTGAAAAAATACGTTTAACGCGCGACGGCAAACCAGACGGCACCGAGCCGCTTGACCCTCAATGAATAGCTCCTGAGTAAAGATTGCACTGATGAATTCTGTAGTTTCACACCCGATGCCAGCAACGCCACTGCTTGATACCGTCAACGTGCCTGCGGATTTGCGAAAACTTGCGAAAAATCAGTTGCCTCAACTTTGCAATGAACTGCGTGCAGAACATATTGATACGGTATCACGAACTGGTGGTCATCTGGGGGCAGGGCTTGGCGTTATTGAACTGACCGTGGCAATCCATTACGTGTTCAACACGCCGGACGACCGCTTGATTTGGGACGTTGGTCATCAAGCTTATCCGCACAAAATTCTAACGGGGCGGCGCAACCGCATCCGCACATTGCGCCAGCCAGGCGGACTGTCAGGCTTTACCAAGCGCGATGAGAGCGAATATGATCCGTTTGGTGCAGCGCATTCATCAACTTCGATTTCTGCCGGTCTCGGCATGGCCGTGGCACGTGATCTTTCAGGCCGTAAAAACAGTGTCATTTCGGTCATTGGCGATGGCTCGATGTCTGCTGGCATGGCGTTTGAGGCACTCAATAATGGCGGTGCGTTGGATGCGCGTATGATCGTCATTTTGAATGACAATGAGATGTCGATTGCTCCGCCTGCCGGAGCTTTAAGTCGCTATTTTGGCCGCCTCACAGCCGGGCGCACCTATTCATCTATGCGAGAAATGGGCAAGAAACTCACAGGTTATCTTGGCAAACGTCTGGATTACGCCATCACGCGCGCGGTTGAGCATGCACGCGGCTATGTTTCTGGCGGCACAATGTTTGAGGAACTTGGCTGGCACCACATTGGCCCGCTTGATGGTCATGATATAGAGCAATTGGTCGAAACGTTGGAAAACGTGCGCGATGAGCATGATGGTCCGGTTTTGATTCACGTAGTCACTCGGAAAGGTCATGGTTACGCCCCGGCGGAGGCCGCGCCTGACAAATATCACGGCGTCAATAAGTTTGATGTCATAACGGGCACGCAAGCAACGGCTGCTTCCAACGCACCAGCCTATACGCGGGTGTTTGCCGATGCCTTAATGGCCGAAGCCGCGCTGGACGATAAGATTGTGGCCATTACAGCCGCCATGCCGACCGGCACCGGGCTTGATCTTTTTGGCCAAGCCTACCCGAGCCGCACTTTTGATGTGGGCATTGCGGAACAGCATGCGGTGACCTTCGCTGCGGGGATGGCGACCGAGGGCATGAAGCCGTTTTGCGCAATCTATTCAAGCTTTTTACAGCGGGCCTATGATCAAGTTGTGCATGATGTTTGCATACAGAATCTGCCTGTTCGTTTTGCAATCGACCGCGCAGGTTATGTCGGTGCGGACGGTGCAACGCATTGCGGTGCATTTGATATCGGATTTTTGTCGATTATCCCAAATATGGTGCTGATGGCGCCATCTGATGAAGCTGAATTGGTTAATGCCGTGCGAACGGCAGTTGCTCATGATTCTGGCCCCATTGCGTTCCGTTACCCGCGCGGCAACGGCGTAGGTGTTGAAATGCCGATACGCGGCGAAATGCTGCCCATCGGCAAAGGCCGTATTGTCAAGCACGCCAGCCCAACGGCCAAAGGCACAAAAGTTGCCATCGTTTCACTCGGCACAAGGTTGGGTGATGCAATGGCCGCTGCTGATAATCTTGAAGCTGACGGCATACAAATTACGATCGCTGATGCCCGTTTTGCCAAGCCCATTGATGAGGCAATGATTGCTCAACTCGCAGCGACGCACGATGTGATGATCACGGTCGAAGAGGGCGCTTCGGGTGGCTTTGGCTCTCAAGTCATGCAGTACCTTAGCCAGAATGGGCTGCTCGATGGCAAATTGAAAATCCGATCCTTGGTGATGCCCGATGAATTTGTTGATCATAACAAACCCGAAGTTATGATGGCCAACGCTGGTATCGATAGAGACGGCATTGTAGCGGCTGTGCGAAAGCTGCTTTGAATCAAACACCTAAGACAATGAGTCAGTTAATTGGCCTTTGGTGTTAACTCTCTGTTTTGATTAAATTTTGAGATTTTTGTTACCACACTTCTTTGCGTGATCTTCAGGCACGGTTGCTACGTTTTCTGGATAACAGGGGACTTTCGACCATGGACGCAAAAATGCGCATTGGTCATTTTACGGCAACGCAGCCATTTAGACTGCACGTGAAAATGGCTAGGTTAATTATAGTTGTTGCCACCGGCCTGGTTGTTTTATCAGGGACTGTAACGTTCGCCTCAGGTCTGCCCGATCATGATACCAACCTTGAACGTTGGGCCAAAGAAACCCTTGCAAAGCGTATCGGTGACATTCGGGATAGTTATGATCCAAGTGAAACAACGCGCATGATTACGGAAACGGATGTTAAACGTGGGCCTCTATTGTTAAGCGCAGACCGCAATAATGATCCGATCTGGCTTATGGCAACTTTAAGGATTGGCAACGAAATCATTATTGCCCAATCTGCCTTCAAGGCGCGAGTAGCAGAAATTCAAACGCCTTACCCGCCGCGCGTGGCCTACACAGGCGCATTGGTGCTGGCAGAAAACTAAAGCAAACTTGCATGATAGGGTAAAACGCGTCATGCGCATCTGATGAATACAAATTCAAAAACCCGTCTCGATCAAGCGTTAGTCTCGCGTCATTTTTATCCTTCAAGGGCGCGGGCGCGTGATGCTGTTCTGCGCGGTACTGTTTTGGTCAATGGTGTAATGGCTACAAAGCCTTCTATTGAAATCGGCCATTTTGACGTGATTGAAATCCTTGATGAAGCGGCACGTTTTGTCAGCCGCTCTGCACTAAAACTGGTTGCAGCGTTAAACTATTTTCAACTCGATCCGGCAGGCAAAATCGCGCTCGATATTGGTGCTTCAACGGGTGGTTTTACGCAAGTTTTGGTTGAACGCGGCGCGACTAAAATCCACGCCATTGATGTCGGCCATGGCCAGCTTCACCCGCGTATTGCACAAAACCCGCGCGTGAAATCCACCGAAGGGCTGAATGCACGCGAACTGACGTTGGATGATCTCGATTACGAAGAGCCGGAATTCATTGTTTGCGACACCAGCTTTATTTCGCTGAAATTGGCTTTGCCACCCGCGCTTGAATTAGCGGTGGAAGGTGCATTTGGTGTGTTTTTGATTAAGCCGCAATTTGAAGTTGGCCGCGAAGGCATCGCTAAAGACGGCCAGTTGAAAAATGCGGAGGATGGCCCGCGCATGGCACAAGAACTTGAGCAATGGCTGAACACGCAAACACAGTGGCGAAGTCTTGGCATTACCGCATCGCCGCTTGAAGGGGGCGACGGCACGCAGGAATATTTGATGGCCGCACAAAAACAGATCGAACGAGACGAATGACAACGAAAGCAAAAATCCTGGCAATTGGCGCGGGCGGAGACGGTATTGCCGAAATCGAGAATGTCAAAGGCCAAATGGAAAAAGTCTTTGTGCCATTCACCTTGCCGGGCGAAGAGGTAACGTTGGCAGTCAACGGTTCTCGTGCAGATGTTATGGCGGTGCTGGTGCCTTCGCCAGAACGCACTGAGCCAGTCTGCAAGCACTTCACATCCTGCGGCGGTTGCGCCACGCAGCACTGGCAGGCAGAACCTTATCGCGCATGGAAAACCTCGCTGATCACCGCCGCGCTGAAGTCTGTCGGCATTGACGAGGTTTTGGGCGATCTTATCGTTTCGCCGCCAGCCTCTCGCCGCCGCGCCGTCTTCACAGCCACTATGGCCAGCGGTAAACTGGTGCTCGGTTTTAACCGCATGATGAGCCATAGCGTTGAACCGATTGAAGAATGTGCCGTTGTCGTGCCAGCTATTGTTGCGGCACTGCCAGCATTGCGCTCGCTGTGTGCTCAACTCTCAACGCTGGCCAAAGGTGCGTTTTCGCTCACCGTAACGGCCACTGAAACCGGTTTGGATTTGCAAGCTGACAAAGTCAAACAGCCCGACGATGCCCTGCGCCGGGCACTGATTAATACTGTTTTGAAACACGGCTTTGCGAGATTAGCGATTGGCGATGAGATTCTTGTCGAGCACCGCGCTCCCCTCGTTAATTTTGGCGGCGTTATGGTATCGCCGCCGGCCGGAGGCTTTTTGCAAGCCACAGTGCAGGCCGAGCACGCAATGCAAGGCATCGTCACCGGCTATTTTGAAGGCTCAAAGAAAGTGGCTGATCTTTATTGCGGATCAGGTACATTTGCTTTGCCACTGGCGAGGCGCGCAACTGTCCACGCTGTAGAAAGCGAAGGCGCGGCCCTTAACGCACTCGATAAAGCTTGGCGCGGCGCAACAGGCCTAAAAATGCGTACGCTCACAACCGAAAAGCGCGATCTTGCCGTGCGGCCTTTAATGACCAAAGAGCTCGATAAGTTTGACGCAGTCGTTATCGATCCGCCCCGCGCTGGCGCTGAAACCCAGATGAAGCAACTTGCTAAATCCACTGTAAAACGCATCGCAGCTGTCTCGTGTAACCCGCAAACTCTCGCACGCGATTTGAAGATTTTGCTCGACGGCGGCTATAGCGTGGTAAGCATCACACCAATCGATCAGTTTTTATGGACACCCCATGTCGAAATGGTGGTGTTGTTGGCTAAACGCTAGGGCGGGGTTTGATCTGATTGAAACCATGTAACCAAACAAACACTGCCCAATTTTTGGGTTCAAGTTTTTGATTTCAGGCCAGCTCCTTATCCGATCATGTTGGATGATGATCGGCAACCACTTTGGCTAAGGCCAATATCGTACGTTCTATTTCTTCTGCAGTGTTGTAGTGGGCTATCGCCAGCCGCACGACACCGGTATCCTCATCCAACCCCAAGTGTCGGGCTGGCTCAAGTGCATAGTTGTGTCCTGACCAAATGAAAATTTCCTGATCAGCCAAAGCTTGTGCAAATGTGTGGGTCGCAATGCTTGCATGTGTAAATGACACAGTCGGCACCCTTTGCCCAATACGATTTGGGTTGGTAATGCCGTGAATGGTTGTACCGGGGATGGCAAGAATACCTTCAATGAGCCGCAATGTTAAAGGTGTTTCATGTTGTTGAAAAGCTGCATAAGCACCCAACATTTTTTCGCGCCGTTTGCCGGTGTGGCCGGTTTGACTGCCGAGCCATGCCAGATAATCAGCCGTTGCAGCCAGCCCCGCCAACAACTCTGTTTGTGGCGTTCCATGCTCATATTTTTCAGGCAGATCTTCGGAAGCGCAGCGCACTTTATAGGCCTCCATCCGTTCCAATATGCTTTCGCGGCCCCACAAAATACCCAGATGCGGACCAAAGAATTTATAACTGGAGCAAGCCAAAAAATCGCAATCCAAATCCACCACGTCGGGTAAATGGTGCGGCACCATTTGAACGGCATCAATATATGCTAAAGCGCCAAATTCATGAACCACTTTGACAAGTGCTTTAATGTCATTGATCGAGCCGGTCATGTTGCTGGCATAGTTTAGAGCAACCAATTTAGTACGGTTGCTCATGACATTGCGCAATGCCTCAGGCTCAATCTGCCAGCTTTGCCGATCAAACGGCACCCAGCGCACAACCAAACCACGATCCTGCGCCATTAAAAGCCATGGGGCAACATCACCTTCATGATCCATCCGCGACACTACAATTTCATCACCCGCTTGACAGAGCCTGCCAATGGAGCGCGAAATGTGCAGTGTAAGCGCTGTCATGCTTGCCGCAATGATAATTCCGCGCGGCGATAGAGCGCCAACAAAATCAGCCCCGGCTTGATGTGCCTCATCCCAAATAGTCATCGCACGGTGAGAGCCCGAAAACTTGCCACCAAGGTTGCAGGCCGCATTGATCATCGCATCTGATACTGCATCAACCACCATTTGCGGCACTTGGGTCCCGGCGGCGTTGTCCAAAAAAACGGGCGGCACGGCAGGCCTGAAAATCGCAGGAAAGCAGGCGCGGACAGCGTCTATTGGGAAGGTGGTCATGACTTGCTCCTGCTTAGAGATACAGATTTTTGAATTGGAACGCCTGACGAGTAGTACCATCATTGGACCATAGGTCATTGTAAAATCAACGGGATCAACGTTGCAAGCTTTCTGGAGACTTGGACTAAAAGCGGGAAGTGGCTTGTTAACATAGCCTCGCAGGTACTTTACGCACAGCCGCAAAAAATATCATGCAAAATGGTGGAGCTAAGCGGGATCGAACCGCTGACCTCTTGCATGCCATGCAAGCGCTCTCCCAGCTGAGCTATAGCCCCTAATCCTTTCGGATAAAGCCGAATTTGGGTTTCCGGCAGGTCGTGAACGCGATCTAAGTGAAGCTGCGCGCCATATCAAGCAGGAAAAGCGCGCAGTTTGAATTTAGTGGTCAAAGTTGAAGGCTTAAGCCCCGATCAATCTTCGTCGTCGCGGCCGCCGCCTCCGATATAACCGGCAACATCATCTTCCTCTTCGTCTTCTTCTTGGGCAAGGAAGGTTTCGTCCTCATCTTCATCGTCTTCAATCTCGATGTCTTCAGGCACATCATCGCCCGGTCCGTCAACATCAGGTGAAACAACAGCCTCTTTACGGGCAGGGGCCTCGTCTTCGTCGGCCTCGTCGAGTGTTACGATTTCAGCATCATCTTCAACAATGCCTTCTTCCTCGTCGGTCTCGACCTCTTCTTCCTCTTCTTCATCGCCAGCGACCTTGGCGCGCGCCATTTCTTTCAGCGCAGGCGCTTCAACCGCAAAGAATGACAAAGGGTAGGATTTGCCGGTGTAAGGCGAAACGATCGGGTCTTTACCGAGATCGTAGAATTTTTTGCCCGTTTCAGGGTCAATACGTTTAGTGCCAAGTTCTTCGCGTGCCACGGTTTAAGCCTTTGGATAAGATCGGGATGAGCAGCAAGGTCAGCAAATTTTACGCCTTGCGCATATCGAACGTCGCCTTAACGGCCTAAGCGCCATATGTCAAAGCAGAATGGACCTGAAATGCACCAAATTGCGCCATGTATTTCGTGACCGGCAAAAAGAATGATGCTAGGCGGCAAAGGCAAACCCGTTTCAACCCCTCTTTTTGATATGTCACATCGTTCAACTGTAAAACCTGCTACCGCCCGCAAATCGCCAGCCTTAAAGGGCAGTGCCCGGGTGCCGGGCGATAAATCCATCTCGCACCGGTCGCTCATGTTCGGCGGGCTTGCCTCTGGCATCTCCCGTATTACCGGCTTGCTTGAAGGCGAAGACGTCATTAACACCGGCAAAGCCATGGCAGCGATGGGCGCAAACATTAAGCGCAATGGCGCGGAATGGATTGTGCACGGCACCGGTAATGGTGGGTTGCATGAGCCAAATTTTCCGCTCGATTTCGGCAATGCCGGCACTGGCTGCCGTCTGACCATGGGGCTGGCTGGTGTTTACGGATTCCCGACAACTTATATTGGCGACGCGTCCCTTTCGGGCCGCCCGATGGGCCGCGTTCTGGGTCCGCTGCGCGAGATGGGCGTTGAGGTTTCAAGCCAAGCTGGAGATAGGTTGCCAGTGACATTGCGCGGGCCAAACAAGCCGAAAGCCATTACTTACACATTGCCGATGGCATCTGCACAAGTAAAGTCAGCCGTATTGCTCGCAGGCCTGCATACGCCCGGCACAACGACTGTCATTGAGCCAATTGCTACGCGCGATCATACCGAAAAAATGCTGCAAGGTTTTGGCGCAAAACTCGATGTAACCGTGGATGCAAATGGTACTCGGCATATTTCAATTGTTGGGCAGGGTGAACTCAAGGGCCAAATTATCGCCGTTCCGGGCGACCCGTCATCGGCAGGCTTTCCGCTGGTTGCAGCTTTGATAGTGCCGGGCTCAGATGTGTTGATTGAAAACGTGTTGATGAACCCAACCCGCACGGGGCTAATTTTAACGCTGCAAGACATGGGCGGCGATATTGAAATCGTAAATCCGAGAAAAGCAGGTGGCGAAGACGTTGCTGATTTGCGCGTGCGGGCTTCAGAACTGACCGGTATTAATGTGCCGGCAGACCGGGCCCCTTCGATGATTGATGAATACCCAGTGCTGGCTGTTGCCGCGAGTTTTGCCAAAGGCGAAACCCGGATGAATGGATTGGATGAACTCCGCGTGAAAGAAAGTGACCGTTTGGCCGCTGTGGCGCGCGGGCTTGAAGCCAATAATGTTGATTGCAGCGAGGGCCATGATTGGCTCAGCGTGCGTGGACGGCCCGACGGCAAAGGCATAGGTGGCGGCACTGTAGCAACGCACCTCGATCACAGAATCGCTATGAGCTTTTTGGTAATGGGCTTGGCATCAGAAAAACCGGTCACAGTGGATGATGCGACCATGATTGCGACGAGCTTTCCAGAGTTTATGGGGCTGATGACGGGTTTAGGCGCGGTAATTGGCTAATCGTTGAAATGAAAAAAAAGCCTCTTATCATTGCTATTGACGGTCCCGCGGCTTCCGGCAAAGGAACGCTGGCACGGCTGATTGCCTCAGAATATGGTTTGGCACATTTGGATACGGGACTGACTTATCGTGCGGTTGCCAAAGCCATGCTTGACCAAAACATGGCGCTTGATGATGATCGGCAGGCACTCGTGGCGGCGCAGGCAATTGACCTGTCAAAACTTGATCGTTCTGTGCTTTCCGCCCATGCCATCGGCGAAGCGGCATCCCAGATCGCCGTTTACCCTGACTTGCGGCGTATTTTGGTTGAGCAGCAACGTGCTTTTTCGAAATCACCAAGCGGCGCGATTTTGGATGGCCGCGATATTGGCACCGTAGTTTGCCCTGATGCAGCGGTAAAGTTTTACGTGACCGCATCGCCTGAAGTGCGCGCCAGACGTCGCTACGATGAAATCATACACAATGGCGGCAGTGCCGATTTTGAAACGATCTTGGCCGACGTCAGGCGCCGTGATGAACGCGATACCGGCCGTGCCGATTCTCCTTTGCGGCCTGCCGCCGACGCCCACTTGCTTGATACCTCTACCATGTCTATAGAAGCGGCGTTCCATGCTGCGCGTGCAATTGTTGAGCGCATTTACGCAGCTTAGATCTGTAACATTCCGCTCCGGCCCCGCGTTCGCGCCAACGGCTTTCAAAGCCGCGTGAGGCCTAAGAGTTTTCGCAACACGAACCGGCGCATTGGCCCTGCAAAACACTGCTTTAATTGCAGTTCTTGAATTGTAAGCACGGCCATCCAGGAGAACATATGTCTAATTTTAATCCATCACGCAGCGACTTCGAAGCGCTGCTGAACGAATCCCTTGGTGCTGACCAGTCGATCGAAGGCACTGTTGTTAAAGGCATTATTACCGGCTTTGAAAAAGATAGCGTCGTTATCGATGTGGGTCTGAAAGTCGAAGGCCGCGTGCCAATGAAAGAATTTGGCGCCGCCGCCAAAGATGGCTCGATGAAAATCGGCGATACCGTTGAAGTTTATGTTGACCGTGTTGAAAACGCTTTGTCTGAAGCCGTTCTAAGCCGTGATAAAGCCCGCCGTGAAGAGAGCTGGGTTAAACTCGAAGTTAAATTCACCGCCGGTGAGCGGGTTGACGGTATTATTTTCAACCAAGTCAAAGGCGGCTTTACGGTTGATCTGGATGGCGCAACAGCGTTTCTTCCACGCTCACAAGTTGATATTCGCCCGATCCGCGATGTCTCACCTTTGATGAACATCAGCCAGCCGTTTGAAATCCTGAAAATGGACAAACGCCGTGGTAACATCGTGGTATCGCGCCGTTCAGTGCTCGAAGAGAGCCGTGCGGAGCAGCGTTCAGAACTTGTACAGAACCTTGAAGAAGGCCAAATCGTTGACGGTATCGTCAAGAACATCACCGATTACGGTGCGTTCGTTGATCTCGGCGGCATCGACGGCTTGCTGCACGTGACCGACATGGCATGGCGCCGCGTCAACCACCCGAACGAAATCGTCAATATTGGCGAAACTGTTAAAGTGCAGATCATTCGCATCAACCAAGAAACACACCGTATTTCACTCGGCATGAAACAGCTCGAGTCTGATCCGTGGGTAGCCATCGGCGATAAATATCCGATTGGCAAAAAAGTCTCTGGTATCGTTACGAACATCACGGACTACGGCGCATTTGTGGAACTGGAAGCTGGCATTGAAGGCCTCATCCACGTTTCTGAAATGTCGTGGACCAAGAAAAACGTCCATCCGGGCAAAATTCTGTCCACCACACAGGAAGCCGATGTGGTTATCCTTGAGGTTGATTCATCCAAGCGCCGTATTTCGCTTGGCCTCAAACAGACCCTCGAAAACCCATGGCAAGCTTTTGCCGCCAATAACCCAGCCGGAACCATTGTTGAAGGCGAAGTGAAGAACAAAACCGAGTTTGGTTTGTTCATCGGTCTTGATGGCGATGTTGACGGTATGGTGCATTTGTCTGATCTTGATTGGACACGTGCAGGCGAACAAGCCATCGAAGACTATAACCGTGGCGACATGGTTAAAGCGCAGGTTCTTGATGTTGATGTTGAAAAAGAGCGTATTTCGCTTGGCATCAAACAGCTCAGCGCCAAAGAAGGCAGCGCATCCGAAGGCACGTCGTCTTCATCTGCCGCAACGTCTGCAGCTTCCAGTTCGGCACCATCAACCGGCGAGCCACGCAAGAACGCAGTTGTGACCTGTGAAGTGACAGCAATCAATGATGGCGGCCTCGAGGTGCGCTTGGTTGACTCAGGTCTTGATAGCTTCATCCGCCGCGGTGATTTGAGCCGTGACCGCGACGAGCAGCGCCCAGAGCGTTTCTCTGTTGGTCAAAAAGTTGATGCCCGCGTTCTGACCTATGATAAGAAAGCCAAAAAAGTAACAGTCTCGATCAAAGCGCTTGAAATCGCTGAAGAAAAAGAAGCCGTTGCACAATATGGCTCAACCGATGCCGGTGCCTCATTGGGCGATATCCTCGGCGCGGCTTTGAAAAAACGCGAAACCAACTAAGCTGGATTTGAAGCGTTAAAATTGGAAACCCCGCCGGAGCAATCCGGCGGGGTTTTTGTTTTCTGGGACGTTGCTTTCGTGTTAAATTTCCCATCTTTATAGGTGCGAAAACTATAAATGCACTTTACCAGCATGGAAATTTAAATAGGACAGGACAGACGGTGATTTTTGATCAGCGCCTGTCCCTCCGGGGAGCCAGCGTTTAGCAGCTGTGTCTTTTTGAACGATTGTCACAGCTGCAAACGCCCTTTTTCACTACACAAGTTATACATGAATTTTGAATTTTATTTCGAGTTATGCCCACTCTTCACAGAGTTTTCTGTTTGTTCTAGAAATTATTTTGGTGAGAGCTTGTAAAACTAAATTCTACGTTTTCGATTCGATCGATGCAAATATGCGAGTTTTAGCCCCCACCCAAAATCAGTTCCATTATCGTCGTCTGCTTTGCAGGCGTGACACTACCAACCGGAGCAAGCCCATCAGTATCGGGCCGCGTATCGGTATCAACCGCATTGCTGTCGATTGAGTTATTCTGGCCGAGCTCACCGGCAATAATGTCCAAGATCGTGGTCGCAGGGCGCTTTTGATCTGTGCCAATCAAGGGCTGCGGTTCTAAACCTTTATGGGCCGCCAGCATAAATTCGCGCCAAGCGGTTGCTGGCAACGAGCCGCCGGTAACATCTTTCATCGGGTCGCCATTATCATTGCCGAACCATACGCCCACCGTCATATGCGAAGTATAGCCAATGAACCAAGCATCGCGTGAGTTTTGAGTCGTGCCGGTTTTGCCAGCTGATGGCCAGTTGAACGCTGCTTTTTTGGCAGTTCCATCGGTTACGGTGACACTCATCATGCGGTTCATCATGCCTGCAATTGACGCATTGATCACGCGGGCCGTGCCGACGTCTTGGTTTTCATAAACTGTCTTGCCGTTGGCATTGGTCACAAGCTCAATCAAACGCGGCGGCGCTTGAAGGCCACCATTGGCAAATGCTGCATAGGCTGCCGTCATTTCCAACGGTGTCACGTCTGAAGTGCCAAGCGAAATTGAGGCATTATTCGTGAGTGGTGAAGCGATACCCAATCGCATGGCGGTTTCCACCACCTTGCCGGGGCCAACTTGCACGGCAAGCTGCGCAGCAACAGAATTGAGTGATTTTGAAAGTGCAGTCGTCAGTGAAACCGGCCCATAATATTTGTCTTTGTAATTGTCTGGCGACCATTTGCCAAAGCGCACCGGCTGGTCGTTGACGATTGTTTCTGGCGTATAGCCAGCCTCAAGCGCCGCCAGATACACGAACGGCTTAAAGGCTGAACCTGGTTGGCGTTTTGCTGTTGAAGCGCGGTCAAATTGGCTTTTGGCATAATCAACACCGCCCACCAACGCACGAACAGCTCCGGTGGAATCAACGGCAACCAAGGCGCCTTCAGACACACGCAGTTTTTTACCATTGGTAATAACGGCTTTGCGGATTGCGGTTTCTGCAGCGCGCTGCAAACGCGGGTCAACCGTGGTGTGCACGACAAGATCATCTTTGACTTCACCCACGAGGCTAATGATGTCGTCCATTACCCGGTCAGCGACATAATTTTCCGCGCCCGTCCAATAGGATGCCGCGCGGATAGTATCGGCTGACAGCGCGGTGGTCATATCGGCATCAGTGATAGTGCCTGTGTCGCGCATCGCGGCCAAAACAAGCTGCGCGCGCGCATTGGCAGCTTCAGGATCACGTGCGGGGGACAGTCGCGATGGCGCTTTGAGAAGCCCGGCCAATAGTGCGGCCTCATGCAGCGTCACTTCCCGTGCGCTTTTCTGAAAATAGCGTCGTGATGCCGCTTCTACTCCATAAGCGTTCGAGCCAAAAAACACGCGGTTGAGATAAAGTTCCAGGATTTGATCTTTAGTATATTTTTGCTCCAACCAAACCGCCAAAAGCACCTCTTGAACTTTACGCTCGACAGTGCGTTCAGGTTTCAGAAATAGGTTCTTGGCCAATTGCTGGGTTAACGTTGAACCACCTTGAACCATGCGGCCAGCCAGCACATTAGCAACCATCGCACGGGCCAAACCAATCGGGTCGACACCGAAATGGCTCATAAAGCGGCGATCCTCGATGGCGATAACAGCCTTCGGAATAAACGGCGACATTTCGCCAATGCTTAAAGCTTCACCACCGGTTAACCCCCGATTGGCGATCAAACTGCCGTCGCTGGCAAGAATTTTAATGTTAGGTGCGCGATCTGGCACCGACCAATCAGCGGCACTGGGCATGCGCGAGGCATAATATCCGCCCACTACACCAACGCCGATCACGCCCCAAACCGAAAGCACTGTGCCCCAATAAAAGAGACCACCAATGAGACCACGTCCCTTTCGGACCGGTTTGCGTTTACGCTTAACTGCTAAAACCGGCTCGCGCTTGCCGCGTTTCGGCTCAAAGCTTGGTTCAACACGAGAAGAAGGGCGTTTAGCCATAAATCAAATCAATCCGAGATGCGCATCATTGAGTTTAAAACAAACGCTGTTAAGCGCGCGTTAAGCATGGCGGGCCTTGTTTCCTCAAACAGCATATTCATGCAACTGGCCCGCTTCATGGCTGATTTGTGGTCTCAAAAAGAATTACGAATGCGCGAATAAATCGTCAGCCTCAAAACCCATCAAATCCAACTTTGCGCGGGTCGGTAAACATTTGAAGAGGGCATCAGCTTCAGTATGCCGGTTTTCGCGTTTCAGCCGTGCAGCCAAAATCGTGCGCAGCCCATGCAAATACAAAACATCTGATGCCGCATACTCAAGCTGCGCCGGCGTTAAATCAGTTGCGCCCCAATCAGACGATTGCTGCTGTTTCGACAAGTTTACTTCGAGCAGTTCTGCACAAAGCTCTTTCAGGCCGTGTCGGTCGGTGTATGTGCGGGTCATGCGCGATGCGATTTTGGTGCAGAATACGGGTGCAGCCAGTGTGCCGAACGAGGCATACATCGATGCGATATCAAATCGCCCAAAGTGAAAAAGCTTTGTGATCTTGGGGTTTTTGAGAAGCATTTGAATATTTGGTGCTTTTTTCTGGCCAATCGCAATTTGTACGACATCGGCTGTTCCGTCGCCGGGTGATAATTGTACAACGCAAAGCCGGTCGCGCAGCAAATTGAGGCCAAGCGTTTCGGTGTCTATGGCCACAGCTTCAACATTATAATGGTCGAGGTTTGGCAGGTCGCCCTTATGGAACCGGATTGTCATTGAGATTAGCCTTTCAAAGCTTGCATGGTCGAAAAAGCTGCCATAAGCCGCGCCCAAGAGCGCTGGCCTTTATGAAAGCTTTTCAGTGAATATTTTTCATTGGGAGAATGGATGCGATCATCGGCGAGGCCAAAACCGACAAGCAGTGACTCCATACCGAGTTTGGATTTAAAATCGCCAACAATTGGAATAGATCCGCCCATGCCGATCATCACAGCAGGCGTTTGCCACTCTTCGGTCAACACTGCGCGCGCTGTTTGCAGCATTGGCGAATCATAATCAAGTTGAATGGCTGGCCCTCCGCCATGTTCGATGAATTCCACAGAACAGTCAGCCGGAATGCGTGCGGTGACAAATGCGCGGAAATTGGCGCGCATCGCCTCAGGATCTTGTTTGCCGACAAGCCGAAATGACACTTTAGCGCGGGCTTCAGCGGCAATCACAGTTTTGAATCCGGGTCCGGAATAGCCGCCGGTAATGCCGTTAACCTCGAGGGTTGGCCTTGCCCAAGTCAGCTCCAAAACCGAACGGCCTTTTTCACCTGATGGTATCGAGAGCCCCACTTCGCCCAAAAAGGCTTCATCTGAGCGACCCAATCCCGACCACATGTGTTTGATATCGTCAGGCGTTTCGCTCACGCCATCATAAAAATCGGGTATCGTCACACGGCCAGTTTCATCATGCATATCGGCCAAAATTTTTGTCAAAATATGGATTGGGTTTGCCGCTGCCCCGCCAAAATAACCTGAATGCAAGTCACGGTCTGCGGCCTTTATGATGATCTCTTCACCGACCATGCCGCGCAGGCCCGTTGAAATCGAGGGTGTTTCTGCATCCCACATATTGGTGTCGCATACAAACGCAGCATCCGCTGTGAGTTCCGCCGCGTTCGCGTTCAAAAACGGCTGCAATGATTTTGAACCGCTTTCTTCTTCACCCTCAAACAAAATCGTAACTGATACGGGCAGGCCTCCGCTGACATTTTTCCAAGCGCGGCAAGCTTCGATAAAGGTCATGAGCTGGCCTTTATCATCGGCGGTGCCACGACCTGTAATCACTTTTCCGTTTGGTGTATCGATCACGGAACAATCAAACGGGCTAGACGTCCAAAGCTCCAACGGATCTACGGGCTGAACATCATAATGGCCATAAAACAAAATGTGCGGCGCGTTTTTAGGCCCCGCCATATGCGCAACGACCATGGGCTGACCGGTGGTCGGCCTCACAGATGCTTCAAAACCGATCGTTTTAAGATCAGCCACCAGCCATTCGGCAGCTCGGACACAGTCATGGTCATAGGCCGGATCGGTGGAAATCGATGGTATTGCAACCAAGGCTTTGAGGCGCGCGAGACTTTGATCAAGTCCTAGATCAATTGCATTGAGAACTGAATCAGTTGACGAATTTGGCATAACGGCGAATCCTTTTCAGCCAAGTTACCCGTCTGAACTGCTCAAAGAAACCGCAAAAAGCAAACCCCGAAAATGGATCGGCCGCCGTGGAGGAGGGGTTTACCACAGCGGCCTCATCACATGTGCAGTAAAAGCCGAGAGGGGGACTGGCTTCCACATACAAATCCGGGAGGCGGGGGACGTGCCTTAATCCGGAATTCGGCTTACCACCGATAGATGAGAGATGGCCATGCGATTGGGGCATTTCAAGGGCAACAAGATTACATTCGCGTAAGGTTTCTCGAAAATAGTTACGCTACGACAGTTCGATCAGCACCTAAATCCCTGCGCGCCTGAGAATTGGCCCAAATCGCAACCAATAACAACAAAGCAGGGATAAGGTAGGCAAAATGGAAGCGGCCTTCATTGATTGGGAAGATCATGAACTTGACAACGACAGCAACCAATAATGCCAGTGTTAGAGCCATATCGCGGCGTGATACATTCTCAATCTTCATGACCACCCAAGCACTGCCTAGCGCAAGCATAAGCAGCAGAACTGGCCAACCTTCCTCTGCTACGGCGCGGGATGCTGCTTTTACAACGGCAACAAGATAGGTGGCTAATGAAAACTCGGGATGGAAACCTTCTAGGGTTGGAACATATTCAATCTGGGTCAGATAAACATGTGTCCACCAACCCGGATAATTAGCGACATTTGAAACCACGACAAATGCGGCCAGTGATGGCAAAAGCAAAAGCGCAGCGTTGCGCCAATCGCGACCCGCGAGCACCAAAGCAATCGCAAGGCAGCCGGCCAGCAAAACATGATCTGGCCGTGTTGCAACTGCCGCAGCCAAAACCAAGGCGGAGAGTGCCGCCTGACCTCGGTGCAACAGCAGAACGGACCCCAAAACCAAGGCGCCAGCCATCATATCGGGAGTGGTGACGCGGGCAATTGTGCCAATATCGCTGAGTGCGAGACCAGCAATGACAATGGGGGCAAAAACAAGGGCGCGATTGGCATTGAGCCAGAAGCTAATCATCAGGCCAATCGCGACCATTGAGACCGAGTTGATCACGCGCTCCGCTTGGATAACACCCATAACAGAAGAAATAACGCGAATAGTCTCAATATAGAGCCATTTCACTTCATACATCGGCAGCATTGTGGCAAAGGCATCTGAGCTGGCATATTGCGCAATGCGGTAACGGCGATCTTCTGTAAGCTGCAAAAAATCCCCCGGTGAAACTGCAAGCTTCACGGTGTCGTAAGCCGAAGCATGAATGGCCGCTATGTCTTGCTCGGGAGTGGCCTGAGCCAACGCGGTGTAGGGGATCATGTCCCAATTTGCCAACGGGAAGCCAAGCGCAATAATCGCAATAATGGAGCAATAAAGCACCACCAAAACACTGCCCAACATATTGGCGCGCGTTGAAAATGATCCTGTTTGTAGGCCGGTTAAAGGGCCGGAAATAGGGGCAAGAAGGGCGTTCTTATGTGTGCTCATGCCGCCAAGATGGCACAGCCAGGTTAAAACCTCGTTTCAGCAATACTAAAACTTGAATTGATTTGCTGGGCCAATGGACGCCGCTGTCAACCGGCGCTAATCTTTGCCGATGACCCAAAACCCCAAAACTCTCTTTCTCGTTGACGGCTCGGCCTATATTTTCCGCGCTTACCACGCTTTGCCGCCCTTAAGCCGCAAATCCGATGGCATGCCTGTCAATGCCGTTTCCGGTTTTTGCAATATGCTGTGGAAATTGCTGGTTGATGCACGCGATACCGCTGTTGGCGTGGTGCCAACGCACTTTGCGGTGATTTTTGACTATTCATCGAAAACCTTTCGCAATGACCTCTACTCTGAATATAAAGCGAACCGCTCTGCGCCGCCGGAAGATCTAATACCGCAGTTTGCGCTGATCCGTGAGGCCACACGCGCGTTCGGCCTGCCGTGTATTGAGCAACAAGGCATTGAGGCCGACGATATCATAGCCACTTACGCCCGTCTTATGGCGGAGCAGGGCGGCGACGTGCGAATTATTTCATCCGACAAGGATTTGATGCAGCTCATCACGAAAAATGTGTCGATGTATGACCCGATGAAAGACAAGGAAATCGGCCCGGACGGCGTGTTTGAAAAGTTCGGTGTGTTTCCAGATAAAATGATCGATTTGCAGTCTCTGGTTGGCGATTCGACTGACAATGTGCCGGGCGTGCCGGGAATTGGCCCCAAGACCGCCGCGCAATTGCTGGATGAATACGGCACTTTGGATGCGCTGCTGGAGCGGGCTGGCGAAATCAAACAAGAAAAGCGCCGGGAAAGCATTATCGCCAACCGCGAAATGGCTCTGCTGTCACGCCAACTGGTGACGCTGAAGGTGGATTGCGAGCTAGAGCTGCCAATTGATGCTCTGGTGTTAGAGCCCACTGACGGGCCCAAATTGGTGGCTTATCTCAAAGCCATGGAATTTACCTCGTTAACGCGCCGTATCGCTGAAGCGACCGGCACTGATGCCTCCGCCATTGAAGCCGCAAATGTTGTGGTTGAGGGTGATACACGCGGCCCAGACTTGGAACCGCAACCCGCAAAGTCTGCACCAGCACAACCAGAAGCCAGTGACGGCACACCACTGGCCTTTGCTGCAAAGGAAGCTGTGCGAATCCGGGCTTTGCCGCTCCATCATGAAGGCTATGTTACAATTCGCGATGTTGAAACGCTGAACGCTTGGCTCGCGGAAGCGCGCGATCAAGGCCAACTCACGATCGACCTTGAAACCAACTCGCTTGACCCGCAAGTGGCAGAAATCGCTGGCGTTGCGCTGGCTTTAAGCATCGGCAAAGCCGCCTATGTGCCGCTTGGCCATGTTGAAGGCGGTGCGGATATGTTTGCCGGTGCGATGCGTTTTTCTGACGGCCAAATCAACCGCGAAGAAGCGCTGGCACTGATCAAGCCAATCGTTGAAGACGCTGCCATTTTGAAAATCGGCCAGAATTTCAA
>JANOPZ010000004.1:0-25587 GCA_031422195.1 Limoniibacter sp. | reverse complement strand
GGCGTTGTTGTGGTTCCAGCCGCAGTATCAATTATGTTACCACCATTATTAATATGCGCACACAGGGCATGTCTTTCACTAAAATGCCGCTCACCATTTGGGCGTTCTTCTTCACGGCCATTATTGGTTTGCTTTCATTCCCTGTACTTTTTGGTGCAGCCTTGTTGTTGATTTTCGACAGGAGCATGGGCACCAGTTTCTTTTTGTCTGATATTTATATTGCGGGTGAACCACTCGCCCATGTTGGTGGAAGCCCGATATTGTTCCAGCACTTGTTCTGGTTCTTTGGGCATCCTGAAGTTTATATTTTAATTTTGCCAGGCTTCGGTATTGTGAGCCACATCATCTCGACATTCTCCAAAAAGCCAATCTTTGGCTATATGGGAATGGCTTTGGCAATGGTTGCCATTGGCGCTGTCGGCTTCGTAGTATGGGCGCACCATATGTACACAAGCGGCATCTCATTGCAGGCTCAGCGGTACTTCGTGTTTGCGACCATGGTTATTGCAGTGCCAACCGGGATTAAGATTTTTTCGTGGATTGCCACAATGTGGGGTGGATCAATCACGTTCAAAACCCCAATGCTTTGGGCGATTGCCTTTATATTCTTGTTCACGCTTGGCGGCGTAACAGGCGTCCAGCTGGCGAATGCTGGTCTCGACCGCGCCATGCACGACACTTATTATGTCGTCGCACATTTCCACTATGTGCTGTCGATGGGTGCCGTGTTCGCTATCTTTGCTGCATGGTACTATTGGTTCCCAAAAATCACCGGCTACATGTACAGCGAATTTGTCGGCAAGCTGCATTTTTGGATTACCTTCGTCGGCGTTAACATCATTTTCTTCCCGCAGCATTTCCTTGGCCTTGCAGGTATGCCGCGCCGCTACATCGATTATCCTGATGCATTTGCCGGTTGGAATGCTGTTTCTTCGTACGGATCTTATATCGCAGCTGTAGGCGTTCTCGTGTTTTTGTTTGGCGTAGCACAAGCCTTTGCTCGTAAAGTGCCAGCCGGAAATAACCCATGGGGCGCAGGTGCCGACACACTCGAGTGGCAGCTTTCATCTCCGCCACCATATCACCAGTGGGAACAGCTTCCGCGCATCAAGTAATGAATAGCGAGGCGGGGCGATCAATCCCCGCCCCGCAAATTGGACCAAATGGAATAAGTTAATGGCATTGACCGAAAATATCGCCGCTGAAAATGGCCCCGGGTCGTCCGGGCTGTCTTTGGCTGGCCCGCGCGATTTTTATGAACTGCTTAAACCCCGCGTAATGCAGCTGGTTGTTTTCACTGCATTGGTTGGCCTCGTTATCGCGCCCGGCCCGATCAACCCGTTCATCGGATTTATCGCAGTTGCTGCTATTGCTATTGGCGGGGGCGCGTCCGGCGCTCTTAATATGTGGTATGATGCTGATATCGACGCGTTAATGTCGCGTACAAAGTCACGGCCTATTCCATCAGGCCGAATTGATCCGCAAGATGTGCTGGTGTTTGGCGTTGTTCTTTCGGCATTGTCGGTTGTGACGCTTGGACTTGCAACCAATTGGGTTGCCGGTAGTTGGCTCGCTTTTACGATTTTCTTTTATGTTATTGTGTATTCGGCTTGGCTAAAGCGCTCAACACCGCAGAACATCGTGATAGGCGGCGCAGCTGGTGCCTTCCCGCCCATTATTGGTTGGGCGGCGGTCACTGGTCAGTGGATCAGCATTGAAAGTTTTATTCTTTTTCTAATTGTCTTTCTCTGGACACCACCTCATTTTTGGGCGCTAGCGCTGTTGAAAAGTGAAGAATATGGTGCCGCAGGCGTACCCATGATGCCGAATGTGGCGGGCATCGAAAGCACAAAGCGCCAGATATTCGGCTATTCGGTTCTGCTTGCAATTGCGAGCACCCTTCCATTTTTTGCCGGATTTGCTGGATATGTCTACATGGCCACAGCCACCGTCTTGGGCGGTATGTTTGCATTTCGTGCGTGGCAATTATTGCGCGCACAGGGTGCCGCAGCTGGTCGGCCTTCAATCAAACTTTTCGTGTTTTCTCTTTGGTACTTATTTGCCTTATTTGGCGTTTTGCTAGTGGAAACACTTATTCATCGTGTGGTGGTATAAATGGCCGATTTAGATTTGATAACTCCGACAGAAGCCCAAAACAAAGCCCGCAAAGGCCGCTCTTTGGCGTTGGGAATAGCCTTGGTGGTCATCGTTTTGGCCTTCTATGGAATCACCGTTTTTAAGATGGGCAGCACCGTGTTGTCGCGTTCGTTTTGAGGTTTTGCAATGTCGACACAACCGATCAATAATAAACCCAGCCGAAACGCTAATTTGCGCGTGGCAGCAGCATGCGTAGTGTTTTTTGCTTCGATGATCGGAGCAGCTTATGCTTCAGTTCCATTGTATAAATTGTTTTGCCAGGTGACGGGTTTTGGTGGAACACCGAAAATTGCAACCGCAGCGCCCGAACAAGTTATGGCGCATAACATCAAAGTGCGTTTCGATGGCAATGTGAATGGTGGTTTGCCGATAAAGTTTGGCCCAGTGGTGCGCGAAGTTGAAGTGCAACTTGGCGAAACCAAGCAAATTGCTTTCACGGCGAAAAATGTTTCAACGCGCGAAGTTAAAGCAATTGCCACCTTTAATGTGACGCCTGAAACTGCTGGTGCCTATTTTAACAAGCTGCAATGCTTCTGTTTTACGAACACAACTCTAAAACCGGGCGAAACTCTCGATATGCCAGTGGTATTTTTCATTGATCCCACCATAATAGATGATCCTGAAGCAACTAAAATTACAACAATCACTTTGTCGTACACGTTCTTTCCGGTACTAGAGGGCAATGAAATCAATACCGAACAAGCGGCATTGAAACTAAAATAGAATAATGGCCGGTGTTAACTGGCCCAAACCCGTCACTGATAGGGATAAGATAATGTCTGAGACCAAGAACCACGATTACCACATTGTTGACCCTAGCCCTTGGCCTATCCTCGGCTCATTTGGCGCTTTGGTTATGGCGGTAGGCGGCGTGGGCTATATGCAGAATCTGAAGGGAAATGATTTTTATTTCCTTGGCGTTAATTTGGCTTCCCCATGGATGTTGCTGATTGGTTTTACCATTGTACTGTATACAATGTATGGCTGGTGGGCAGATACCATTAAGGAAGCCCACGCTGGCGCGCACACTCGCGTAGTGTCGCTGCATTTGCGCTACGGCATGATTATGTTCATCGCCTCCGAAGTGATGTTTTTTGCTGCTTGGTTCTGGGCATTTTTTGATGCCAGTCTTTTCTATAATGAAGCACAGCAGGTATTGCGTACCGAATACACAGGTGGGCAATGGCCACCAAAGGGTGTCGAAGTACTCGATCCGTTGCATTTGCCGCTTTATAATACCGTGATTTTGCTTCTGTCAGGCACCACAGT
Source organism: Limoniibacter sp. (assembly GCA_031422195.1). Lineage (GTDB taxonomy): Bacteria > Pseudomonadota > Alphaproteobacteria > Rhizobiales > Rhizobiaceae > JALOTE01. The sequence goes on along the minus strand of JANOPZ010000004.1, from coordinate 22,161 downwards.
GACTTGGGCGCACCATGCCTTGATTCACGGTGACCGCGAAGGGCTAAAATGGGGCTTAGTACTTACCGTTTTGCTTGGTGTCATCTTCTCCTGCGTGCAAGCGTATGAATATTCAGTGGCACCATTCTCATTTTCCGGCTCGCTGTACGGTGCAACGTTTTATTTAGCCACTGGCTTTCATGGTTTCCACGTTTTGATTGGCACTATATTTCTGGCCATATGTTTGTTTCGCGCACTGGCTGGCCATTTCAAACCAGAGCAGCATTTTGGCTTTGAAGCTGCTGCGTGGTACTGGCATTTCGTGGACGTCGTTTGGTTGTTTTTGTTTTTCGCCATCTATGTTTGGGCCTCGTGGGGCGCGCCGCTCTACCAGCATTAATATGTCTTTTTGATATAATCGGCGGGACCACCCGCCGCTTTCGGCTAGACGTGTTCAAAGGGGAAAATGACAAAAAGACCTGCATACTTTCCTGCGATTGACCCGACGCAAACAGGGTTTAAGGGCAGGTGCCCGCGTTGTGGACAAGGTCAGCTCTTTGCCGGTCTGCTAAAGATCAGGCCAAAATGCAGCAATTGCAATTTGGATCTTTCAGCTTTGGACGTCGGCGATGGCGCAGTCGTATTTGTGGTGATGTTTGCCAATATTATAGTGCTCGGCGGCGCACTCGCGCTTGAAAATACGTTTTTGCCGCCGATCTGGCTGCACATCGTGATTTGGCCAATAGTCATTTTGGTGCTGTGCATTTGGCTCACACGCCTTATCAAAGGCATGTTGCTTTGCCATCAATATGTCCGCAAGGCAGCGCCAGGAGTCATTGATAATGAATAGCAAGAGCCGCGCAAAAATCAGCCTGTGGCTGTTTGTACTTTCCGGTATCGCATTTGCCATCCTAATCAGCCTTGGCACGTGGCAATGGAACCGGCTGATCTGGAAAGAAGCACTGATCAACACAATTGATACCCGTATTATTGAGGCCCCTGTGCCTCTAGACGCAATTATCGGTATGGCCGACGCTGGTTCCGATATTGAATATCGGCCGGTTAAACTCAACGGCACATTGATGAATGATCGCGAGCAATATGTGCTGGCAACGCTTGATGGCCAATCGGGTTGGCACGTTTATACGCCGGTTGAAGTTGCAAGCGGGCAGGTGATCTTTGTTAACCGCGGGTTTGTGCCATACGATAAGCGCGACCCGGCTTTGCGGCAAGATGGCCAAATGAACCAGTTGGTCAATATTGAAGGCCTTGCACGTGCCGCGCTTACAGAAAAACCAGGATGGGTAGTGCCAGATAACAACCCGCAAAAACACGAATTTTATTGGAAAGATTTGAACGCCATGATTGTGGCAGCTGGCCTTGACAACAAATCGGTCTTGCCATTTTTTGTTGATAAAACCTCAAAATTGCCGGATGGGTTATTGCCGATTGCAGGCGTGACCCGCGTGGATTTATCCAATAACCATATGCAATATTTAATCACTTGGTACGGGTTGGCTCTGGCATTAGCGGTTGTATTGCTAGCCTATATTGTAAAAGCGCGGTCCGAAACGGCTTGACTTCATGCCGGTAAATAGCGACCAACGCCAAAGGTATTCGGGCACCGACATGCAAAAACCAAAGCTCACCATTCGTTTGTGCGGCCCGCGCGGATTTTGTGCCGGAGTTGACCGCGCTATTCAAATTGTGGTGCTAGCTCTCAAAAAATATGGTGCTCCGGTTTATGTGCGCCATGAGATTGTGCACAACAAGTATGTGGTCGATGGCCTTCGCCAACGTGGCGCCATATTCATCAAAGAATTGATCGACATTCCCGCTGAACATACTGACAGACCAGTTGTGTTTTCAGCGCATGGTGTACCAAAATCAGTGCCAGCCGATGCAGCAGCACGCAATATGTTGGCGCTGGATGCCACGTGCCCGTTGGTTTCAAAAGTTCACAAGCAAGCGATGCTGCATGAGCGACGCGGCCGGCATGTGCTGTTGGTTGGGCATAAAGGCCATCCTGAGGTCATCGGCACATTGGGCCAATTGCCCGAAGGCACAATTACATTGGTAGAAAGCGTTGATGATGTTGCGACGCTACGGCCTGCCAACCCCGATGCCTTGGGGTTCGTCACTCAAACGACACTTTCGGTCGATGATACCTCTGAAATTTTGGCGGCATTGCAGGTAAAGTTTCCAAGCATTACAGCGCCGGCCGCTGAATCCATTTGCTATGCTACAACCAACCGGCAAGAGGCTGTTAAAGCAGCTGCTTTAGGCTGTGATTTATTTTTGGTCGTAGGCGCTCCCAACTCATCCAACTCGATGCGCCTTGTTGATGTGGCATTAAAAGCGGGTGCTCGCATTTCGATGCTGGTGCAAACCGCTGCTGACATTGACTGGGCTAAAGTTGAGGGTATTGCCACACTTGGCCTTTCGGCAGGCGCATCAGCCCCTGAAATTTTAGTCAATGAAATATTGGATGCGTTTGCTGCCAGATTTGAAATCTTGGTTGAACCGTTCATAACAGCCGAAGAAACCGAAGAATTCATGGTGATGCGCGCGCTGCGAGACGTTGAACTGACGAAGCCGGATATGGCGTTTTTGTCAGGCGGGGCGTGAAAAGTGGCTGTCTATACTGATGTTACCGACCTTGAATTGAAGGCGTTTCTGGCAGGCTATGATATAGGTGAATTGACCTCTTATCGCGGCATTGCCGAAGGCGTCGAAAATTCCAACTTTATGCTGCACACCACAAAGGGCCAATACATTCTCACGCTCTATGAAAAGCGGGTAAATGAGGTTGATCTACCGTTTTTTCTTGGCTTAATGCAGCATTTACAACAGCAAGGTGTTGTTTGCCCGCTGCCGGTTTTGCGCAAAGATGCGAGCATGATTGCAACACTCGCCGGCAGACCAGCCGCGATCATCACGTTTCTAGAAGGCACTTGGCCAAGACGTCCGGACGCCAATCATTGCTTCGAACTGGGCGTGGCTTTGGCGCAAATGCATGTGGCAGGCACCAATTTTACGTTATCGCGCCGCAATGGCTTGACCCTGCAAGATTGGCGACCGCTTTGGAATAAATGCGCTGATTTTGCAGAAAATATAGTTCCCGGTTTGGTGGCCGAGGTCGAACAAGATTTAATTGATTTGGAAAATAACTGGCCACAGCATTTGCCGCGCGGCGTTATCCATGCCGATCTATTTCCAGATAATGTGTTTTTCCTTGGCGACAAACTGTCGGGCATCATCGACTTTTATTTCGCCTGCACAGATATCTTGGCCTACGATGTTGCGACCTGCCTTAACGCTTGGTGTTTTGAGCTAGACGGCGCGTTTAACTCTACCAAGGGTGCGGCGTTGTTTGACGGCTACCAATCGGGCCGCAAATTGAACGCAGATGAAATTGCCTCGCTACCATTGCTCGCCCGCGGCTCGGCCTTACGCTTTATGCTGACGCGCCTTTATGATTGGATTAACACGCCCGAAGGCTCCCTTGTTGTCAAAAAAGACCCAAGGGAATACAGCCGCAAAATGGCGTTTCACCGTGACGTAAAAAGCGCGGCAAGCTATGGCCTGATAAGCCAATGAAAACAGTTGAGGTTTTCACCGATGGCGCATGCTCAGGCAATCCCGGCCCGGGCGGCTGGGGTGCAATCCTGCGCTACGGCGACAAGCTCAAAGAGTTGTGCGGCGGTTTGGCGCTAACCACGAACAACCAGATGGAATTGATGGCGGCGATTGAGGCGCTCACTGCACTAAAACAGCCTTGCACTGTAATTCTCACGACAGATTCAGTATACGTGCGTGATGGCATCACCAAATGGATGCAGGGCTGGAAGCGCAACGGTTGGCGCACGGCAGATAAAAAGCCGGTGAAAAACCTTGAGCTCTGGCAAGCCCTGGATGCAGCCCGCTTACCGCACGAAGTCGATTGGCGCTGGGTCAAAGGCCATGCAGGCCACCCTGAAAACGAGCGCGCCGATGAGTTAGCCCGGCAAGGCATGGCACCATTTTTGTCCATTAAAAAACCGGCCACCGAAGCAGCCGGTTCGTAAATTTTGCTAATTCTTAAAGAGCGCCGATCAAAGTGGCAGCGGAAGTGTTTGATACTTGGCCCGGATTATCTTCGACGTTGACAACAGCAACCTTGCCATCCTTAAATAAGATGGAAAACCGCTTTGCGCGCATGCCTAAACCATAGGCAGAAATATCGACATTGAGGCCCAATTCAGTTGCGTAAGACGCATCCCAATCGGAAATCATTTGCACTTTGCCTTCAGAGCCCAAGCTTTTTTCCCAAGCGCGCATCACATGGTGGTCATTGGCCGACAGAATGTAAATGGCATCGACGCCGCGCTGTTTAATGGCTTCGGCATTTTCCAAATAGCCGGGCACATGGTTGTCATTGCAGGTTGGTGTAAATGCGCCGGGCACACCCACCAGAACAACGGTTCCTTGACCAAGAATGTCAGCTGCCGTTTTTTCGGCGGGGCCGTCTGCACTGATAACTTTGAATGAACCGGCAGGCACTGAATTACCAATAGAAATAGTCATGGAAAAGCTCCGTTTGAAATTATAGTTGTGAAGTAGTGCGGTTCAGCATGAAAGAAAAGATGTTCGCCAAACGCGCCTAATTTGGCATGTCAAATATGCCAGAAATCGAGCCATCTAGAGTTTTTAATGTGTAATTCACTGTCACTCCCGGCATCTTTTCTTTGATTATTTTTACAGAAAATCCGTCAACGGAGGCGATGGGAATGCCTAAATAGACCCCTTTGCCGGGCGCAAGAAACAGCGCTGCATCGTTTTTCATTCCAGCAACTTTGAGCTTCAGTTGGTTGCCCGTGCGGGCCTGTTCGACAACACCGACATTTTCTAAAGCTGGTTTTGGCAGTGCGGCAAAAGCTTGGTCCACGAGCGCCAAATCATCCGCATCACGCATCAACACAAACTCGCCCTGAAACGGCACACATATTTCCCTGCAGATGCCAATAAACGCGGTGAGCCTGTCAGCCGGCTCCAGCGTATGCGGTAAAACAAATGGCAGATTGACGCCATTGTGATAGCCGCTGAAAACCATGTTGTTTTCGCTGATGCGCTCGGGTGCAGGAAATAGCAATTCCAAAGCCATGCCGTTTCTGCTCAAAGATGGCGGAATACCGCCATCACCGGGCTCGCGCCAATAGGTCTTCCAGCCCGGTTGTAACTTAATTTCAAGGACGCCGCGCGCCTGTTCTGCCCCGCCATTGGCAATGATCAAACGCATTGCGCCGCCTTCGCTTTCCACCCAATCAGATTGGAAAGACGAAGCGGGCAAGCTGCCCAACAAAATAAAGAAAACGGTGCAGAAATACTTGAACATTAAAACCAATTGCGCGGTTTTTTAATCATTTTCAATCATCGGGCTGGACACAAATGCGCTATCGCAGTGTTATCACAGCACTTCAAGCTCTTATCAAATTCATTTGCTGCTTCAACAGACGAAGCGTCTGCTCTGCATTATGCGGTTCGCCAAAGGCAAAACTCTGCACATAAGTGCAACCCAGCTCACGCAGCACTTGTGCATCGGCATCATTGTCTACGCCTTCGGCAATCACCGACATTCCAAGATCAACACCAAGTGTGACAAGGGCTTTGAGAAGCGTGTCACGTTTAGGGCCCTCATCAACTAAAAATGAACGGTCGATTTTTATGGCATCAAAAGGGAAGCGCGACAAGTAAGACAAGGAAGAATGGCCGGTTCCAAAATCATCGATTGAAAGTCCGATACCAAAGCTTTTGAGTTGATTGAGCAGGGCAATGGCGCGTTCCGGGTCTTCCATCACAACAGATTCGGTCAATTCCAAGCGGAAGAATTTGGGTTTCAAACCTGATCGCGCCAGCACTGAGCTCACATCACCGGCCACATCTTGACGTAAAATTTGCGCACTCGAAAGATTGACCGACATAAACAAAGAGACTTCGCCAAGTTCAAACTGCCAACTGCGCAGCTGATTGGCGGCCTCGTTCATCGAAAAAAGCCCAAGTTTGGTGATAATTCCTGTTTCTTCAGCCAAAGGTATAAATTCTGAAGGCGAAACCGAACCGCGCCGCGGATGATTCCAACGCATTAAGGCTTCAAAGCCGGCGATTGCATTGTCGGATAGACGCACAATGGGTTGATAAACCAACTCAATTTCATCGCGCTCAATGGCACGCCGGAGATCAGATTCAAGCTGCAACCGATCAGAACCAGCCGCACGAAAAGCAGGGCGAAACGGTTCAATACGGTTGCCGCCGTGCCGCTTTGCTTGATGCATCGCCAGTTCAGCATCTTTAACCAACATTTCAGCAGTAACGCCTGGTTGTGTTGCTGTGGCAACGCCAATTGAAGCTGTAAGTTCGATAGGCTCACGACCATGACTGATGGGCGCGTTGATGGCTTTTTGCAAAGCATCGGCGAAAGCTGCAACCCTTGTAGGTTCTTGTTCCGACATAAGCATCAGAGCAAACTGGTCGCCCATCATGCGACACAGGGCGTCTTGCGGCTTCAACAGGCGCTGCAGACGGCGCGACAGTGTCAATAATATCGTATCGCCTGCCTGTAGCCCGTGGCTGTCGTTGACGAGGCGGTAGCGATCAAAATCGATTGAAAATACCGTGGGTCGTTTTAATCCGTCGGATTCTGATATCTTCAATGTCGAATTGAGGGCACTCAAAAACAGTTCACGGTTCGGAAGGCCTGTCAGATTGTCATTGACGGCATCGCGCAACAGGCGCGCTTCTGACAGCTTCTGGTCGGTCACATCAGCCATTGTACCGATACAGCGCATAACCTCGCCATCATGTCCAATGACGGGTCTTGCACGAAGTGCATACCAGACCAAGCGACCGCTCGGTGTTTGAATGCGAAACTCATCACCAATCCGGCCCTTTTTATGGTCAATCACGGCATCCAAGGTTGTGCGAAAACGCTCCCGGTCCTCTGGGTGCAAAAAAGCCAACCATTTTACCGGTGAAGTCGAGAGCGAACTGCGCTCAAGTCCAAGCTTTTCAGAAACATCGGGTACAACAGTGATACGATCGCGCAGCACGTCCCAGTCCCATACGATATCTCCAGAACCGGTAAGCGCAAGCGCCTTGCGTTCAAGATCACTGAACAGGCCCTGTTCCACCGCGCCGCCGGCAAAAGCATGCTGCATCACAGTAAAACCCAAGAGAACGATAATCAGCACCATACCGCCAGCCAAGGCCGATTGAATAATCGGGTTATCTATTTGGCCCGTTACGGTCATCCAGCTTGCAAACAGCCACGCTATCATCAAAATCCAAGTCGGAACCAACATCACGGCACGATCATAGCCATGAATACCAAGCCATGCGATCAAAGGCACGCCGATAAGAACAGTGCCCGCAAATGAAAACCGTGCCACTCCAGCTGCTATTGAAGGGTTGACGACAGCAACAAATGCAAGTGTCGCCAATGCAATAACCCATGTAATGGCCAGATAACTAATACGTGGGTTCCATCGGTTAAGTCGCAGATAAGCGAACAAAAATAGCACCAATATCGCCGCCAACGCCACTTCAACTCCGGCGCGCCAGATGGGCTCGCCACCTGGCGCGATTGCAATTGCTTGGCTCAGAAAACCAAAATCAATTGCAACGTAAACCAGAACAGCCCAAGCCAAGGCCGCGGTAGCTGGAAACAGCGAAGTACCACGCACCACAAAAACAATAGTCAAAAACAGAGCTAAAAGACCGGCGATACCAAGTACAATACCTTTGTAAAGCGTGAAAGCATTTTGCGTATCTTTGTAGGCTTCAGGATCCCACACTTGGACCTCAGGCAATCGCGCGCTTGCCATTTCAGCGACGAAGGTCACGACGCTGCCGGGGTTTAATGTGACAGAAAAAGTATCCGCCGACTCTGATTTAACCCGGTCAAGTGCAAAACCTTCTGATGGCGTAATATTAACAATTCGCGGCGAGCCCAAATCGGGCCAGATTATTCCGGACCCAGCAAGGCGGAAATGCGGCGCAACAATCAAACGGTCAAGTTGACGGTCTGTCGGGTTTGCAAGTACAAAAACAGCCCAATTACCGGTTGGTTTTTCGCTGACAGCACGTATTTCAATCCGGCGTACAATTCCATCTGCGGCAGGCGCGGCAGACACCTGAAAACTGCTGCCTTTGCCAGTTGAAATTTCAATGGCCTTGGTCAGGTCCAAAGCGACATCGTTTTGTGATACGCGAATAGGCTCCAGTGCAACGGTCGCACCTGCCAACCAAAAGGGCAGACACAAAATCAGCAAAAATTGGAACAGAATTCTCATATCGAAACAACGCAGCCTTTAAGACCCAAGAGTTAAAGCATCGGATGGCAAACAGGCGTAAAGAAGATGGTCATGTCTTTTGCCGTTTATTTCAAGATAAGAACGCGCATGACCCTCAAACTGAAATCCGCAACGCCGGAGAAGCGCAATCGAACGGGTGTTGCTTTGAATACAAGCTGCCTCGACGCGATGCAAACGCAGGGTTGAAAATGAATAAGCCAATACAGCACTCACTGCATCACGCATAAAACCGTTTTTGATGAATGGCGTGCCGAGCCAATACCCTATTTCACCAGTGTTAGCAGAGCCATACCTTACATTTCCCAAGGTTATTCCGCCTAAGAAAAGTGTTTCCGCACCCAAATCCATCTTTTTGAAGATCATAAAGTGAAACGCTTCTTTGTTTTCTGCAAGCGTTTTTGCCTGCCGGACGCGCGCCGCAAAAGCCGAGCGAGCCAGTTCATTTTTTGCCCAAATTGGCTCATAAGGCTCCAGTTCCGCACGGCTTTTGAACCGTAAATCTCGCCAGACTGCAAAATCGGTGGGCTCCGGCAAACGCAGAAGCGTTAGATCTCCCGTTAGAACTGGGCTTTCCGCTCTGAGAAAAGCAAACACGCTCCTGAAACTCAACTATTCGGCAGCAGCGAGTTTGGCTTCGGGCATAGACACAAACCCCATGCCAAGATTTTCAATGGCAGCTAAATTTTCAATCGGCCCGAGCGCCGCTAGCGTCATTGGCGTTGTTGTAAACATACGCGCTGCCAAATCCGTCAAGCGATCAGGTGTTATGGCGGCAAGCCTGTCCATGGTTTCTTGCATTTCCAATGTGCGCCCATGCAGCAAAATTTGTCGACCAATCTGTCCGGTGCGACTAACAGCGCTTTCTTGTGACATTAATAATCCTGCACGAAACTGCGCGCGCGCGCGGTTTACTTCTGCGATGTCAACAAAGTCTGCAACTTTCATAACTTCATCGCGGACAACTTGCAATAATTCAGCAACATCTTCCTTTTGAGTGGCTGCATGAATGCCGAAAATGCCAGTGTCTGAAAAACTCCAATGGAAAGAATAAATGGAATAGCAAAGCCCGCGTTTCTCGCGAACCTGTTGAAATAACCTTGATGACATACCGCCGCCAAGCAGCATGGCCAGAACCTGCGAAGCGTAAAAGTCGCGCGCCAAGTTAGCGCGGCCTTCAAAGCCAAGCACAATTTGCGCATCCATCAAATCGCGACTTTCGCGGAAGACCCCACCGGTATAAAATGCGGGAGCTAAAATTGTTGGCGCTGGGTTGGTGGCAGGCATATCGCCAAGCCGCTCTTCAATCATCCGCACCAGCGCATCATGATCGACCTTGCCGGCGGCCACAATCACCATGCGTTCACCAAAATATTCGCGGGCTACAAAATCTTTGAGTTGCTGGCTGGAAATTGATTGAACACTTTCAGGTGTGCCTAAAATAGAGCGGCCAACCTGCTGCCCGCCCCAGGCAACCTCGGTGAAACGATCAAAGACGATATCATCCGGCGTATCATGCGCTGCGCCGATTTCTTGCAAGATTACATGCTTTTCACGTTCCAATTCGTCAGGGTCAAAGGTGGAATTGGTCAGAATGTCGCATAAAATGTCTACCGCTAAGGGCAGATCATCTTTAAGCACGCGGGCAAAATAGGATGTACTTTCGGTTGAAGTGGCAGCATTGATCTCGCCGCCGACATTTTCGATTTCAACAGCAATCTGTTCGGCGGACCGCCGCGCAGTCCCCTTAAATGCCATATGTTCGAGCAAATGGGCAATGCCGTGTTCATCAGCACGTTCATTGCGGGCACCGGCTTTAAGCCAAAAGCCAACCGAGACGCTTTCAACATGCGAGATATACTCTGACGCAACAGTAATACCATTTTTAAGGTGGTGAACACGGACTTCAGGCAACGCAATTTCCTCCCAAACGGTATATTACACCCGTCTTTTTCCCTTGATAAACTCTTCCACCATTTTTTGATCATTGGAAAGACGTGAAAAATATTCTGGCCGATCCATAAGGTCGCTGAGCCAAACCGGCAGATGAGGCCGCTCACCTATTGCTGCCTCAACGGCATCTGGAAATTTAGCCGGATGCGCGGTTGCCAAGACGATACCCACGGAATTTCTGGCAAGTAATTTGCGCTGCACATGAATACCAGTGGCTGTATGCGGATCAAGCCGGTAGCCGCTTTCAGCTTTCAACGCGACAAGTATATCTGCGACTTCGGCTTCATTTGCCCGCCCGGCTGAAAACCCGTTTTCTTCCATATACGCCAGCGCTTGCGGCGTGAGTGAAAATGAACCTGATTGCATGAGGCCATTCATAGCCGCAATGACCGGCGCCGGATCCCTGCTATAGGCATCAAACACCAAACGTTCAAAATTGGATGAAATCTGAATATCCATTGACGGTGATGTTGTTTGAACAACACCGCGCATTTCATAGGTGCCGGTTGCAAAAGCGCGTGCCAAAATATCATTATCGTTGGTGGCGACAATCAATTGCTCAATGGGTAATCCCATGCGCTTTGCTGAATAAGCAGCAAAGATATCGCCGAAGTTACCGGTTGGAACGGTGAAACTTACCGGCCTGTCAGGCGCGCCCAAGGCAATAGCCGATGTGAAAAAATACACGATCTGGGCCATGATACGCCCCCAGTTGATCGAGTTGATGCCAGATAGTTGCACCTCATCACGGAACGAATGATGATTGAACATGCCCTTAACAATAGCTTGGCAATCGTCAAATGTCCCATCTAACGCAACAGCATGCACATTTGCGGCTTTGTTGCTGGTCATTTGCAAGCGCTGCACGGGTGATACGCGCCCATACGGGAAAAAGATAAACATGTCAGTGCGCTCACGGCCTGCGAACGCGTCAATCGCCGCGCCACCCGTATCGCCGGATGTTGCGCCAACAATCGTTGCGCGTTGGCCGCGTGCCGCCAAAACATAATCCATCAGACGCGCAATCAACTGCATGGCAACGTCTTTGAATGCCAATGTTGGCCCGTGAAATAACTCTAGAATAAACTCATTTGAGTTGGTTTGAACCACCGGGCAAACAGCTGGGTGCCTGAATGTGGAATAAGCTTCATTGACCATCGCCTCAAACGCGCCGCGCGGAATGTCACCTTCAACAAACGGCCACATGATTATTGTGGCAATTTCTGAATAATTTTTGCCGCGAAGATTTTGCAATTCTGAAAAAGAAAACTGCGGCCAAATTTCAGGCACATACAGACCGCCATCAGATGCAAGGCCCGCCAATAGTACATCATTAAACGCCAAACGCGGCGCGGTTCCGCGTGTCGAAATATAGCGCATTGAACAAAGACCCTTTGAGGCAAAACAATTGCCGTTGAATTGCCGCAAAACCAAGTCAAGAACAATCTCAATTTTGCAACGCGATTTTGCAACTCGATTTTATTCGGCGCTAACGCTATAGAGGAACCAAGCGCTGGCGTGTAGGGCCAGCCTCAGCGTTTTTAAGGTGTAAACTGTGATGAAAACACGTATTTTAACGTCAATGAGTTTGGCTCTTTTGTTGAGTGCCTGCCAATCCACCAAAACTGCACCGGTTGATTTGGGTGTCGGAACCGCTGATGCTACGCAGACCGACGTTGCACTTGGCACGATTGTACCAAGCGCAAGCGTCGTTGACACCCTGTCTGAACCCGGTCGCATCACCGATGTAGAGTTGCGCGCCTATTGCCCAAAAGTGGACTTGCGTGAAGGCACTGCATTTTATCGCACCTACCAAAAAGGCGGTAAAGAAACAGAAGACCCATCCAAAGTGATCTACCAAGCAGCGCTCTCAGAAACATCACGTGATTGTAAATACGCCAATGGAATTTTAACAATGACGGTGGCGGCCGCCGGCCGTGTTGTTCCCGGGCCGGTCGGCACAGCAGGTACAATAACCATGCCAATCCGTGTAGCGGTGTTACGCGGGGATGAGGTGCTTTACAGCAAGCTTAGCACCCAAGACGTATCAATCGCAGAATCAGGTGCAACGCAGTTCGTTTTCACCGACAACCAAGTTAGCATCCCACAGCCAACCACACGTAACATCCAAGTGTTCATCGGCTATGATGAAGGCCCGCCTGCCAAGAAATAAGGCAGGTTAAGCAACGCCGCTCCATTGAGACAATGCTTCAACTGTCGGCAACAAATCGCGCAAGCGGTTGATGACAGTTTCTGCACCTGCGTCACTGAGGCGCTCGGCATGGCCGGGTGTCGAGTGGCTGGCTCCGGTAAAGCCTATAACGCGCATACCGGCGGCTTTTGCAGCATGAACGCCATGAACGCTGTCTTCAATGACGAATGTGCGGGCAGGGTCTGCGTTAAATTGTTTTGCTCCATAGAGAAAAACATCTGGTGCCGGCTTACCGCGTTTTTCGCCCACCTCTAATGCTGAAAATATGCGTTTGCCAAATGCGCCTTTCAGGCCTGTGGCACCAAGCGTTATATCGAGGCGCGCCGACGTGGAGTTAGAGCAGATACAGGTTTTTGCGCCGAAAGAAGCGATTGCAGATGGGGCACCTTCAATCATTTTTACGCTTAGCAGCGCTTTGTCGAGCAATTCATTGGATCGGGCCAACATCGAAGCACTAAACGGCACTGTGGAAAGTTTTTCGATTTCAAAAAGCATTTGCTGGAACGTCAGACCGGCATAACGTTCAGACACTTCCTCTGCCGTGATTGCATACCCTGCTTGCGAAATCAGCTCTGCATCAATCCGGGCTGCGAGCACTTCAGAATCAACCAAAACGCCATCACAATCAAAAATCATCAAATCAATATCGAGCATTTGTTTTGTGTCCATTTTGGCAATGGCAGCGGCTAGCGCGTGAACCTTGAGCGCGCAAGCCAAATCTGGAGATTAATCCTGCATCGTAAACGTAATTTTCACTATGTTCGGTAACCATAAGACTTCGCGTTCCGTGTATCAGTTGAGTTGCGTTCATGCCCGTCAAAGCTAAAGCACTTGTTTCTGCGCAGCCTTTTGCTGCCCAAGCCCTACCGCTCAACACGATCCTAAGAGGCGATTGCGTTGCCGCTATGGATGCGTTGCCAACCCACTCAATCGATGTGATTTTTGCTGACCCGCCTTACAATTTGCAGCTGGAAGGCACGCTGCATCGGCCTGACCAGTCCAAAGTGGATGCCTGCGACGACCATTGGGACCAATTTGAGAGTTTTGCTGCGTATGACGCATTTACCCGTGCTTGGCTGCTGGCAGCCCGCCGTGTGCTAAAACCAAATGGCACAATTTGGGTGATCGGCTCTTATCACAATATTTTCCGCGTTGGCGCGATCATGCAGGATCTCGGCTTTTGGATGCTCAATGATATTGTCTGGCGCAAAACCAATCCAATGCCTAATTTTCGTGGCCGGCGGTTCCAAAACGCCCATGAAACCATGATCTGGGCGTCACGCGATGCCAATGCCAAAAGCTACACTTTTAATTATGACGCCATGAAAGCTGCCAATGATGATGTGCAAATGCGCTCCGATTGGTTGTTTCCAATTTGCACTGGTGGCGAGCGTTTGAAAGACGATGCAGGCGACAAAGTGCATCCGACACAAAAGCCTGAAGCACTGCTGGCCCGCATCATGATGTCGTCAACCAAGCCCGGGGATGTGGTGCTGGACCCATTTTTTGGTACCGGTACAACGGGTGCAGTCGCTAAAAAACTCGGTCGTAATTTCATCGGTATTGAGCGCGAGCAAAACTATATCGATGCTGCGACCGCCCGCATTGCTGCGGCCGAGCCCATGGCGAACCCGCTTTTAAGCGTGATGACCGGCAAACGCGCCGAGCCGCGCGTGGCGTTTAACGTTTTGCTTGAAACTGGCCTGATTAAAGCTGGTGATGTGTTGAGTGATGCCAAAGGCCGCCATAAGGCTTTGGTTCGTGCTGATGGCACGATTTTTGCCAACGGTGCAGCCGGTTCCATTCACCGCATTGGAGCTTTGGTTCAAGGCATGGAAGCCTGCAATGGCTGGACATACTGGCACTTTGAGGGGCCAAAAGGCTTGGCCCCGATTGATGATCTAAGAACGGATGTGCGGCGCAATATGGCCAAAGCGGGGTAAAAACTCTGCTGACCTAAACCTTCACGCCAAACCCTTCCAGATCGCTGATCAGCAATTCGGCATCAATAAACCGGACAGCTTTCCAGCCAGCTTTTCGGGCGGCTTCCACGTTGGCAGGCACATCGTCGATGAAGATGGTTCGCGCTGGGTTAAGGCCGAAAGCGCCGTGATGCATTTCGTAAATGGCAATGTCTGGCTTAATCAACCCGACTTCGCCCGACACAGTGACCCCGCGGGGCTCGTTCAAAAATGGAAATAGCTGCCTGGCTTCAACAAACGTGTCTGCCGCAAAATTTGTGAGCATTGTCACGTCGCGGTCTGCTGTAATCAGCGCGCGCATGATTGCAACGCTGCCATCAATCGGGCCGGGCACCATTTTGTGCCAGTTTTTCCGGAAGGCGCGAATGTTAGCTTCTTCATCCGGAAATTGCTCAATCACCAAAGCCTCGGCTTCAGCCCAAGAGCGCCCGCGGTCTTGCTCAATGTTCCAATCATGGGTGCAGACTTGTTGAAAAAACCAATCCCGACGGTGTCTGTCTGGGATGGCATCCGCCAAACCCAAATGCGGGTCATATTGGATAAGCACTTTGCCGATGTCGAAAACAATATGATCAATCACTGAATTTTGCCCTGCTAAGTCTGAGCGCGCGTAATGGCTTTCAACATTACGCTTGGCAAGGCTTCTATAGTCTTGTCTGTTGACCACCAGCCATCACCGGTTGGCGCTGCGTTGATTGACAAATAGACCGCTAATTCCAGTTCAAAATGCGTAAACACATGGGTGATGCTGCCTTTGTCGAGCCATATGCCAGAAAATGGCGCAGCATCAGCACCCGTCGCGCCGTCAATTCTGGAATTCCAATTGGTGGTGGGTACCTGCGCCATGCCGCCAAGCAAGCCTTTTGGCGGGCGGCGCTGCAACCAGATTGCGCCATCATCTCGAACGGCAATGAAAGCAGCGCCTTTACGGTACGGTTTTGCCACCTTGGCCAACTTAAAAGGAAATCGGGCAGGGTCGTTTCCACGTGCTTTGCAATGGTTTGCTATCGGGCAAATTACGCATGATGGTGACCGGGGCGTGCAAAGTGTTGCACCCAAATCCATCATAGCTTGGGCAAAATCACCGGGCCGTTTTGGCGGAACCACCGGCTGGAGAAACGCGCGAATGGCGGGTTTTGCAGCGGGCAGCGGCGTTTCAAGCGCCAGCAAACGTGATGAAACACGCTCTACATTGCCATCCATCACCACAACAGGCTCATCATAGGCAATCGAAGCAATGGCTGAGGCCGTATATTCACCAATACCGGGCAGTGTAAGCAAGCCAGCACGATCGACGGGGAAAGATCCACCAAAATCACGCATGATCATTTCAGCACAACGCTTCAAATTGCGCGCGCGGCTGTAATAACCAAGCCCTGCCCAAGCCGCCATTACAGAGTTATCATCTGCGGCTGCCAGTGCCGCAACATTTGGCCAAATCTGCAAAAATTTGGTGAAATAAGGTGCAACCGCTTTCACTGTTGTTTGTTGCAGCATAATTTCAGACAGCCAAACATGATAGGGATCGGGTAAAACGCCCAAGGCACGGTCATTCGGCGAAGTGCGCCAGGGTAAAACCCGCGCATTTTGATCATACCAATTGAGAAGATCGTTGGAGAATGTCATGGAGAAGAGCCATGACCGACGCAATAAAAGACAGCAAGACAAAACCGTTTAAGCGCAGCTTTAATGCGGTGGCGCTGAGCGATCTTGTGCCTGATTTGCTTGATCCATTACTGCAAAAACGCGCCGGGCTGACCACCGCTTTGATTGGTGCCTGGCCCGAAATTGCCGGAGAACGTATCGGGCAATTTAGCATACCCGTCAAAATAGGTTGGAGCAGAGCCAATTCGAGTGATGATCCTTTTGCGTCGGCGACATTGTTAATCAGTGCAGATCCAGCGGTGGCATTGGCATTGCAGCATGAAACCGCAATAATTATCGCCCGGGTGAATGTGTTTTTCGGCTATCCGGCGATTGATCGCGTGAAAATAATCCAAAAACAGATAAGTCCGAGCGTGAAAGCGCTTCGATCAAAGCCCCTGCCTGTCGATGTAACTGCGGCAAACGCCAAAGTCGCCAACGTGGAAAACGAAGGTTTGCGGCAAGCATTGTCAGCACTCGGTGCGAATGTTCTGGCGGCAAAGCGGCAATGACCAACTAAGCTGGTGACGAACCCTTGCCTACTCTTGCCTGTCACGACGCAATCCGCTTAAAAACACTAAATTGGTGGGCATTTCGCCCTATTGAGAGCAAAGTCGCGGCGTTGAGTTTTATTGAAACCAATACCCCTGCTTTTCGGAGTGATTCTATGTTGAGTTTTTCTACAGCCTTAAAAAATACCGCATTTGCCGCATTTATGGTGACAGCCCTAGCACTGTCAGCCTGCAATGACGACAAAAAAGCTGAAGCCCCTGCTGCGCCCGCAACAACCGAGCAAGCCGCTAAACCTGCAGAAACAAAACCTGCTGAAACAAAGTCTGCTGAAACAGCAGATGCGGCCCCAAAAACGGAATCTGCCGAAAAAATAGCGGCAGTTGAAGTGCCAAAGCCCGATGGAACCGTTGATTTAGCACTTTTGATGGCGCCTGGCGCATTGCCTGAAATGTCCCTCGGCAGTGCTGATGCCAAAGTTACAATTGTTGAATATGCTTCAATGACGTGCGGGCATTGCGGGGCATTCCATGCTTCTACTTATCCAGCGCTTAAAGAAAAATATGTCGATACCGGCAAAGTACGTTTTATTTTCCGGGAATTCCCGTTCGATCCATTGGCCGAGGCGGGATTTTTGTTGGCGCGTTGCAATGAAGCTCAATATTTCCCGATGCTTTCGGCATTGTTTTTATCCCAATCGGTTTGGGTCAAAGCTGAAAAACCATCAGAAGCTCTGTTCCAGATTTCAAAACAAGCCGGCTACACCCAAGATAGCTTTAACGCTTGTTTGAAAAACACGGATTTGCTCGAAAAAATACGTTCAGTGAGGGCCGCCGGTGAGAAAATTGGCGTTGAATCAACGCCGACGTTCTTTATCAATGGTGAAAAATATGCGGGCAACAAATCCATCGAGGCTTTTTCTGCCATTATCGATCCGAAACTGTAAAATATATGAGTGTGGCTGATTTAACATTTCCGGTTCGGGTCAGCCGCCTGTGATGCGCTTTTCGAAAATGCGCATCACAGGATTTAAGTCCTTCGTTGAACCGACCGAGTTTTTATTCGGGCAGGGGTTAACTGGAATCGTGGGGCCCAACGGCTGCGGCAAATCCAACCTCGTTGAGGCGCTGCGCTGGGCCATGGGTGAAAACTCCTATAAAAACATGCGTGCGTCCGGCATGGATGATGTGATTTTTTCAGGCTGCGGCACTCGCCCTGCACGCAATATGGCAGAAGTCGGTCTCTATCTTGACAACCGCGACCGCAATGCGCCGGCGGCCTTTAATGACGGCGATGATGTGCAGATTTCGCGCCGGATTGAGCGTGAAAAAGGCTCACTTTACCGCATTAACGGCAAAGAAGCCCGCGCCAAAGACGTTCAGCTTTTGTTTGCCGACCAATCCACCGGCGCGCGTTCGCCATCAATGGTCGGGCAAGGAAAGGTCGGCGAACTCATCCAAGCCAAGCCACAAGCGCGGCGCGCTTTGCTCGAAGAAGCGGCTGGTATTTCCGGCCTGCATTCGCGCCGCCATGAAGCCGAATTAAGGCTTAAGCAAACAGAAGTGAACCTTGAGCGGCTGGATGATGTGACCAGCCAACTTGAGAGCCAAATTGAAAATTTGAAACGTCAAGCAAGGCAAGCAATTCGCTTCAAAACGCTATCTGCGGATTTGCGCAAAGCCGAAGCCATGTTGCTGCATTTGCGCTGGTCTGAAGCCAAACTGCTGGAAGCTGAAGCGCAATCGGGGCTTTCGACTGCAACTTTGGCGGTTGGCGCAGCGGCGCAACGCCAGGCAGAAGCCGTTAAAGATCAGGCCATAAGCGCAGCAGGTTTGCCAGCTTTACGCGAATCGGAGGCAAAAGCAGGCGCTATGATACAGCGGCTACGCATTGCTGGCGAACAGCTTGAAGCTGATGCCCGGCGCTTTGCAACCCGGCAAAACGAGTTAAAACAACGAGCCGCTCAACTTGAAGCGGATATGAGCCGCGAACAGCTGATACTGAATGATACGGCCGCGACGTTGGCGCGGCTGGATGCAGAGCAGGGCACGTTAGCCGCCGCGGATGCTGGTACGCTTGATCGTGAGTTTGAATTGCACGCAAGAATGCTTGCGTCTTCCACCGCTTTGACGCTTGTTGAAACCGCTCATCAAGGCCTGATTGCCGAACGTGCAGAAGCGTCGGCCCGAGCGGCGGCAATTCTGCGCATCTTGAAAGAGGCAGGAGAACGCGTCTCGCGGGTTGCAGCTCAATTGGCAGAACTTGATCACGAAACCGCAGCGCTCGATGCCCAAATTTCCACCTTGCCTGATCCGCACGAAAAGCAGGCTGATCTGGACCGGACGGCTGCGGTTTTAGCGCGCTGTGAAATAACGATTTTTGAAAGTGAAAAGGATCTTGAGAAAGCGCGTACCAATGAAGACGCTGCACGACAGCCTTTACAAGACGCCCGCGCCGCCCGCGATCAGATTGACACCGAAGCCCGCACATTGATTAAATTGCTTAATGCGCAAAATTCAGGCCTGTTTGCGCCGGTTGTGGAGCAAGTTACTGTGAAGCGCGGCTATGAAAAGGCCTTTGGAATTGCGCTTGGCGATGACCTCGGCCTGCCGCTGGATGCATCGGCTCCGGCGCACTGGTCGGGTTCGCTTGTTGATCTCAATGATGCCAAATTGCCAGCTGGCGTTGAGCCATTGTCTTTGTTTGTCACTGCGCCGGAGCAATTGGCTCGCCGTTTGGCGCAGATTGGTGTTGTGGCTGATATAGTCTCAGGCATACGGCTAAAGGCTCAGTTGAAACCGGGTCAGCGCCTTGTCAGTAAAGACGGTGCGTTATGGCGCTGGGATGGTTTGGTTTCATCGCCGGAAGCCACGTCGTCGGCTGCGATCCGTTTGGAACAAAAAAACCGGCTTGCCGAACTTGATATCGATGCAATCGTAGCGGCCAAGCAGTTTCAGCTAGCGGAAGCCACTTTATTTAACGCAAAAGGTGCAGTGGAGAAGGCACGCGAAACGGATCGCTTAGCGCGGGAGGCGTTAAAATCGGCACAGCGCGATATTGAAGCGGCACGTCAAGCACTGGTTTCTGCAGAACGGCAAACCGGCGAGTTGGCTGCACGGCGTGGTGCCTTATTGCAATCACGCGGACGTTTGGCAGACACGCTTGATGAAGCAAAGACTGCAGTTTCAACACAGCAAGCTGCTCAATCTGGTTTGCCAAACTTAACAATTATAGAAGAAGCAATTTCAGCCAAATCAACTGAAATTGTGCAGGCCCGTAACACAGCTTCGGAATCAAGACTGACCCATGATGGCCTAAAACGCGAGAATGAAGCGCGAGCACAGCGTATAAAAGCAATTGCCGAAGACCGTGCCCGCTGGACCGCCCGGGCGACAAGTGCTGAAACTCAAATTGTTGCGCTTGACGTGCGTTTGGTTGAAGCACGGCAAGAATTGGCTATCATTGAAGATGCGCCAGATGAATTTTTGGAAAAACGCCGCGCACTTGGCCGAGAACGCGAACAGGCCGAAACGGCGCGCCGAAATGCCGCCGATACATTGGCAGAGGCCGAAACCAAACAGGCCACTTTTGACCGGGCCGCAAACGAAACATTGCAGGCTCTTGCTGAAACTCGCGAAAAACGTGGACGAGCCGAAGAACGAACCAGTTCGGCAGCTGAACGCCGCGCGGAAATTGAAACGCGTATTGCAGAAATATTGCGCGTTGCGCCAGCAGCGGCACTGAAAATTGCAGAGCACCCAACAGATGCCGTCTTGCCGACGCCGCGAGACACTGAACGTGATTTAGAGCGCTTGCGCGGTGAGCGTGAACGCTTAGGGGCTGTAAATTTACGAGCCGAAGAAGAACAGTCTGAGTTGACCAAGCAGCTTGACACGTTGGTTTCTGAACGCGGAGACGTTATTGAAGCGGTAAAGAAACTGCGGGCTTCAATCCAGAGCTTGAACCGCGAAGGTCGCGAGCGTTTGCTGACGGCATTTGAGCAGGTCAATGCACATTTCCAACGCCTGTTTACCCATTTATTCGGCGGCGGCACCGCTGAGCTCCAATGGATTGAAAGCGAGGATCCGCTGGAAGCGGGTCTTGAAATTTTAGCCCGACCACCCGGCAAGCGTCCGCAGACGATGACACTGCTATCTGGCGGCGAGCAAGCGTTGACAGCATTATCGCTGATCTTTGCTGTGTTCTTAACCAATCCGGCACCGATCTGCGTTCTTGACGAAGTTGATGCGCCACTTGATGACAACAACGTCGAACGTTTTTGCAATTTGCTTGATGAAATGACCGCGACCACTGAAACTAGGTTTTTGGTGATTACACATAACCCGATCACGATGGCGCGGATGGACAGACTTTATGGCGTGACGATGGCCGAGCAGGGCATCAGCCAATTGGTGTCGGTTGATTTACAAACAGCAACACAAATTCGCGAAGTCGCGTAACGGCACTGGAATAATTATACTTTGCCCGCTACCAATTTTAATCAGGGGTGGCGCATGAATCGCAGTGTAATTCTATTTGGTAATGGCTTTGTCAAACTGCCCGAGGCTGACATTAGCCAACTCGGACGCAAGGCGTCAGACTTGGCATCAATGGCATTTGCAAATATTGCCATTCCTGCAACCGCAGTATTACCAATTGCATTGGTTGATGGATTCCTAAACGACGCCGACGGGGCAAAGTCGTGGTTGGTTACAAATCTCGATGATATTTTGCAGCGTTTTAACGTTGCACCCGAAACTCTATTGGCCGTGCGCCTGTCGCCGCTTCAGGCCGTTCCCGGCATTAATGCAACCATGCTAGGCCTTGGGCAAACTGCCGAAGGTTTTTTAGCGCACGCGCGCCTCTATGGTGAAGAATTTGCATGGCGCAAACGGCGTGAGATGATTGTTGCCTATGCCGAATTTGCCAAAAAAATTGGCGCAGAAGTATTTGAAGAAGCCATTGAAGATCTTGTTGAAGCTTCCGCTTCGGAACGTGAGCTATGTCAAGCAGTCGAAATAATTTTTCAAAATGAAACGCTAACTGCTTTCAGTGTTAGCCGGAACAACCAAATCATCGATGCCATTATGGCTGGTGTCGCTTCTTGGCATTCGCCGCGTGCATCAGCGTTTCGGGCGCTGAATGGGCAGTCATTGACTGGTGGTCTGGCTATTATGTTGCAGAAGCAGGTGATTTTTGATGCCGATAAACTTGGCTGCATGGGTAGCGCAATTACTCGGTCACTTGAAAATGGCACAAAAAATACTCACGGGTTTTGGCAACAGGCAGCGTCACAACGGCTGCCGATTTCTGCCCAACAACCAGAGGCGGAGCTTAAACCCGCAAGCAGTCTTGAAAACCTAAAGCCAGACCTGTTTGCCTCATTGCAGCAGTTGGCCGCGCAACTGGAAGCGACATTCCATGATGCTCAAAAGTTTGAATTTGTTGCAGGGGAAGGGGGCCTGTTTGCTATGTCGACCGAACCGGCCAAGCCCAGCATTAAAGCCGCTTTGCGAATTGCCTGCGATTTGGTGGA
>JANOPZ010000003.1:0-12754 GCA_031422195.1 Limoniibacter sp. | reverse complement strand
GTTGAGCCAACACCAGAACCTGCGCCTGCGGTTGAGCCAACACCAGAGCCTGTGCCAGCGGTGGAACCAACACCAGAACCTGCGCCAGCGGTGGAACCAACACCAGAGCCTGTGCCAGCGGTGGAACCGACTCCAGAACCTGCGCCAGCGGTTGAGCCGTCAACCCCGGAAACATTGGTTACGCCCGATGTGGTGTTACCCGTAGAAAATGGTGCGCCGGTTTTAGACAGCGCTAAAGAGCCTGAAGCGCCTGCGGTAGAAGGCCAAGCTGCACCAGAAGTTGTAGCACCTGCAGAACCAGCTGCCCCTCCGCCTGTCAGCGATGTTGAAGCGCAATCTACAACATCGGATGTTATTGTGCCAGATATTCAGGCTGAAAACGGGCAACGTGTTGCCGCACTTCCTGCCATTATTGCACCTCCGCCGCAGCCGGAAATCAACATCATTCAAGTGATCGATAACCGAACAATCATCAATATTAACAATACCTTGATCATACAAAACAATGATTCTGACAGGCTGCAAGCGCGCGCTGACGAAGTTTATTATGACCAACTGCCACGTGGCAGAAGCCGCGAAGTGATCGTGCGGCCAAGCGGCGTGCAAATCATCACACTGCGCAACCGGTTTGGTGACATTATTCAGCGCACGCGGGTGATGCCAAACGGTGAAGAGTATGTCTTGGCTTATGCGCCCGAATATGACGGCGAGCAGTATGTGGAATGGATTGACCCCGGCCTTAGCCTGCCACCATTGGTGCTAACCATTCCCATTCGCGAGTATATTTTAGTATCGTCGAGTGCACAGCAAACAGACTTTTTGAGCTTTTTACTGGAGCCGCCGGTTGAGCGCGTTGAACGGCTATATTCTGTCAATGAGGTCAAACGTTCGGCGCGTGTGCGCGACAAGGTTCGCCGGATTGACATGGACTCTTTGACATTTGATTTTGGCAAGGCAACTATTCAAGAAAACCAAGTTGAGAAGCTTTCCAATGTTGCTGATGCCATGGTCGAAATTTTGAAGAAGAACCCAGGCGAGACATTCCTCATTGAGGGCCATACCGATGCTGTCGGTAAAGATCAGGCCAATTTGGTGCTGTCTGACCGTCGCGCCGAAGCGGTTGCAGTTGCGTTGACCGATGTGTTTGGTATTCCACCCGAAAACCTAACGACACAGGGCTACGGCGAGCGCTACCTCAAGGTGCGGACGCAAAAACCTGAAGCACAAAACAGACGCGTCACCATTCGCCGCATCACAGCGCTTGTTGCGCCGGTGGCCCGGAACTAAAGATTAGAACGGGACAATCTGTCCGTCACGCAAGGTTATGATCCGGTCCATTCTTTGGGCCAGATCATGATTATGCGTAACGATTAGGGCCGCAAGGCCCGAATTGCGCACCAATGCCTCAAGGGCTTCAAACACATAACTTGCGGTTTGCGGATCAAGGTTGCCGGTTGGCTCGTCTGCCATAAGCAACCTTGGAGCGTTAGCAACAGCACGGGCAATTGCAACGCGCTGCTGTTCACCGCCTGATAATTCGGCGGGGCGATGCGAGGCACGCGGGGCGAGTTTCATATAGGCCAAAAGTTCTAGAGCACGTCGCGCAGCTTCTTCCTTTGCAAGCCCCGCTATCATTTGCGGAATCATCACATTTTCAAGAGCTGAAAATTCAGGCAGCAAATGGTGAAATTGATACACGAAACCAATGTCTTCACGGCGAACTGTGGTGCGTTCAGCATCGGTAAATTTAGCGGCGTTGCGATCCCCAACCCAGATTTCGCCATGGTTTGGGGATTCGAGCAGGCCCGCTAAATGCAGCAAAGTTGATTTACCGGCCCCAGATGGAGCGACCAAAGCCACCATTTCGCCGGGGTAAATGGCCAAATTTGCATTTTTCAAAATGCTGAGTTGCTTCTCACCAGAACCATACCAGCGGTCAACATGGCGAAATTCTAAAATGGGGGTGCGATCAATCATTCGTAGCGCAAAGCCTCGACAGGATCGAGCTTTGCGGCTCGCCACGCCGGATAAAGTGTGGCCAAAAATGACAAGGTCAAACCCATCAGTAAGACCAAACCGGTTTCTTGAGGATCGATCCTTGCGGGGATTTCGGACAAATAGCGCACCGTCGGATCCCAAACTTGTCCGCCAGTAATTGCATCAATCGCGCTCTGTACTGACTTGATATTTTTTACAAAAAGCAGGCCGACAGCAAAGCCGGTTAATGTGCCGAGCACGCCAATCACAGAGCCGGTCATAATAAATATCCGCATAATTGACCCGCTTTTTGCGCCCATGGTGCGCATAATTGCAATATCACGGCCTTTGTCTTTGACCAGCATGATTAGACCGGAAACAATGTTCAGCGCCGCAACCAAAATAATCATCGACAGCACAATGAACTGCACATTGCGATCAAGCTCGAGGGCCGAGAAAAACGTTTTATTTCGCTGCCGCCAATCTGTCAGGAACACAGGCCGCAAAGGCGCTTCTGTAATAGCTTCGCGCAATTCATCGACCTGATCTGGATCGTCAAGAAACACCTCGATAGACTGCACGATGCCATCGGAATTAAAGTACGCCTGTGCTTCTGTCAGCGGCAAAAATACGATCGACGCATCATATTCGCTCATGCCAATTTCAAATACGGCGGTAACAGGATAGCCCTTGACCCGCGGCGTTGTGCCAAACGCTGTAACGTCGCCCTCGGGCGAAACAAGCGTCAAAATATCGCCCAGACCAAGGCCCAAATTCTCTGCCATGCGCGCACCAATGGCGATGCCGCCGGTCGTATCAAAGCCTTCGAGTGTGCCTTGGCGAATATTGCCTGCAACCAACGGAAACTGTTTGATATCCTGCTCACGGACGCCGCGCACCAAAGCGCCTGTGCCAGCGCCGATTTTGCCAGAAGACAAGGTTTGCCCTTCCACCAGAGGCGAGGCCAAGCGCACACCCGGCACGGCGGCAATGCGTTGCGCAATTAAATCAAATTCGGTCAGCGGGCTTTCGATAGGTTGCACAATCATGTGGCCGTTGACGCCCAAAATGCGAGACAGTAATTCAGTGCGAAAACCGTTCAGCACCGCCATTACGATAATAAGCGTGGCGACGCCTAACATGATGCCGATGAACGAGAAAATCGCAATAACCGAAACAAACGCTTCTTTGCGCCGTGCCCGCAAATAGCGCATGGCCATCATGCGCTCAAAAGCAGAAAACGGCCCGGCTGCTTTTATAGTTTGTCCTTCAACGGCCATTAGTGCTTACCGTATGACGCAAGAAGCGCATTGATTGCGGCATCCAACGGAAGCGTATGACGCTCACCCGATTTACGGTCTTTAATTTCAACTTCGCCAGCCGCCGCGCCGCGCGGCCCCACGATGATTTGCGTTGGCAAGCCAATTAAGTCAGCGGCAGCAAATTTGCCCCCTGCCCGCGCATCGGTGTCATCATACAATACCTCAAGCCCGGCATTGGCATAAGCAGTCTCAATGGTTTCACACATTGCATCGCAAGCCGCATCACCGGCCTTCATATTGATGAGGCTGGCGTCAAATGGCGCAACTGATTTTGGCCAAATAATGCCGTTGTCATCATGGCTGGCTTCAATAATGGCAGCCATCAAACGCGAAGGGCCAATGCCATAGGAGCCCATGGAAAGCACATGTTCTTTGCCGTCGGGCCCCAACACTTTTGCGCCCATCGGTTCCGAATATTTGGTTCCAAAGTGAAAGATATGACCCACTTCAATGCCGCGCGCAGACACTTGCGAAGCAGCGTCAATAGCGTTCCAAGCCGCCTCATCATGCATTTCATCGGTTGCAGCATAAGGCGTTGTCCATTTGCCAACGATTCCAGCCACTTCTGCATCATCATCATAATTGACGCCGGCTGCAGGCACATCAAAGCCAAGATAATCGCGATGGCAGTAAACCTGGCTCTCGCCAGTGTCGGCAAGCACAATAAACTCGTGGCTGAGATCACCACCGATGGGGCCGGTATCAGCGCGCATAGGAATGGAGCGAAGGCCGCAGCGCTCAAACGTACGCAAATATGAAACGAACATGCGGTTATAGGCTGCCTTTGCGCCTTCGAAATTGAGGTCAAACGAATACGCATCTTTCATCAAAAATTCGCGGCCACGCATTACGCCGAAACGCGGGCGGCGCTCATCGCGGAATTTCCATTGAATGTGATACAGGTTAAGCGGTAAGTCTTTATACGAGCGAACATAAGAGCGCACGATTTCGGTGACGACCTCTTCATTGGTTGGCCCGTAAAGGAGTTCGCGGCCGTTACGGTCTTTAATGCGCAGCATTTCCTCGCCATATGCCTCATAGCGCCCGCTTTCACGCCATAGGTTGGCCGCTTGAATGGTCGGCATCAAAATCTCGATAGCACCGGCGCGGTTTTGCTCTTCGCGCACAATAGTGTTGATTTTTTCCAACGTTCGCTTGCCAAGAGGCAACCATGAATAGATGCCAGCCGCCTGCTGACGGATCATGCCAGCACGCGCCATCAGACGGTGCGAAACGATTTCCGCATCTTGAGGATTTTCTTTTAGTATTGGTAAAAAATAACGAGACAAACGCATTGGCGAAGCAACCCTGAAACACTTGAGAATCGCGGACTAGCCCGCATTGTTGTGCACTGTCTAAAGCCCCTTCCCGGGAAAATAAAGGCAGGTTCAATCTCAGATATCTTATGTTGCAGCGCAGCACATTATTCGATGTTAAACTGTGACAATTAACGTGACAGTTGATGAAATGAAGGTTAGTTTTTGGGCAATGTGAGCAGCCGCTATGCACGGTCTGCCTGAATCGCGGTCAAAGTCTTGGGAGGATCCGATCTTGGCGCGCTTGTCGCTGCCGCCGTAAACTGGAAAATAGGTCACTGCGTGAAGTATTATATTAAAGAGGCCTTCGGGCCTCTTTTTTTATTAGATTTGAAGAGGTTGATGGCGGCTCTTTAACTATTGCTTTGAAACCGTTCCGGCACCATCGACGGTAAATCGGCAAAGGTGTATCCAAGGGTTACAAAAACAAAATAGAACATGCCAAACAATACGCCGCTGACAATCGTGGTGCGAAAAGCAACTTTGCTAAAATGCGACCGGGACGGCGCACTGGCGGGCGCGCCTTCAACGATTGAATCATCTTCCTGTTGTGCGCGCATGCCGAAGGGAAGCACCGCAAAAAGCACGGTCCACCAAACCACAAAATAGATAGCAATTGCAGTGCCAACGGCCATTAGCGCAATTCCTTCGTTAAAGTTACTTGCTCAAGCTCAATCAAAGTGCCGTCAAAGTCTTTGGGGTGCAAAAATAAAACCGGGTTGCCATGCGCTCCAATTTTGATGTCGCCCAAAACGCGCGCGCCTTCCGCCATTAAATGGTCTTTTGCGCCCTGAATGTCAGCAACCTCGTAGCAAATATGGTGCATACCACCCGACGGGTTTTTTGTCATAAATGCAGCTATCGGAGACGTTTCGCCCCACGCTTCAAGCAACTCCACTTTGGTATTGCCGAGGTCCACAAACACCACCGCAACACCATGATCGGGCAACTCCTGCCGCTCTGAAACTTTTGCGCCTAGGGTATTTTGATATCTCGCCACTGCGGCGGCCAAATCCGGTACCGCCAAAGCAATATGATTGACGCGCCCCAGCATGGTTAGAGTTGCACCACAAAGACGGTTGTCACCGGTTTTTTGCCCCATGCCTTTTCCGCGGCGGCGCGGATGGAACGGCGGACTGATTCTTGAACCGCATCGAGATCACTGCGCGCACGTTTCGGCATGGAGAGCACGGCTCCGCGTGCGGCTATGCCAAGCAGTTTTTCCATGCCGCCGGGAATTCCTTCAAGCGGCAGGCCAATGCAGACTATCTCCACATCATCCACCAAATCGCCCTTATCATCGAGCAAGACGCTGGCGGCCACATGGCCAGCAAATGATAATCTGCGACGGTCGGCAATGCCGGTTTGCTCTTCATCGCCAATAACCGAGCCGTCTTTGTAATGGCGACCGTGTTGTACTTGGTCGATCACGACCGGGTTTTCAGCATCAAATACAAAAATATCGCCATTTCGGACACGGCCTACTTTCGGCACGCCGCACTCCAATGCAAGCAAGCCATGCGCTGTCAAATGCGCGGCTTCGCCATGCACCGGTACTGCAATTTTCGGGCGTACCCACGAATACATTTGGCGCAGTTCGTCGCGGCGCGGGTGACCAGACACATGTACAAGAGCATCGCTGTCTTCAACAACTTTAACGCCCATATCAATCAGTGCGTTTTTAATACCCAAAATCGCGCGCTCATTGCCCGGAATTGTTCGCGAAGAAAACACCACCGTGTCATCAGGGTTCAGCGTGACATTGCGCATTTCGCCTTTGGCAAGTTTAGCCAAAGCGGCGCGCGGCTCGCCCTGGCTGCCTGTGCAGAGCACAACAGTTTTGTTGCGGGGCACCATGCCATATTCCATTTCATCCAAGAACGCCGGAATACCGTCAAAATAACCAAGCTCGTCAGCCACATCGATGACGCGCTTCAATGAGCGGCCAACGACGATGACCTGACGGCCAACTTCAGCGGCAGCAATTGCAATTGACCGAATACGGCCAACATTGGAAGAAAATGTCGAGATGGCAACGCGGCCGGTGGCTTTTCCAATGACTTCGGCAAGACCCTTTGCAACTGCGGCTTCGGTTGGCGAACTGCCTTCGCGCATCGCATTCGTGCTGTCGCATACCAGAGCCAGCACGCCTTCATCACCAATTTCACGTAAGCGGTTTTCATCGGTTTTAGGCAAAATGGCAGGCGCTGCGTCAATTTTCCAATCGCCAGTATGAACCACAGTTCCTGCGGGAGTGCGAATGGCAAGTGCCATGGGCTCAGGAATTGAATGGGCCATCGAAATGGCTTCAATTTCAAATACGCCCACTTTGAAGCGCTCACCTGACCGATAAACTGTGACCGGTACTTCCGGCGCGCCATGTTCACCCTTGGCCTTGGATTCTAGCATGCCAGCGCCAAACGGCGTCATGTACACGGGAAGTTTAAGTTTTGGCCACAATGACAGGATCGCGCCATAATGATCTTCATGGGCGTGGGTAATGATCATTGCTTTAATTTGCGGCAGCACAGACAGCGCAAAGGTAATATCTGGCAAGACGAGATCCGCGCCCGGCATATCCGGCCCGGGAAAGGACACGCCACAATCGACGATGATCCATTCACGTTTTTTGCCGCTGCCAAATCCGTAAAGGGCGAAATTCATGCCGATTTCGCCGACGCCGCCAAGCGGCACAAATACGAGTTCATTGCTGTTTGATGTGGTCATGTAAAACTTCAGTCCCTTATGGTTCGGCTTTCACTGAGGCAGTGGAGCCAAAATAAACGTCGCCAGCATTAATGTGGTGCACTAAGCCCTGATCGCCACGAATAACAATGCGGCAATCAGCATCTATTGTCTCAAAACGCCCGCGCAGCACGTTTCCGTTGTGATTTAACGCAATTTCAGAGCCAAGACCGGCCGCGTGATGCAGCCAGCGCTTGCGAATGGCATCCAAGCCCGAACCATTATTCCATACCCTGAACAAAGTCACCCACGCATCGCTAAGCGCCAAAAACACCAGTTCAGCTGATGCATTGACGCCTTCAGCAGCAAGGCTGGTGGCAGGAAATGGCGTCTGAGGCGGATAGGCGATAATGTTAACGCCAATACCAATTGCTATGCCCAAGCCGCCATTTTGCAGGGCGACTGATTCTAGCAAAATGCCGGACACCTTCTTGCCGTCAGCCAAAACATCATTCGGCCATTTTAGCGCAAATTTGCCGTAGCGCGGCGCAACTGCATCCAGTGCTTCTTTAAGGGCTAAGCCTGCTACGAAACCCAGCGTCGCCACCTGATTCATATCGCCATGGTGAATGTACAAAAGTGTCGCTGCCAGATTGCCGTGCGGGCTTTCCCAGACACGGTTGCGGCGGCCCCTGCCCGCCTCTTGTTTTAGGGCTGCAATCCATAAGCGGCCTTGGTCGCCAGACTTGGCGCGTTCCAGCGCCAACATATTGGTAGAGCTGATAGTATCGTGGCCTTCCAGCCGGTAGCCCTGATTTTGCGCTTCCGGTGAAAGCTGAAAAGACATCAAAATAGGGATTTTGCCGCAGTTTCGGCGGCATTGCCAAATGGGCCGGCCATCAGAATGAACAGCAGTGTGAATGCCGCAGAAACGCCGAGCACAAGTTTCAAATCAAAACCCATTGGCTGAAGCGGGCCCGAAACCGGCTGGTCAAACCACATGACTTTAATGACGCGCAGATAGTAAAACGCGCCAACCACCGATGCCAACACGCCGAGGATTGCGAGAGGCCAAAGGCCAGCTTGAACAGCAGCGAGGAATACATACCACTTAGCCATGAAGCCCGCGAGCGGCGGGATGCCAGCGAGCGAGAACATCAAAATGGTCATCATCGTAGCGATAATCGGGTTGGTCGTAGCCAAGCCGGCCAAATCATCAATGTTTTCAACCACAGCATTATTGCGGCGCATGGCGAGAATGACTGCGAATGTGCCGAGTGTCATCACAAGATAGATCAGCATATAAAGCGCAACACCGCGCACGCCAACCATTGAGGCTGCCGCTAAACCAACCAACGCAAAACCCATATGGCCGATGGAAGAGTAGGCCATCAGGCGTTTCATGTTCTTTTGGCCAATTGCGGCAAAAGCACCGAGGCCCATTGAAGCAATTGAGATGAAGATAATGACCTGCTGCCAATCGCGCGCAACAGGCTCGAACGCCTCGATTACCACGCGGGTGATCAATGCCATTGCCGCCATTTTGGGTGCCGCGGCAAAGAAGGCCGTTACAGGCGTAGGCGCACCTTCATAGACATCGGGCGTCCACATGTGAAACGGCACAGCTGAAATTTTGAACGCCAAGCCAGACAACACAAAAACCAAGCCAATCACAAAACCAAGCTGACGTTCGCCGCCAGATAAAGCCGTTGCAATTTGGCCAAACTCAATATGGCCGGTAAAACCATAGATCAGTGAAATGCCGTACAGCAGCATGCCGGACGACAGCGCGCCCAGCACAAAATATTTGAGGCCGGCTTCTGTCGCCTTTTGGGAATCGCGCTTGATGGCAGCAACAACATAAAGCGCCAAGGATTGCAGTTCGAGGCCCATATAAAGCGCCAACATATCATTGGCAGATGTCATCATCATCATGCCAAGTGTGGAGAGCAGCACAAGGACTGGAAACTCAAATTTATTGAGGTTTTCAGATTTGGCAAAACCAGCTGACATCAGAAGCGTTACGAGAGCACCAACCAATACAAGGGTTTTCATAAAGCGCGAAAACGCATCTGTGACAAAGGCCTTGCCGAAGGCAGCGCCATCTGGCGATACCAACAAAACCATCACCAAAGCCACAAACAAGACAAATGCCGCCAGTGTGGTGATGGTTGCGCTTACATTTTCAGACTTTGAAAAAACGCCGATCATCAACAAAACCATTGCACCAATGGCAACGAATAACTCCGGCGCGAGGACTGCTAAACTGGCGGTGAAATCAAGTGGCATGGGGGTTCCGCTCAGTTCGTCGGTGCTGGCACTGCCACAGCAGCGCTATCAATGGAATGTTGAACGCTGGTAACAAGTGCATCAACCGATGCAGCTGTCGCGTCTAAAATAGGTGTTGGATAGATGCCGTAAAACAAGGTGAGAAAGACAAGAGGGTAAATAATCGTTTTTTCGCGCGTTGATAAATCAAACATGGACTTAACGCTGTCTTTGGTGAGTTCGCCAAACACCACGCGGCGATAAAGCCACAGCGCGTAAGCGGCTGACAAGACCACGCCGGTGGTTGCAAAAAACGCCACCCAAGTGTTGGCTTTGAATGCGCCCATTAATGTAAGAAACTCACCTACAAACCCTGATGTGCCGGGCAGCCCAACATTGGCCATGGTTAAAATCAGAAAAACCACGGCATATTTCGGCATATTGGTGACCAAGCCGCCGTAAGCAGAAATTTCGCGGGTGTGGAGCCGGTCGTAGACAACGCCCACACACAAAAATAATGCGCCGGAAATAAAACCATGGCTGACCATTTGGAAAACCGCGCCCTGCACGCCTTGCATGTTAAGCGTGAAAATGCCCATCGTAACAAAGCCCATATGGGCGACTGATGAATAGGCTATCAGCTTTTTCATGTCTTCCTGCATGAGGGCCACGAGAGACGTGTAGATGATTGCGATAATCGAAAGCGTGAAGACCATTGGGGCAAAATCAACTGAGGCGAGCGGAAACATCGGTAACGAGAACCGCAGGAAGCCATAGCCGCCCATTTTCAGCAACACGCCCGCCAAAATCACAGAGCCCGCCGTCGGCGCTTCCACATGGGCGTCAGGAAGCCAAGTATGCACGGGCCACATCGGCATCTTCACCGCGAATGAGGCAAAGAAAGCCAGCCACAACCAAGTCTGCATTTCCGCCGGAAAATCATAAACCAGCAGCGCTCGAATGTCGGTTGTGCCGGCCTGCCAATACATTGCCATGATGGCGAGCAGCATGAGCACTGAGCCAAGCAAAGTGAACAGGAAAAACTTGAACGACGCATAAACGCGGCGCTTGCCGCCCCAAACACCAATAATGATGAACATCGGAATAAGGCCAGCTTCGAACAAAACATAAAACAGGAAAATATCGAGTGCGCAAAACACGCCGATCATCAGTGTTTCGAGCAGGAGAAACGCAATCATATAGGCTTTGATGCGGTGCTCGATAGCTTCCCACGATGCCAGCACACAAATAGGCATCAAAAATGTTGTCAGAATAACGAATGGCATTGAAATGCCGTCAACGCCCATATGGTAGCTTATATCGCCTATGCCACCGCTGCCAAGCCAGCTTGCTTTTTCGACAAATTGAAAGTCAGGGTTGGCATTATCAAAGCCAACCCAAATCCAAAGAGACACTAAAAACACGAAGCTTGTAACCAGCAGCGCAATCATTTTGATATTGCGCCGCGCGTTTGCGTCATCGCCCGTGATGAAAAGCATCAAGACAACGCCGATCAAAGGCGCAAACGTGATTGTTGAAAGAATTGGCCAATCAGTCATGGCTTAAAACGCGCCCCCGGCCAGCATCCACGTAACAAGCCCGGCAACACCCAAAAGCATCGCGAAGGCATAATGATAGAGGTAACCTGATTGCAGTTTGACAGCGCGGCCCGTTAAATCCTGCACACGGGCTGCTATGCCATCTGCGCCAAGACCATCGATCACGCGACCATCACCTTGCTTCCACAAAAAGTGACCCAGTGCCTTGGCAGGACGCACAAACAAGTAATCATAAAGCTCGTCAAAGTACCATTTGTTCAACAAAAAGGCGTAAAGCCCGGACTGTGATTTGGCAATTTCCTTCGGCACTTCCGGCGCGCGGATATACATCCAGTAAGCCAGAAGAAAACCGGTCACCATTGCGACAAACGGTGAAAATTTCACCCATGTTGGCACTTCGTGGAATTCTTCCAGCAGCTTGTTATCAGGCAATAAGAACAGTGCGCCCTTCCAGAAATCTTGGAAGTGATGGCCATAGAAATAATCGTGGAACACAATGCCAGAAAACAGCGCTCCAATGGCAAGTACAAACAGCGGCACCAGCATTATCATCGGGCTTTCATGCACGTGATGCATGACATCATGGCTGGCGCGCGGCTCGCCGTGAAACGTCATAAAGATCAAGCGCCATGAGTAAAAGCTGGTCATAAGAGCTGCGACGACCAAAATAACAAACGCGAATATATGTGCACTTGAATGTGAAGCCGCAAAGGCAGACTCAATGATGGCATCTTTGGAGGAGAAACCTGCCGTTCCAATTACAGTCAGCGGAACGCCGACACCGGTGAGTGCAATAGTGCCGATCACCATCATCCAATAGGTAGTCGGGATATGTTTACGCAAGCCGCCCATACGGCGCATATCCTGTTCGCCATCAACAGCATGAATGACTGACCCTGCACCTAAGAAAAGCAGTGCTTTGAAAAATGCGTGTGTGAAAAGATGAAAAATAGCAGCGCCATATGCGCCAATGCCAAGCGCAACAAACATGTAGCCGAGCTGCGAACAGGTCGAATAGGCAATCACGCGTTTAATGTCGTTTTGCACCAAGCCAACGGTAGCAGCGAAGAACGCCGTTATCGCGCCGACGATTGTCACAACGAGCAAAGCGGTATGTGACAGCTCAAACAGAGGGGACATACGCGCAACAAGAAACACGCCAGCCGTCACCATCGTTGCAGCATGAATGAGCGCGGAAACCGGCGTTGGCCCTTCCATCGCGTCGGGTAGCCAAGTATGCAGCGGAACTTGTGCAGATTTGCCCATTGCGCCCATGAACAACAGCAAACACAGTAAGGTGACTGTGCCTTCGCGGCTTAGCTCAAGCCAGAGGAATTTAAGGTAGATCTCGCCTTCCGCACCGCCCGCCAAAAAGCTTTGTGCATTGGCAAAGATCACGTCAAAATTGACTGAGCCAAACACAACAAAAATTCCAAAAATGCCAAGCGCGTAGCCAAAATCGCCAACACGGTTGACGATAAACGCTTTCATCGCGGCGGCATTTGCGGTTGGTTTTTTGTACCAGAAGCCGATCAACAAATAAGATGCAAGACCAACGCCTTCCCAGCCAAAGAACATTTGGATCAGGTTATTGGATGTTACCAGCATGAGCATGGCGAAGGTAAAG
>JANOPZ010000002.1:0-36016 GCA_031422195.1 Limoniibacter sp. | reverse complement strand
GCTGACCTTGAGAAAAATGTGGACGTTGACGGTCTCACGCTCCGTCTTGCGGGCCTTCCACCACTCATTGTCTTGAACTCGCAAATGCCTGCTGACCGAATGAGGTTTACACTTGCGCATGAATTGGCGCACCTCGTTATGCACCCAGTGCCTTCACCAGACATGGAAAAACAAGCGAATGAGTTTGCCGGCGAATTTCTGATTCCATCGAATGACATCAGGCGTAGTTTCGCCGGCCGCAAAGTTGACATGAAGCTTCTTGCCCGATTGAAGCCAGAGTGGCGGGTTTCAATCGCAGCGCTGATATACTCAGCGGGGGATATTGGGGCAATTGGCCCGGGCCAAAGCCAAACACTTTGGCGTCAGTATAGCGCCGCGCGATACAAGGCGAATGGGGAGCCATCTGAGCTAAACATTCAAATTGAAGTGCCTTCTCTTGCAGGGTATCTTGTTCGCGCTCATGTAGATGAACTTGGATACAGCTTTGATGAAATGAGCAATATTCTTGGCCTTCCAGAAGATGATATACGATCAATGTATGGTATTCCAAGCGTCCGGAGGGGATTGCGGCTGGTCAGTTAGCCTTTTTCCATCGAATGGTCGCAGCATGGCGCGCAATTTCGCTTCTTGATTCTGCATCAAGAGATTCAGATCTCGCCTTGCCCCCAATTAGCCCGCCGAGTCGCCCTGACGCCGCTTTTTGCGATTCAAGCTTTTGCGGCAATTCAGTTGTTGCCAATTCAACAATGTATTTTGCCAATTGGTTAGTGTCGCGCGGTCGTTTGGGTGTTTTGCTCATACCTGTATAATGCCAGAACGTTTGAGCGATTCAAAGACTGAATTTCAAACTGACCCACTACCGCTTTGTTGCAGCAAAGGCGGTTCAGCGCTAATTCTTCAATCATGTGATTCACGCCGAAGTTGCACCTCATGACCGCCAATGCGATCGACCCCATCGATAACCTTGATCCCGCAACGCAGGCCCGCGTCATTGCGCAAGCATTGCCGTATATGCAGCGTTACGAGAACAAAACCATCGTCGTGAAATATGGGGGGCACGCGATGGGCGATGCAGCTTTTGGCAAAGCCTTTGCACAAGATATTGCCATGCTCAAACAATCTGGCATCAACCCCATTGTGGTGCATGGCGGCGGGCCACAAATCGGCGCAATGCTCGAAAAGATGGGGATTAAATCCACCTTTGAAGGCGGGCTCCGTGTGACAGATGCTGCCACAGTGGAAATTGTCGAGATGGTTCTCTGCGGTTCTATCAACAAGCAAATCGTTGAGATGATCAATCGCGAAGGTGAATGGGCCATTGGCCTTTGCGGCAAAGACGGCAATCTTGTTTATGCTGAAAAAGCCAAGAAAACCATGCGTGATCCGGATAGCAATATTGAACGGGTGATTGACCTTGGCTTTGTTGGTGAGCCCGTTGAGGTGGACCGCACGCTCTTGGATTTGCTGGCGCGCTCAGAAATGATCCCTGTGCTTGCCCCTGTTGCGCCGGGCCGGGATGGCCATACTTATAACATCAATGCCGACACATTCGCGGGTGCTATTGCGGGTGCTTTATCTGCTGAACGCCTGTTGTTCCTCACAGATGTGCCGGGTGTGCTCGATAAAAACAAAAACCTTATTCCTGAACTGACTGTGTCTGAGGCGCGCGCTTTAATTGCCGATGGCACCATTTCAGGTGGTATGATTCCAAAGGTTGAGACCTGTATTGAAGCACTGAACCGCGGCGTTAAAGCCGTGGTTATCGTAAACGGCAAAGTGCGCCACGCTGTACTACTGGAATTGATGACCAATCATGGCGCGGGCACATTGATTGTACCTTAAGCCGTTTTGGGTTCTGCCTTCGGCCCAAAAACTGCTGACAACGCCACAATGACAAATGCGATGATCCCGTACCAAAGGGAAAGATGAAATGCAGCAGAATAGGCTGCACCATCCGGTGTTGCCCCGCCAGTGTTGGCCAACTGTGCAAAAAATAATTCTCCGGTTATTGCTACACCCAAAGCGCCACCTGCTTGCTGAATGGCTTGCAATCCACCCGACGCAGCGCCTGCATCACGCCCGACAACACTGCCAAGCGCGCGTTGGAACATCGGAGAAACAGCAAGGCCAAGACCAATGCCGCCTGCCAACAATGGAACTGCATAGCGCAAAATGGTTGGCGGATTATCCGGACTGGATAAGAAATTCATCGCTAGAAACGCGCTTGCAAGCAACACGGCACCGCCAAACAAGCGCTGGGATTGTCCGCGCGTCCCAAGCCTGCTTGAATAGGCAGAAGCAAACAAAACACCGAATGAGAATGGCAGTGAGGCTATGCCGGATTGGTAAGGCGCAAAACCATACCCTTCCTGAAAATAAAACGTGAAGGCAAAAAAGAAGCCCGGTATGACTGAAAAGAACAAGGACGAGACCAGCGCGTTTGTAATAAAAGCGCGATTTGCGAGAAGCGAAGCCGGCAGCACTTCGGGTGCCCCATTGGCAGCTTGGCGCTGCTGCCACTTAACGAAAACGTAAAACAGCGGAATGGAAGCTGCCATCATTGCGAATGTCCACGTCGGCCAGCCGTACCCGCGCCCTTCGATCATCGGGTAGGTTAGCAAAAGCAAGGCAAGTGCGGCAATCATGATGCCGACATAATCAACCCCAAGACTGCGCTGCCCTACCACTTTGGGAATGAACCGCAGCCCGAGAAAAATTGCCAAAATCCCAACAGGGATATTGATCAAGAAAATCGGCCGCCATGTAAGGCCGACTATATCTAAATGGATGAGAAACCCGCCAAGCAGAGGCCCGGTTACAGCTGCCAAACCCGACGCAAAGCCGAATAATGCGAAAATACCGGCGCGCTCTTCGGGCGGGAAAATCACTTGCGCAATGGCCAATGTTTGGGGCGTCATCATTGCGCCTGCAAGCCCTTGAAGCACACGGGCGAAGATCAACCATTCGATGGAAGGAGCCAATCCGCACAAGAGTGAGGCCATTGTAAAAGCACCCACGCCCAGCAAAAACAGGCGGCGGCGGCCAAATGTATCGCCGAGCCTACCGAAAGGCAAAAGCCCAAGCGAAAACGCCAAAGTGTAAGCCGCAATCACCCATTGCAATTGGCTGGAGGTGGCACCCAAAGTGGATGCCATACTTGGCAGAGCGCCATTGACCACGGTCACGTCAATCAAATTCATAAAGCTCGCCATCAGCAAAATTGCCATCGCAGATTTGCGGTTTGCTGGGTAGCTGGCGGACATCGTTGGTGCCGCCCCTGTTGGAGCTGCTGCAAATTCGGCCATTTTTTAATGCTTTCAAGGCAAGGATATGCGCAAGCCCGTCAGTAAAGCAGCACAATGATTCCGGCAATGATCAAAAGACAGCCGATGACCTCGCGGCTGTTCACGTTTTCGCGGAAAATGAAAATAGTTGCCGCATAGGCGAAAATCATTTCAACTTGAGCGAGCGCTTTTACAATAGAGGCCTGCTGTAATGTCATTGCAGCAAACCACAAAAACGAAGCTGATGCGCCAACGCAGCCAACGAGCAGGCCCAGCCGCCAATGCACAAAAACCGCCTTAAGTTCACGACGCTGCTTTAGCGCCATAAACACCAGCAAAATCGCCGATTGAAACAACACCGCCCAAAACAATGTAACTGAGGCTTGCATCAAAAAGCCGGGGCCGGAAATTGCAAGTGACGCTGTGCGATACGACACGGCTGCAAGCCCAAATATCGCGCCCGAAGCCAAACCATAAAGCGCGCCGCGTGTAAAAATGGCTTTTCCAAGCGAGGCCAAATTCAAAGTTTCACGCGCAACGGCAATCAAAGCGACGCCGATGACCGCTAACAGGATGGCGATGAAATCGCTTGCAGCTGGCTTTTCGCCGAGCACAATGAACCCGATCAGTGCTGCATGCACCGGCTCAGTACGGGAATAAGCGGTGGCAACTGTAAAGTTGCGATAATTAAACGCCAAAATCAGAAATACTTGCGCTGAAACCTGCGCCAGACCCCCGACAATAACCCAAAACACAAATTGAGCATTTGGCTCTGGCAGGCTGTGCCCAAAGCCAAAATGCAAAGCCAACACAATCGCGGTAGCAACCGGTATGCCGTAAAGAAAGCGCACAATTGTAGCGCCAGCTGCACCAAGCCTGCCTTTCAATTGCCGTTGGACAGTAGAGCGA
Organism: Limoniibacter sp.; assembly: GCA_031422195.1. Taxonomy (GTDB): domain Bacteria; phylum Pseudomonadota; class Alphaproteobacteria; order Rhizobiales; family Rhizobiaceae; genus JALOTE01. The sequence continues at coordinate 31,823 of JANOPZ010000002.1, read as the reverse complement.
ATATTCTGCAAAAACGCAGCAACAATGGTAATCGGAATCCAGAGTTCCATATGCTTGCATCAAAACCCGGTTACAGGATCGACCCCATTGTTCATTAAAGAGCGCCTTAAGACCAAGCCAGTTGCCGCAGACTTTGCCCATGTTACCACGTGGGTGTTTGATTTGGACAATACGCTTTACCCGCACCATTCTAATTTGTTTTCGCAGATTGATGTGAAAATGACCAGCTACGTAAGCCAACTTTTGCAATTACCGCGCGAAGAAGCACGCAAATTGCAAAAGGAATTTTATCTGAAATATGGGACCACATTGGCGGGGCTGATGGCGAACCATGGCATTACGCATGATGATTTTCTCGAAAAAGTGCATGACATCGATTATTCGTGGCTCGACCCAAACCCGGCTCTTGGTGACATTATTAAGGCACTGCCCGGCCGCAAAATGATCTTTACCAATGGCACCGTAAAACACGCAGAAAATGCTGCCCGCCAATTGGGTATCCTTGATCATTTTGATGCGATTTTTGATATTGTGGCTGCCGATCTGGTGCCAAAACCAGCGCAAGCGACCTATGATAAATTTGCTTCATTGCACCAGGTCGATAGCGCAAAAGCCGCCATGTTTGAAGATTTAGGCCGTAATCTTGTAGCGCCAAAAGCGCTTGGCATGACGACGGTACTTATTGTGCCGCACAATTTTGAACCGACATTTTCAGAGCCTTGGGAGGCAGGGCCGGAACATGAGCCCGTGATTGATTTTGTGACAGATGATTTGACAGCCTTTCTTCAGGCCGTGGTTTAATCCAGACTGGAATTATGCTGACTTTAACCCCATGTGACCAACATGGCCAAAACAATGAAAAACCCAACAGCTTTAATGCTGGTGAACCCCAATGCGAGGCGAGGCGGCGAAGCTATCGGTGGGATCATTGCCCGCCTTGAAACAGGCGGGCTGACAATCATCAAAAATAAGTTCACGTCGCCCGCTCAAATTGAAAATGATATTGTAAAGCGCGCCAACGAAATTGATCTGGTGATAGCCTGCGGAGGCGACGGGACTTTAAGCGCAGCTGCGCCTGCCTTGATTAAAACCGGTCTGCCGTTTGGAATATTGCCAATGGGTACAGCCAATGATCTGGCGCGAACGCTCGGTATTCCGATGGCTTTGGAACAGGCTGCCGACATGATTATTGCTGGCCATAAGCGCACCATTGATTTGGGCGAGGTCAATGGCAAGCCGTTTTTTAATGTGGCGTCGCTTGGCCTATCGAGCGATTTGGCGGCCAATCTTGATGGCACGTTAAAGCGGCGTTATGGCCGTCTTGGTTATGCGATCGCCGCATTCAAAGTCTTAACGCGGGCCAAAAGCTTTCGCGCGATGATTATCACCAAGAATAATGCAACCCGTGTGAAAACGCTGCAAATTGCCGTTGGCAATGGCCGCCATTATGGCGGTGGAAATGTGATTGAAGAAACCGCTGCTATTGATGATGGCATGCTTGATCTTTATTCGCTGGAACTTGGCTCGGTTTGGAAGCTTGCCTTGATGGCAAAATCTTTTCGCGCGGGCGCGCATGGTGCATGGCAGGAGGTGCGCACAGAGCGTTGCACTGAATTTGAAGTCAGGACAAGAACACCAATGCCGGTGAATTGTGATGGCGAGTTAATTACCCAAACGCCTGCCAAATTCAAAATGCTGCGCAATGCCGTAACCGTGTTTGCGCCAAAAGAAGTGGCTGCGGCCGAACGCTGAGTTCCCAGCCGCGTTTTACCAACCGACCAGCGAGCCAAGATATGCCGTGCTGTAGCTGATGGCTTCAACCCCAAAAATGATCACAAAGGCCAGCCAAGCCATCGCCACAATTGACAAAACAATGGCTGCTAGAATTGCCAAACCATCGCGCTCCACCAGACCAAAGGCAAATGCGATCAGAGCAATAGATGGCGCTTGATTGCCAAGCGGTATCGGCAGAACAATTGAAACCGCTAAAATCAGAATTGGCAGTGCCAAAAACATGCGCGCGGTTTTTCCGGTAAACGCGCTATGGCGCGGCTTTAGCCAGCGCTCAAAAAACCGCATTGGCCTTGCAAGATAGGCAGCGCCTTTGATCAGAACCGCCCGCGGCATGCTGAACCTGCGAAGCCGACCTGGCAACCAAAGCGTGTGCCGCCCGAACATAACTTGCAGGGCAATTAAGGCAACAACTGTGCCTGACACAAAACCAACCGGCAGGCCGGGTGTCGGAATAAAGGAAGGCAGCGCAAACACGATCAGCAAAATACCGAGCCCGGCTTCACCCAGCGCATCCATCAAATCGCCAACCGTAACGCGCTCTTGCGAAAACTGATCGGCGAGCCCGTCAAGAACGCGCGACGCTGGCCGGTGGTTGTGAGGTGCTGTCTCCATCTGGGCCAAATGGGGCTTGCGCTAATGATTCGCCAGTGTGAGTGGTTAGTTTTTGGCTTTTTGTGTTGCCAATGCGCGTAACTCATAAATCAAATCAAGTGCTTCACGCGGGCTGAGTTCATCAGGGGCAAGCGCATCAAGACGTTTGATGATTTGGCTTTCGCGCGTGTCAATCTCCTTGGCAGGTCGCGGGCGTTGAATGGGCGCAGAAAATAACGGCAAATCCTCAATGAGTGCGGCAGGTGCCTTGCCAATTGCACCCTGCTCCAATGCGTCCAAAATTTCACGGGCGCGGGCTACAACCGATTCTGGCAGTCCTGCAAGTTTTGCAACCTGCACGCCATACGATCTGTCAGCTGCGCCGTGGCCAACTTCATGCAAAAAGATTACATCCCCCAAATGCTCTTTTACGCGCATTGTCACATTGCTCATGCGCGGCAGCTTTTCAGAAAGCGCCGTCAGTTCGTGAAAATGCGTGGCGAAAATCGTGCGGCACTGGTTGACCTCGTGCAGGTGCTCCAATGCACCCCACGCAATTGATAAGCCATCATAGGTGGCAGTGCCGCGTCCGATTTCATCAAGTATCACCAAGCTGCGATTGCCCGCTTGATTGAGAATGCCAGCCGTTTCGATCATCTCAACCATAAAAGTCGAGCGCCCGCGTGCTAGATCATCAGATGCACCAACGCGGGAAAACAACCGGTCTATCACGCCTATTGTCGCTGCGCCTGCCGGTACAAATGACCCCATTTGGGCCATCAAAGCAATTAAAGCATTTTGCCGCAAAAACGTGGATTTACCGCCCATATTGGGGCCGGTTAAAAGCCATAGAGCGCCTTTAGCGTGCGAAGGTGGCGACAAATCGCAATCATTGGCGATGAACGGCCCAGAAGCATCCCGGCGCAGCGCTTGCTCAACAACAGGGTGGCGGCCAGCAATAATTTTGAAATCCAAACTCAAATCAACATTCGGGCGCACATAGCCTTGCGTTTCAGCCAATTCAGCCAATGCTGCCGAGACATCCAATGCTGCCAGCGCGTGAGCGCCTGAACGGATGGTATCCCCTGCCGCCACCACTGCTGCTGTGAGTTCATCAAACAGTTGCAACTCGATTGTCAGCGCGGCGCCAGCTGCATTGGCGATTTTACTTTCAAGTTCGGCGAGTTCCGTCGTGGTAAACCGCATGGCATTGGCCAGCGTTTGACGGTGAATGAACTTGCCCTTGGCCTCAGCATTGCCTGTCATTGTGTCTGAATGGTTGGCTGTGACTTCGATGAAATAGCCGAGCACATTATTGTGCCGGATTTTCAGCATTTTTATGCCGGTCTCATCGGCATAACGCAGTTGCAACGCGGCAATCACGCGGCGGGACTGATCGCGTAGGCTGCGCAACTCATCGAGCTCAGCGTTTGCACCCGTGGCAATAAAATTACCGTCGCGCGCAATCAACGGCAGTTCAGCGGCAAGCGTATCGGCCAGCCTCACCATCAGTCCTTCGGGCAAGCCAGCAATTGAGGTGAGCGCCAGTTGCACATCATGCGGGACACTATCTTCAAACTGATCGGCAATTGCGCGCGCCGAAACCATGCCGGACAGAATGCCGCCTAAGTCGCGCGGGCCGCCCCGGTTGAGCGCAAGACGTGAAAGTGCGCGCGCCATATCGGAAGATTGGCGCAAATGCGCGCGCAGGCTTTCCCTAGTACGGTCTTTATGCAGCAAAAACGACACCGCATCCAAGCGATGATTGATGGCTTCAGGGTTGGTGAGCGGGGCAGACAAACGCTCGGCCATTAAGCGCGCGCCGGCACCGGTTGCAGTACGATCAATAGCATGCAGAAGCGAGCCGCGCTTTTCACCAGACAACGTTTTTGTGAGTTCGAGATTGGCACGCGTTGCCGGATCGATGAACAGGTTTGAGGATTCTGCTTCGCGCTGCGGACGCGCCAATTGCGGGCGATCTCGGATTTGCGTCCGGTCAACATAGGCAAAAAGTCCGCCGAGGGCTGAGAGTTCGGCGCCGGAAAACGGGCCAATACCATCAAGTGTTGAAACACCATATTGCGCGCCAATACGCTGTGGCGCTGAACTCGAATCAAACAAAACTGCAGGCAGCGGAGATAGAATTCGTCCGATGATTTTGAAAGCATCTTTCAACGCTTCATCCTGCAATAGCGGCTCTGCCACCAGTAATTCTTTGGGCTCAACACGCAGGACATCGGCGATCAAACGTGACGTGCTGGTGGTACTCAGGCGTACATCGCCTGTGGAAAGGTCAAGCCACGCCAGCGCCATCTCGTCACCGTCGGCCTTACGCCTTCCGAGCGCCATCAAGATTGAGGCCTCGCCAGGGTTCAGCAAACGGTCTTCGGTAATGGTTCCGGGGGTGACCAGCCGAATGACTTCGCGCCGCACGACCGATTTTGAGCCACGCTTTTTGGCTTCTGCCAGGTCTTCGGTTTGCTCACACACAGCAACGCGGTAGCCGGCACTGATCAACCGTGACAAATAATCGTCGGCGGCATGAAAAGGCACACCGCACATCGGAATATCATCACCATTATGCCGCCCGCGTTTGGTGAGCGTTATGCCAAGGGCGGCGCTCGCAGTGACAGCATCATCAAAAAATAATTCATAAAAATCCCCCATCCGGTAAAACAGCAACGAACCGGGGTTGGCGGCTTTGATTTCTAGAAACTGCGCCATCATTGGCGTTGCATCAATTGGTATGGCGGGTGTTTCACCGGTAACGGCTATATCTTCGGCCAAACGGCTGTTTCCGTCTGTGAGCTTGCCATAACGGTTACGGATGGATGACATTAGTGACGCCGGGAACGCTTAATTACGAGACGCTTGAACTTTGCACATTTGCCGCGCTGGCTGCAAGTTTTGTGAAAAACCGCCAATTAAGTAAAATGGCTGTCGCCAGGAGGCCACATGCCAAGCCAAGCCAAATGCCAGGCGTTGCAAGGCCGAGCGTAAATGCAAACATATAGGCCAGCGGCATGCCTAGCCCCCAGTATGAGCCAATAGCAATCAGCATTGGCGCGCGGGTATCTTTCAAGCCACGCAAATTGCCTGCAGCAATGGCTTGCACGCCATCAAACAGGTTAAACGCTGCTGCAATCATCAACAGCGGAACTGCAGCCAAAACGGTTTCTCCCAACAATGGGTCTGTGCTCGCCAAAAATATCCGGATCAATGTTTCAGGGACGCTGACAAACAGCACAACGGTGAGCGCTGCTGCGCCAATGGCCGTGTAAAGCGCGGCACGGGCAGCGCGGCCCGCATCCCCATAATTACCGCCGCCGATCGCCTGCCCGACACGGATCGTTGCTGCAGACGCCAAACCGAGCGGCACCATGAATGAAAACGAAATCAGCTGCATTACAATTGCGTTCGCGGCCAAAGGCACAATGCCAAGCCAGCCGGCCATGATTGAAGCAAATTGAAACATCATCACTTCTGCAATAATGGTCAGGCTAATTGGCAGCCCCAATATCAATAATGCGCCCAAAACAGGCCAGTCAGCCCGCCAAAAGCGAACAAATATTGCGTAGCTTTTTGCGCGGGCCTCAAAGGCCACAAAACAACCCACAGCCGCCGCCACAAAAATATTGGTGAGAACCGAGCCCAGAGCTGATCCGGGTACACCCATGGCAGCAAAACCAAAATTGCCGAAAATAAAGATGTAATTCAGCAAGGCGTTAAGAGCGACAGCGGCAAATGCCGCCCACATGAGAATATTGGCCCTATCGATTGCGCCCAAGAAAGACCGGAAAGCCACAAAAATCAAAGATGGCACCATTCCGAAGCAGGCAACTTCCATATACTCGCCCGCAATCGAAGCCAGTTTTGGGTCTTGACCCAGCCACAGTAAAACCGGTTCAACGTGCAATAAAGCCGGGAAACAGAGGATACCGTAGCTGCCAGCAAACCATAGCCCCATGCGTGTTGAACGGCGAACCGCCCGTTCATCTCCGCTCCCGAAGGCCTGAGCAACAATGGGCGATAATGCGATCAAAAACCCTGACCCAAACATATAGATCAAGAAAAAATAATTGGTGGCCAGCGCTGTAGCCGCAAGCTCCGGCGCGCCGATGCGGCCGACCATGGCAATATCCGTAGCGTGGATGGCCATCTGTGCCATTTGTGCCCCGACAAGCGGCAGACCCAGACGGTAGAGTGCTGAATAGTGCTCGCGAATCGATTGGAGAGGGATATTGCTCATGATTATGCCTCGCTTGCGCCGGGCCAAACGGCCAAGTCAAGCGTGTCTTAGGTGGCTAACCAACCGGCATAGCCTTCTTTAAGGCGCTAAGTTTAGGCGTCAAGCCGCAAACCGGCTTGCATCTGCGCGATAATGGCGAATGTATCGTTGCGCGATTTTAACAACTGGCAAAATGATAAACACATCTGTGGTGCTAAAGGCATGATCGATAACGCAGCCTTCGCCAATCATTGCGCCAACACGCAAATAACCTTTGAGCAGAGGCGGCAAGGCAAGCATGGCCTGATGTAAATTAATTGCTTCTGGCGGCATTAAGTCCATATTTGAAAAACGGTCGGGTAAAGCTTTTGCGCGCCACGCACCTTTGGCGCGATAATGGTGGTGCAATAAAGACAAGGCCATCGCGTGGGCGGCTGGCACAGTGCCTTGTAGTGAAGCACAACCAACCATAACATCCACATTGTTATCGAGCGCGAAAGCCCAGATGCCCTGCCACATTAACTCAACCGTACGCTTCGAGCGCCATTCGGTTTTGATGCAGGTGCGGCCAATTTCGAGAAATGTCTTGCCGCTTTGGCGTGTCTTAAGGCTGCGTAAGGTGAATTCATTTTCGGAGTAAAACCCGCCCGCTTGTGCGGCTTTATCATCCAGCAACATGCGGGCTGTACCCACCAGCTGCTCGCGCAGTGAGCCCGAAACTGCGGTATCAATAATTAAAAGATGGGCGCAATAAGCATCGAACGTGTCAACATCAAGCATGTCAACATCAAGCTTGTCGCCATCAAGCGGCAAGACAGAATTGGTTGCCATGCCACGATCTCGGTAAAAAACCTCAAACCGCAATGCTTGGGCGGCTTCAATTTCATATTGATGTTTTGCCAGCCTAACTTCCAAAGTTCCGATACGGCCCAAAACAGGCCCGCCTGAAGGCGCAAGCAAGCCAATTGTTTCAATATTTATGGTCATTAAGCGTCTCCCATGCCAGCAGCAGGTGGGCGTATGCCAGTGCATGTAAAGACACTCTGCAACAAAAACATGACGCAGCTGCGCTAAAATTAAGGCAACGTTCTTTGAAGCATTGATTTTCAGCGACTGGCGATCTTTTCGCAGGCCATTGTCAACGCACGCGGGTCAACGGGTTTTGATAGCACCGAATCAGCACCGATAGATTTCATTGTTTCAGCGGTTTCAACGCGGGCGTCGGCCGTTAGCACAATAACGGGTGTCCGTTTAGCGCCGGTTTCATCTTCAATCCGCCGAAGTGCTAGAATTGCTTCTGGGCCATCCATGCCCGGCATATGCAAATCCATCAAAACCAGTGAGAATTTTGTTTCCGCCATTGCCGCAAGCGCAGCGGCACCATCTGTTACGTGCGTCACGCGGTGGCCCGCGCGTGCCAATGCAGCTGTCACCAGCAATGCGTTGATCGGGTTGTCTTCAGCCACCAGCACATGCAGTGCGCGTGATGCTTGTAACCGTGGCGCGATACAAATGCGCTGCGCTTGGGTTGAACTATGCGCTCCGTTAATGACACGCTCCAAAGTGATAGCGCGCACCGGGCGCACCAAATATCCGGTATGGCCCTCTGCCATCAAGCCATCAAGCGATCCGCGGGCAGCTGGCGTTATTAAGACAATTGAGCGCTTGGCAATAGCCGGTTGATTGCGTTTGGCAGCGTTTGGCACCGTGATTAACACATCAGCAAGGCCTCTATCTTGAGCCGTTAATACCGTTGCGCCCTGGCTGTGCAAGGTGGCAACCAACGCATCACGTTCTGGTCCGTCAAGGCCTTGCAGGCGCACGCTTTGGCTTGATAACTCCCGCCTTACTGGCGGCGCTCTTTCTGAAACCGGCAGGGTCAACGTAAAATCTGAACCGCCGCTGACCCGATTGGATTGTGTGATCGCACCGCCCATTGCTTCGGCCAGTTTAAGTGCAATGGATAAGCCAAGGCCTGAGCCGGGAGCAGCGCCTGTATCACCGACACGCTCAAACTCCTTGAAAATACGCTGCTGGTCTGCCGGCGCAATCCCCGGGCCAGTATCACAAACGCGGATTTGAACGCGGCGGCCTGCAACGCCACAAAAAACACCAACGCTGCCCGTGCTCGTGAATTTAACCGCATTATGCACGAGATTGGTCAGAATTTGTTGAAGGCGTAGCGGGTCAGTTTGAATCCTATCGGGTACTTTTGGTGATACAAACACACCGATACCAAGGCCTTTTTCATGCGCTTTTGGTGCTGACAATTCCACGACCGCATCTACCAATGTGCGCAAATCGACCGGCTTCATAGCGATATCAAAACGGCCAACTTCAATGGCGCTGTAATTGATCAACTCATCAATCAAGCTCATCAGAAGCGAGCCGGATTGCAAAATGGCTTCCAAATAGGAACGCTGTTCTGGTGTAAGCGGCGTGTCAGCCAAGAGTTTGGCCATGCCGAGAACCCCATTCATAGGTGTGCGCACTTCATGGCTAACATGGGCGAGAAAACGGGCTTTTGCACCTTCTGCAGTGTTGGCATTTGATTGCAAAACGGGTTCAGTTTGGCGGACAGCTTGGGTCATGCGAAAAACTTGGCACGGGATGCTTGCCAAACTCTTGCAAAGTATGGCGCCGCGTTAAATTGTTTTGCGACGTGGTTTCAAAAGTATTTCATCGATTAAAATTAGCGCCGCACCAAGGTTGATAAAAACATCGGCCAAATTGAAAATAGCAAATGCCCAAATCGGTGTATGAAAATAAATGTAATCAATGACATAAGAATGCTGAATGCGGTCTATGATGTTGCCGATTGCACCGCCAATAATCAGGGCAAGGCCAACACGCAAACCGGTTTCTTCAACCGGCGAGCGCCATAGATAAATCAGCGCGCCTAATGAAATCAAAGATGTGAGCGCAATCAATGTGGTGTGGCTGACACCACCCAACATGGAAAATGCCACACCGTCATTATGGGCGCGCAGCAATGCGAGAAATGGCAATAGGTCTATTGCTTGCCCCAGTTCCATTGAGCGTTCGACGATGGATTTTACGATTTGGTCAACGGCAACCAAAATGGCAATGAAACCAAGCGCAAATGGCAAGCCGATTTTTCTCATGCAACCGCCAATAAATGCCGCCGCGCTTCATAAATCATCAAAGCTGAAGCCACGGCCAAATTGAGCGAATCAGCTTTGCCCATTTGCGGAATGAGCGCCAGTTCATGGCATTGTGCCGCCAATGCATCCGGCAGGCCGGATTGCTCATTGCCCATCAAAATAATGGTTGATTTGGTTTTGTAGCCAAGCGCTCGGTAATCCTTTGCACCCGCCAAATGCGTGCCAATGATTTGCGCGTTATTGGTTTTGGCAAAAGCAAACAAGGCTTCTGGCGTGGCTTTGACGATTGGAACTGCAAAGAGTGAGCCCATCGTCGCACGCACTGTCTCAAGCGAAAATACATCGACACAATCGCCCACTAACACGACGCCTTTTATACCTGCAGCATCGGCAGTGCGAATAATAGTTCCCAGATTTCCGGGGTCACGCACGCGGTCAAGCGCAATAATCGTGTCGCTGGCAGCAAGCGGGCCAAGGGTATCGAGAGCTGAAAGCCGTTCTTTAATAATTGAAACCACAGCTTGCGGATTGTCGCGCCGGGTAATGTTGGCGATGGCCTTTTCAGGTACTTTCAGAAGCAATGCGCCAGCATTAACGGCCCGCATGGCAAGTTTGCTCACATGAGGCTCGTCCATCATATTGCGGGCCACAAATAACGTTTCAACATCCCATCCGGCATCCAGCGCATCAATGGCAAGCTTAGCACCCTCGGCTAAGAAACGCTTTTCGGCCACACGGTTTTTCTTCAGCGTCAGGGCCTTGGCCGCTTTGATATCCGGATTGGCCAAACTGGTGATGTCTTTGATCAGGCCGCGCCGGTTTTCATTTATTTTCGGTTCGCTCATTTTGCCAGCCAACGCGAAAACAGTGAAGTGGAAAGCAAACGTCCAGCCGTTTCTTCGCGGATGACGAGTTCGCCCGATTGCACTTGGCCGCCGCGCCCGGCAAACGCATCGCGCATCAAGGCGTGCAACGCATAAAACGATGAGCGGATAGAATAGGCGGTCAACACAAATGCCAGCGGATTTGGTGTCAAAATATCGCGGCAGCGTGCGACCAGAAATGGTAAATCGGCAAAGAGTTCCCAAACCTCGCCATTTGGGCCGCGACCATAGGCGGGCGGATCGGCAAGAATAATATCGTAAAATGAACCGCGCCGTTGTTCACGCTCTACAAACAACATCGCGTCTTCACAAATCCACCGAATTTTTGCGGCCTCAAGCCCGGCCGCGGTCTGATTGTCACGCGCCCAGCCAATCGCTTTTTTAGAAGCATCAATATGGGTGACTTCAGCACCTGCCCTTGCTGCAATCAGCGAGGCCAATCCTGTGTAGCCAAACAAATTCAGCACTTTTACAGGTTGGTCTTTTTTGAAGAGTTTCGCATTTTTGATCAGCGCTTCCATATGCGCCCAATGCGTGGCTTGTTCGGGAAAAATACCGACGTGGCGAAATGAAGTGAAGCGGCCCAAAAATGGCAAGCCGTCATGCATGAGCTCAAAACTTTCACCTTGTTTTGGGTCTGCTAATTTCCAGCGGCCAACACCCTCCTCGTCAGTGTCGCCTGTGAATATTGCATCCGCATTTGCCCACTCCGCTGTTGAAAGAGCCGGCCGCCAAACCGCTTGCCCTTCAGGCCGAACGACACGCATTTTTCCATAACGTTCCAGCTTGAGGCCGTCACCGCTGTCGATCAGAGCATAATCTGGCCCAGGCTTAACCTCTAAAATGACCGGGACGGTTTCTTGCGGAAGTTCAGTTTTCAGTCTTGGTTCCGCCAAGCGTTTTGCTGCTGGCGCAACAATTGCTGGTTCAGCATGTTTAGGGTTTGGGCGAAATGTCGGGCGGCGGCTCAAGCGAAAAATTCCAGAAAAATGGTTGGAAGGTGATTGCCACAACGCGGATTTAACAGCAACCTTCGCAAATGAAGCCGCGTAAAATCCTATAGATTGACGCCAAATGGTTTTGCCGGTTATCTTCGCTGTTGATCAAGTGGGGGGCCGGTTATGACAGAATATCGCGAAAACTATTGGAGCGTTACACTTTGGGCAGCTTTGTGGTGCTCGCTGATGGCATTTCTGGTTTATATCATTGGCTAGTCATTTTTCTATGAACTGCGCAGTGCAGGCAGCATTGGAGCTGCCTCGGCCAAAGCAACAGCACGCTCTTGCTTAATGGCATCTGCCTCTTTTTTTATGGCTGCGGCACGGATTGTTTCAAGTCGGGCGCGGCTTCGATGTTTGCCTTGACTGATCCATGTCAAAAAACTGCCAAGCACTACGCCGGCTATAAGTGCTGCTAAAACGATTGTGAACAGTGGTAATGAAAAGCTTAAAGCAGGATTACCAGGGTTAAACGGGTCAACCGTCGCCATCACGGGAGCACGATTGGCAACCGAAAGTGCAATGAGTATGATTGCAAGTGGAATGGTAAAAACAAACAGAACGATTTTGCGCATTTGCATGGCCTCAAAAGTGAAATAATTTCAGACGCATCATGCTAAAGCAAACGACTAGTCCATGTTCAGGCGGACGCGAAGTTCCTTACCTGCTTTAAAAAACGGCACCCATTTTTCTTCAACCGCCACGCTTTCGCCGGTCCGCGGATTTCGCCCGGTTCGAGCAGAGCGGTTTTTAACGGTGAATGCACCAAAACCGCGCAATTCCACGCGATTGCCATGCGCTAAAGCGTCACAAATCTCGTCAAATATAGCATTGACTATGTTTTCAACATCGCGCTGAAACAAATGCGGATTGCTGGTGGAAATGGCCTGCACAAGTTCTGACTTGATCATGTCCGTTCCTCTTAACCATTGTCGCTGGCGCGAACTTATTTCAAGCTGGAGCCGTTAGGCCCAGATGCCAGATTGTGAACTTGCCAAACTGAAACGAGCCCGTCAAGGAACAGTGTATCAGTGCCGGAAGCGCGTAACAGTTGCTCAACGCTTGCAGGTGCTATTCCAAGGCCTTGGGCGAGGTTGCCAAAAACACCAAATGGCTCTTCGGCTGGCGATTCCCAATCAACAATTTCGAGTTCGTCAGCAACGCCGCGTGTTTTCAAATACGCACGGATTTCGTCTTCGCCGCCCAAAGTATCTATCAATTTATTCGCCTTTGCCTGCCGGCCTGTGAAAACGGATCCATCTGCGAGCGCTAGAACTTCAGCCCGTGTCATTTTGCGGTCTTTCACGACCAAATCAACAAACCAATTGTAACTGTCCCGGATCATCCGATCGATCATCGCCAATTCTTCGGGGGTGGTCGGATTAAGCATGGACGGCTCGGCTTTTAACGGGGACGATTTTACTTCATCAACCGAAACGCCGATCTTTTCCAACAATCCTGACACGTTAGGTATCTGTACTAAAACGCCGATTGAACCGATAATCGAGCTTTCACGTGCCACAATATGATCTGTGGCTGCCGCCACCATATATCCGGCTGATGCTGCCAAGGTGGAAACTTCAGCCACCACCGGTTTATTAGCTTTGGCTTTTGTAACCGCTTCATGAAGAACTTCGCCGCCAACGGTGGTGCCGCCGGGGCTATCGACCGCAATGATAATTGCTTTCACGCGGTCGTCTTCTGACGCGTCTTTGATGCGTTGAACCAATTCGCGGTCATTGAGAATTGTACCATCTATGGGAATGCGAGCAATTTGATCACCCGTGACAGTCCCCAAGAAATTTGATCCAATCAATGCCAGGGCAATGATCGCAGCGGCAACAACAACCAAAGCGATTATGCGCCAAAACGAAATTTTACGGCGTAAAGCACGGCGATCGATCAAATCATTTACCAAATCCGACATCTGCCATGCTCCATTTTCAAGCTATTTCGAAGCTCTTGTTTATGTTACCGGCAAAGCGCGGTAAACTGCCGAAGTGTTGGCCTAACCACGAAATAATCGCAATCACTGTTCAGCATAACGCGTGGCAATAGGCCCCAAAACTGGAATCTTGATCTTTTGGCTAATCCGTTTGCGCCCGTAGTGGATAATTTGAGCCAAGGCTCGGGCTTGCGGGCCAAAGCGTTTGCACGTGCTGCGCGCCATTCGCGTAGGGTTGCACTCTTAAAGTTTGCGTTGCCTGTAAGTGCCTTCGTTATTCTCGGTGTGCTGGGCTTTTTTGCGATTCAGGCACGGTTAGGCTCGGAGGTTGAAGTGGCCGGTGTTGCGCTGGAAGGCGACCGCATTGTGATGGATCAGCCCCGGCTCAACGGTGTGACCAGCGCTAACGAGCCCTATACGGTCGAGGCTAGGCGTGCTTTGCAGTTGGTGACAGATGTTAACGATTTGAACCTTGAGGATATCAAAGCGCAAATTCCTTTTGGTGCTGGTGTGACAGCCGAAGTCCTCGCTCCTAACGGCCACCTCAATAACGCCAGCCAAGTCCTTGTTTTAAGGGGCGGTTTTAGTCTAACATCGAGCGACGGTATGGTGGCCAAGCTCAAAGATGCTGAAATTGATTTTGAAGGCAAGTCACTGAAAACCGAAATGCCAGTAGACATCAAGCGTCCGGGGACGCACATTCAAGCCGATTCGTTGGTCATCACGGACGGAGGCGCTAAGCTTGTGTTTGAAAAGCGGGTGCGTATGACATTACAACCAGGTGCCATGGAACAGCCAAAGGAACCCAATAATGGCGGGTAGATTGAATTCTTTTGCTTCAGCGCGGTCTCTTGCAATCTTGGTGGGGTTAACCTCGACAATCATGTTTAGTGGTGCCGCTTCTGCGCAAAATGCAGGTACGCAAAATGCCGGTACGAACGCCATGAAGCTGGATGGTAATGCGCCAATTGCAATTGACGCTGACAGGCTTGAAGTTCTCGAAAACGAAAGCAAAGCTATTTTCACAGGAGCCGTAAATGTTGTGCAAGGCGCAACTTCGCTGCAAACTGGAAATCTTGTTGTGTTCTATGCAAAAACGGGAACAGGTTCGGCCACCACAGGCTCAGCTCAAATCGACCGCATGGAAATGACAGGAAAAGTTATCTTAAAATCTGAAACCCAGACGGCAACCGGCGACCAGGGTTCGTTTGATATGAAATCGGAAGTTTTTATATTAACGGGTGACCGCGTTGTTTTGTCGGAAGGAGATAATGTGGCTGTTGGTTGCAAACTCACCGTGCAAATGTCTACGGGCCAAGCTAATCTGGACAGCTGTAGTGCAGGTGGCCGAGTGCAGATTATGATCAATCCACAAAGTGCTAAAAAGAACTGATGCAGCGCGCGGCTCCTCTTTATTAATGTCAAGTAATGTCCCCCTTGATGAGGCCAGCCGCAAAGCACGGCTAAAAGACACCTTGATTGCGCAGGGTCTGACAAAATCATATAATGGCCGGACGGTTGTTGACCACGTTTCATTGGGCTTGCGTGCAGGTGAGGCGGTCGGCCTGCTTGGTCCTAACGGCGCTGGCAAGACCACTTGCTTTTATATGGTCACGGGCTTGGTTCAGCCTGATGAGGGGACGGTATCGATCGATGGCAATGATGTTACGCCCCTGCCTATGTATCAACGCGCGCGTCTGGGGATAGGGTATCTGCCACAAGAGGCTTCGATATTTCGCGGCCTTTCCGTTGAGAAAAATATTCTTGCCGTGCTGGAGGTCAGTGAGCCAAATAAAACAATTCGCAAAGAAAAACTGGAAGCTTTGCTGGAAGAGTTTGGCATAGCACGGTTGCGCAAAGCACCGTCTATCTCTTTATCAGGCGGCGAAAGAAGGCGGCTTGAAATCGCCCGTGCATTGGCAGTTTCACCGAAGTTCATTTTGCTGGATGAGCCGTTTGCAGGCGTAGATCCCATTGCCGTCGGTGAAATCAAAGCTCTGGTTCGCCACTTAACAACGCGCGGCATTGGCGTGCTGATTACCGATCACAATGTCCGCGAAACACTAAAAACTGTCGACCGCGCTTACATCATTTATACCGGCAAGGTTCTGACGCAAGGTACACCACAGCAGATCGTCGATAATCCAGAAGCGCGACGCGTTTACCTCGGCGAGGAATTTACCTTTTAATTTTCCCCATCGGTGCTATCGTAAGCAAGAAACGGGCCAGTTGCCTGTGATCGTCAATTGATTGTCAATACGGGTTTGCGTTGTGGCCACTTTTTTCTCGCGTAAATTAATATGAGTATGGCTCCTCAGCTTGTCATGCGGCAGGGCCAGTCATTGGTTATGACGCCGCAATTGCTGCAATCCATTCGCCTGTTACAACTCTCCCAGCTCGAACTTGATCAGTTTATTGCCGCAGAAATCGAAAAAAATCCGTTATTAAAGCGCGATGATGGTGCGGAAACCGCTGTAGACTCTGATTTTTGGGTCCCGGTCAGCGAGCCAAACGATTCAACTTCAAATGACAGCTCAGCGGTTTCCGTTGAGCTTGATGTCAGCGTTAATGCGCTATCAGAAAAACTTGATACGTCCTTAGACAATGTATTTCCAGACGCTATTATAGGAGAACCAACACGGTCTCCCCGTGGTGAAAGCCCTGCAGGCGGCGAAGAACTCGAAGACAATTGGGCTGATAGCCCAACACTGAAAGCCCACCTCAACAATCAGATTGCTTTGCTCCGCTTTTCATCTGAACAGCGCTCTATTGCAGCCATACTCACAGACTCGCTTGATGATAACGGCTATTTATCGGTGACGTTAGCCGAAGTCTCTCAAGCCTTCAAAGTGCCGGAAAGCACTGTTCAAAGTGTGTTAAACCGGCTGCAAACCCTTGAGCCGGCAGGCACTTACGCTCAGTCATTGGCAGAATGTTTGGCATTACAGCTTAAAGGAAAAAATCGGTTTGACCCCGCTATGGAGGCTTTGCTCAACCATCTGCCATTGCTGGCAAAACGTGATTTTGCCAGCTTGCAGCCCATTTGTGGTGTCGATAACGCCGATCTGCTTGATATGCTTGCAGAGATAAAGCGACTTGACCCGAAACCCGGTGCTGCTTTTTTAACGTCTGGCGCCGAACCTATTTTGCCGGATGTCATTGTGAGTGAAGCAGGAGGTGGCGGCTGGACCGTGCAACTCAACCCCGATGCATTGCCGCGCGTTTTGGTAGATAAGGTCTATTATTCAAGCATTGCGCCGCACGCGCGCAGCAATGAGGACAAAGTATTTCTCTCAGAATGTCTCAAAAATGCCAATTGGCTTGAACGCAGCCTAGACCAGCGCGCAAAGACCATTTTGAAAGTAGCGACCGAAATTGTGCGTCAACAAGATGGATTTTTTGTATTTGGCGTCAGCCATTTGCGCCCGCTTAGTCTTCGGGCATTGGCTGATCTGGTGGGAATGCACGAATCAACGATCAGCCGTGTGACCATCAATAAATTTATGGCGACACCGCGCGGCACTTTTGAATTGCGGTACTTCTTTACTGCTGCAATTCAAAGTTCTGACGATAGTCAGGCCCACTCAGCAGAATCAGTAAGGCACCGTATTCGATTGATGATTGATAATGAGAAAGCAAAAAAAGTGTTATCCGATGATGCCATAGTGGATGCACTGATGATTGAGAAAATTGATATCGCCCGGCGTACGGTCGCCAAGTATCGAGAATCTATGGGTATTGCGTCTTCAGTGGAGCGCAGGCGCGAGAAAAAAGCGCTTGCTGGCTTGCAATAAATGGTTGCCAAGCTTCCTCTTGGTTAACTTGACAGGCTACAGTCAGGCTCATAGGAGACGCCGCAATCGGCAGCTTTTGGTTGCAACTGATGTTGTTATGCGGGTTTTATAATTTTTATCGGGCGTTTCTTGTGATGGAGTTGGCCTGTGTTGGGGCAAGACATAATCGAACTTTGGAAACCACTAAACTTGCGTCTCAGGCGAAATGTTGATTCAATGTGGTAATGCCAAGGGCACCCCGCCCGACAGCAGCGCATTGAAAAGGAAAAGCACTATGACGGTACGCATTTCTGGCAAGCAAATGGACATTGGTGACGCCTTCCGCTCTCAGATTCAGGGCCGAATTGACGATGCCGCCGCGAAGTACTTTTCCCAGGGCTATACCGGGCATGTGACTGTCGAAAAATCGGGATCTCGCTTTGAAAGCGAGATCATGTTGCATTTGTCCAGTGGTGTGGATTTGCAAGCCAAAGGCCAAGCCCATGACCCGATTGTGGCGTTCGACATGGCTGCCGAGCATATTGAGAAGCGTTTGCGCCGCTATAAGCGCCGCCTGAAAAGCCATCAAAATGATGTGGTTGTGCGTGAACCTGCCGAGACCTATGCGTACCGCGTTATGGAGCCGGTTGCTGAAGAAATAGAAGAAATTGCTGCTGACTATGCACCCTTGATTATTGCTGATTCTGTTAAAGCAGCCGCAATAATGACAGTGGCAGATGCTGTGATGCAGCTTGATTTGAAGGATGAGCCGGTTTTTGTATTCCGTGCTCGCGCAACACACGCGATTAACATTGTTTATCGACGCGCTGATGGCAACATAGGCTGGATTGACGCAGCTGGTAAAGAAAAAGCGTAACACGGTATAACCACCTCTTTAAGGGCGGCCTTCGGGCTCCCCGTTTGGGAATTTGAACTATGCCTATGACCGAGTTTTTGAAGCCTGACGCCGTTTTTTCAAACGTCAAAATGACCTCGAAAAAGCAGTTGCTGCAATTCATGTCTGAAAAGGCCGCTGTAATGACAGGAATTGCCGAACGCGATATCTTTGACACTATCATGCAGCGCGAACGCTTGGGTTCCACTGGCGTTGGCAATGGAATTGCTATTCCGCATTGCAAATTAAAAGCTTCGGCAAAACTGGCAGGACTTTTTGTGAGGCTGGATCAAGCGGTGGATTTTGAAGCTATTGATGATCAAAAGGTTGATCTGGTTTTCATGTTGATTGCACCGGAATTGGCTGGCGCTGACCATTTGAAAGCTCTCTCTAAGGTGGCGCGCATTTTGCGTTCCACCGAAATCGTGGATGCCATTCGCCGGGCACCCGATAGCGTTGCGATTCACGATATTCTGTGCCCGCGTGAAGCGTCTGCCGCTGCCTGATTATTCAGATGTGGTTATTTTGATGCGGCGGATAATACGCTCAGGTTCAGGGCGTTGAAGGTCAATTGAAAGAAGCCCGTTGCGCAATTGCGCATTTTTGACTTGCATGCCCTCTGCCAGCATAAAAACGCGTTGAAACTGGCGGGCCGCAATGCCCCGGTGCAAATAGCTGCGTGCGGTTTCATCTTCACGCTGGCGACCGCGCACGATGAGTTGGTTTTCCTCTATCAACACTTCAAGGTCGGTTTCGGCAAACCCGGCAACGGCCAGCGTCACGCGCAAACATTCTGCATCGCTCGCTGAAATACGCTCAATGTTGTAGGGGGGGTACGAATCGCCAGTTTTGGCAATTTGTTCGAGCTTTTTTTCAATGGCGTCAAATCCGACCAAAAGCGGGCTGGAAAATGGTGGCAGTCTTGTCATCAAAGCTCTCACAAAGAAGAAGCAAAATTTAGCAAACCCGAATGGCATTTGCTCGTGCGCCTGATATGGAGGTTATCCTTCTAAGTTTCAACCAAAGCTGTGAGTGCCCAAAATGACCCAAACAACCCGCATCATTATCGATACTGACCCCGGACAGGATGATGCAGTGGCAATTTTGCTCGCATTGGCCAGTCCTGAAATTGAGGTTTTGGGCATTGTCGCTGTGGCAGGCAATGTGCCGCTGCATTTGACCGAAATTAATGCACGCAAGATTTGCGAACTGGCAGGTAAAACCAACATTAAGGTTTTTGCCGGTGCGTCGCGGCCCTTGTTGCGCAAACTTGTCACCGCTGAATATGTGCATGGCAAAACCGGGCTGGATGGCCCAGACCTGCCGGAGCCAACAATGCCTCTTCAAGCGCAGGATGGCGTCGATTTCATTATTGAAACGCTGCGCAATGAGCCCGCAAAAACAGTGACTTTATGTCCACTTGGTCCGCTCACGAATATTGCGCTTGCTCTGATCAAAGCGCCGGATATTGCACCCCGCATTCAGCAAATTGTTCTCATGGGCGGTGGTTGTTTTGAAGGCGGCAACGTAACGCCGGCGGCAGAGTTTAATATCTATGTTGACCCGCATGCCGCAGCGGTTGTTTTCCAATCCGGCATCCCAATCGTGGTAATGCCGCTCGACATGACGCACAAAGCGCTAACAACGAAAGTGCGGGTTGACCGCTTTCGCCAGGGTGGATCGCCCGTCATGAAGGCGGTTGCGCTTTGGATCGACTATTTTGAGCGTTTTGACGAAAACAAATATGGCACCGATGGCGGGCCCTTGCACGACCCAACCGTGATCGCCTGGCTTATCAAGCCGGAACTATTTTCAGGGCGTGACTGTAATGTCGAAATTGAAACTGCATCAGAATTGACCTTGGGTATGACAGTGATAGACTGGTGGGGCGTAACCGGCAGGGCGCATAATGCACATGTCATCGGCAAGGTGGATGCTGACGGGTTTTTTGACCTCATTTATGAGCGTATTTCCAAACTCTAAGTCTCGTTGCCCAAGTCCCTCTTATCCCCGCTTAAACACGGCTCATCACTCTCAAAACGCCCTCAAGGTTTGGCTTTGAGGCGATGAATGACTATATCTTGAATGATGAAAACAGCTGATTCGCGCTTGCATTTGCATTGCTCAACATGAAGCCAAAACGGGCCCCTATTTATGACAGATGAAACTCCTGCCGTCCCGTCGCCAGAGGAATACGGCGCTGATTCTATACGCATCCTCAAGGGCCTTGACGCCGTGCGCAAACGCCCCGGCATGTATATTGGCGATACCGATGATGGCTCCGGGCTTCACCATATGGTGTATGAGGTTGTGGATAACGCCATTGACGAAGCGCTGGCCAAATACGCCGATATTGTTACCGTAACGTTGAATGCTGACGGCTCTGTAACGGTTACAGACAATGGTCGCGGCATTCCAACTGCCGTTAAAGACGACGACGAGAACGATCCCAAGCGGTCTGCTGCTGAAATCGTAATGACCGAACTGCATGCGGGCGGCAAGTTCGACCAAAATTCCTATAAGGTTTCGGGTGGCTTGCACGGTGTTGGTGTATCGGTTGTCAATGCGCTGTCGGCTTGGTTGCAGCTCATCATTCGCCGCCAAGGCAAAATCCACGAGATGAGCTTTACGCATGGTGTGCCGGATGCGCCACTTCGCGTCACTGGCGAATGCGGGCGAGAAACCGGCACTACGGTTTCGTTTTTGCCGTCTACCTTGACATTCACCAAAGTTGAGTTTGTATTTGAAACGCTGGAACACCGTTTGCGCGAATTGGCGTTTTTGAACTCCGGTGTGCGTATCCTGTTGACCGACCGCCGTCATGCTGACGAAAAGCGCGTCGAGATGATTTACGATGGCGGCCTTGAGGCTTTCGTTCGTTATCTTGACCGCTCGAAAAAACCGCTGGTCACAGCGCCGGTTTACCTGATCCGCGAAAAAGACGGCATCACGGTTGAAGTCGCAATGTGGTGGAACGACAGCTACCACGAGAATATGTTGTGCTTTACCAATAATATTCCGCAGCGTGATGGCGGCACGCATTTGGCAGGGTTTCGCGGCGCATTAACGCGCCAAGTGATCGGCTATGCCGAAGCCTCCGGTATTTTGAAAAAAGAAAAGGTTTCCCCAACCGGCGATGATTGTCGTGAGGGTTTGACGGCCGTTCTTTCGGTGAAAGTACCGGACCCAAAATTTTCTTCACAAACCAAAGACAAATTGGTTTCGTCCGAGGTTCGTCCCGTTGTTGAAAGCTATGTCAACGAAGCGCTGGGCGCTTGGTTTGAAGAGCATCCCGGTGATGCAAAAATTATCATCGGCAAAGTGGTGGAGGCCGCCGCCGCGCGTGAAGCTGCCCGTAAGGCCCGCGACTTAACGCGCCGCAAAGGTGCGCTTGATATTGCGTCCCTGCCCGGCAAACTGGCCGATTGCCAAGAGCGTGACCCCGCCAAATCTGAAATCTTTCTGGTTGAAGGCGATAGTGCCGGTGGCTCTGCCAAACAGGGCCGGTCGCGCGAGTTTCAGGCTATTTTGCCATTGCGCGGTAAAATTTTGAACGTTGAGCGCGCGCGGTTTGACCGGATGCTGGGTTCGCAAGAAATTGGCACGTTGATTACGGCGCTCGGCACATCGATTGGCAAAGACGAGTTTGATATTGGCAAACTGCGTTACCACCGCATCATCATCATGACGGATGCTGATGTTGATGGCGCGCATATTCGCACATTGCTGCTCACCTTCTTTTACCGCCAAATGCACGAACTGATTGCGCGCGGGCATCTTTATATTGCGCAGCCGCCGCTTTACCGCGTCTCCAGAGGTAAATCTTCGCAGTATTTGAAAGATGAACCGGCACTGGAAAATTATCTGGTCGAGACTGGTCTTGACGATGCGTCTTATACCCAGCCCGACGGTGAAGTGAGGCGCGGTGCCGACTTGCGGGCGTTGGTCGATGAATCGCTTGTTGTTAAATCGGCTATGACTGGCCTTCATTCCCGCTATAATCGTGTCGTGGTTGAACAGGCTTTGATTGGCGGTGCGCTAAACCCTGCACCGCTGGATGAAGCCGAAGCGGCAGCCATAGCAACACTTGTTGCAACACGGCTTGATGCGCAGTCAGAAGAGTTTGAACGCGGCTGGGAAGGTTCAACCATTCCTGAAACCGGCGGCTACCGTTTTGCCCGCACCGTGCGCGGCGTGCGTGAAGTGGCGATTTTGGATGCCGCTTTGCTGCGATCTGGCGATGCCCGGGTGTTACACCGGCACTATGAGAAAATGTCGGCGGCGTTCAGCGCGGGCGGCATATTGCGCCTTGGTTCAAATGCAACACCGGTGCACGGCCCGATTGCCTTGCTTGAAACAGTGTTTAACGCCGGCCGTAAAGGCATTTCCTTACAGCGCTATAAGGGCCTTGGCGAAATGAACGCGGAACAATTGTGGGAAACCACGCTCGACCCCAATGTGCGCACGTTGCTGCGGGTGAAAGACACCGACGGGCAGGATGCCGACACCGTGTTTTCACAACTCATGGGCGATGATGTAGAGCCACGCCGCGATTTCATTCAAGAAAATGCACTGAGCGTTTCGAATTTGGATTTGTAGAATATGAGACAGAGTTTTTTATGAAACACCGCCCGCTTGGCCGCACAGGCCTGACTGTGCCTGAAATCTGTCTAGGCACCATGACATGGGGCGAACAGAATACCGAAGCTGAAGGCCACGCGCAAATGGATCGCGCGCTGGAAAAGGGCGTCAATTTTTTTGATACTGCAGAACTTTATTCCACGATGCCGATCCGGGCGGAAACGCAAGGTTCAACGGAAAAAATCATTGGCACGTGGCTGAAACGGCGCGGCAAACGCGACGACGTGATAATTGCATCAAAAATCGCAGGCCCCGGCCCGAAATGGATTGATGATGGCGCGCCTATTACGCCTGCAAAAATCGAGATCGCAATCGACCGCTCACTCAAGCGGATGCAGACCGATTATATTGACCTTTATCAGCTGCATTGGCCCAACCGTGGCTCATACGCGTTTCGGCAAATCTGGAATTACGAGCCTTGGAAGCAAAACAAGGAAACCAAGGCCGACGATGTCCATGCCATTTTAGAGGCCCTAAACCGCGCTGTAAAAGCCGGTAAAATCCGCCATATCGGGCTGTCGAATGATAGCGCTTGGGGCACGATGCGCTATTTGAATACTGCAGAAAAATTTGGCCTGCCGCGCGTTGCATCCATTCAAAATGAGTATTCATTGCTCAACCGTTTGTTTGACGCCGATATGGCAGAACTTTCTCACCATGAGGATGTGGGGCTTCTTGCTTATACGCCGCTCGCGATGGGAATGCTGAGCGGAAAGTACCGAAATGGCGCTAAGCCAGACGGTTCGCGTCTGGTGATCAGCCCTGATCTTGGCGGACGCGTGACCGAACAATTGGCAACGCCGCTTGAAGCCTATTTAGATTTGGCGGAACGGCACGGCTTGAACCCTTCACAAATGGCAATTGCATTTTGTCTCACGCGGCCATTCATAACCTCGGTGATAATAGGTGCGACAAACCTTGAACAGCTTGATGTGAACATCGATGCTGCCAATGTGAAACTATCAGATGATGTGATGGCCGAGATTGCTGCAATCAGGCGCAAATACCCGATGCCGATTTAGCTTAAAGCCAGATTACCAGCTTTTGCAATATAACGTATCACTTCATCCAGCCCGTTTCGGCGCAGCATATCCGTAAACACAAACGGCCTCGTGCCGCGCTGCTTTTCTGTATCAGCGCGCATCACATCAAGGTCGGCGCCAACATAAGGCGCAAGATCAGCCTTATTAATAATGAGCAAATCTGACCGGGTGATTGCAGGCCCGCCTTTGCGCGGAATTTTTTCGCCTTGGCAAACTGAAATCACATAGAGCGAGATATCTGCCAAATCAGGCGAAAAGGTAGCTGCAAGATTGTCGCCGCCAGACTCAATAAAAATTACATCCAAATTCGGATGGCGGGCGTTGAGCACCTCAATTGCCCGCAAGTTAATCGAGGCATCTTCGCGAATCGCTGTGTGCGGGCAGCCGCCGGTTTCGACACCGATAATTCTGTCTTCGGGCAGCGCCTGCAATCGCGCCAAAATCAACGCGTCTTCCTGTGTATAAATATCATTGGTGATGACGCCGATTTGCCAGATATCGCGCATTTCTTTGCACAGCATTTCGGTGAGCGTGGTTTTGCCAGACCCAACCGGGCCGCCAATGCCGACGCGGAAGGGGCCGTTGCCAGAAAGGTTGTGGTTCCTCATTGGTGTCTCACCTTTAGCCTGCATACCCTATCCCCTTAAAAATGGAAAAAGCCGATGACAAAATATCCGGCGCCAATCATTAAAATGAGAGGTGAGTAAAAACGTTTATTCAGGGTTGCAAACGGTTCTTCCCCTGCAAAACGTGCCATTAACGGCAATAGGCCGACTGCCCCCCGCAAAATGAAAACTGCAGCCAACACATACACACCTGCTTTCAGGAAAACCTGAGGTATGGCTATCGCAAAAATATCGGTGGCCAAAAGCGCCCAAACACCAGAAGCGAAAATCAATATTGCAACTACGGTAGTCAAAATTTGCGGTGGCATTGATTTAATGTCATTCTCACCCACAACCGTTTTTGCCAGAGACGTTTCATCGTGGCCGGGCCAATCCCCGCCTAGTGCCCAAAAAAAATGAATTAGTGCCGTAGCTGTCAGTAAAATAAAGATGCCGACCGAAATAATATCAATCACGATCTGAACAACCTTGTCTCAAGCGTTTCGTGGTTCATGGCCGCAATGTCGGCTAAAAACGCGGCGCTGCCAAGATCATGTAACGTCGAAAGTGCAGCGCGGTTTGCTGAGCCCGCGATGATTGGACCAAGGGCGGCAAGGATGCGGGCCGCGCCGCTTTGGCCGGTGAGTGATAGCCGAATGGCCGCTTGCAATTGGTTGGCAGCAAAGGCGTGCAAAAACGCTTCCAGTGTTTCCAGCAACGGCAAATCGGCATGCTTTGCCGCTGCACCCAGCGCCACCATATAGGGCAAATCACGCGGCAAGGTTTCAGGCAACCAATGCGCCGAAGCATCCGCAAAAGATGTGCCTTGCCCGTTCATTTCATCCAAGCGTTCTGAGGCAACAACTAATGCGCGGGCGAGGTTTGAAACTTCAGCCAATTGATCATTATCTTTGGCGCGCCAGCTTGCCGACAAAAGCATAGCATCATTCCAGATCTGACCGTTTTCAATCTGGCCAGAAATCCAGCCCTGCAAATCATCCAGCGTTTCGATGCTGCTGTGTGCCACGGTTTCCAAACCTGCCGAATAAGCAAACCCGCCGGTTGGGAAGGCAGGAGACAGCCAAGACAAAAGCGTAAGGCTATTGCTCATCCCGATAGCCTTTACGCCTTCTCCATTCATCCACCGCATCACCCAAGGTTTTACCGGTGTTGTCTTGCATCCAGCTCATAAACGCGCGGTCAAATTTGAAGGCTTCGCCGATTTCGCTTTTGAAAAACCGGCGCACGTTTTGCGTGTTCCGGTAATCGGGTTCTATAATCGTGTGGCTGGACAGAACCGAATGATGCCAGTCAAACGGTCGTGCATCGGGTTCAATCATGCTTATGGTCATGAGTTGTGCCATGGCCGTGATCATGTGGGTTAGCCCGCCCGCCATAAGCGCCGCCTTCCGGTATAAACGGCGCTAAGATCTCCATCACGCGTGCGCCCAAACCTTCGAGCATGTCTTTAATCACAGCGTCTTGCCGGATAATGATGCGGTTGCCCAGAATTTCTGCCGCCAAATGCCGATTGCCGATGTGCCAGCTGAGCATCAGCAAATGGCGCGGACTGGCCCCAAACACAGCATAAAGTTGTTCGGGTTCGGCAACCACCAGTATCACGCGGCCATCTTCAAGCAGCAGCCCCTCGCCGTGCCGAAGCATGATGGCCTCCGGCAGATCCAGCAAAAATTCGATGCCGGGTTGCCCGCCAATTTCATCCGACGTCATCACCATACGGCGGCGGTGACGCGCGGTTTCATCAAGCGTGATGCGCCCGACTGTGTCGTGAACATGGTCGAGAATGTGTGTAACGCGGATCATGGGGTGGCTTTCGTTTCTTGCGCAGCAATATAGTCGCGCAGAACATGCTTGATTTCCCCAGCCGGATCATCACTGCGGGCTTTGAACCAATCCATAATGTCAGCCTCCAACCTCACGCGGATTTTGGCAGGTTGCTCGTAGATGGTTTCGGGATCGTAATTCGGGTGGTTGGGGTTCATGCGGGGAATGTCTCATCCATAATTTGGGCGGTCGTGAAAGGGCAGGTTTCAGGAAAGGTTTCAAAGGCAAGGCCGGTTTCTTTTTCGGCTGCAAGGCAGGCTCTTAAATAAGCGGATTGAAGGCGAACCAGCGGGTAACTTTTCAGGCTGGGGTTTTCATTCAGGACATATTGCAAATCACTTCGTTGCACTTTCAAAGTCAATCGCCAGCTGCGTGTTCTGCGCTCTGGCTGGAATTGCCATTTCAGCAAATGCACCAGCAATATTTCGAGGCGGCTTTCAATCTCACGCTTTTCACTGCGGCCCAAGCTTTCGATCTCCTCCGCCAGATGTATGACATCCAGCGCCTCCCATTTGCCCGCGCGCAGCAAAGCCGCCTGCTCGACCGACCATTGGTGAAAATCAGCCTCAAACGGGGTTGCGGGGCGGGCGTGCTTGTTCATCGGGAGAGTTTAGCGGAAAATGGGGAATGGGGCAAATGGGGGATAGTAACCCAACCCTTCATCCTGACGAGCCGCTTGAGCGGCGTCTCGAAGGGCGAAGGTGGCACCAATCCTGCGTGGTTAGAGATGGCACTGTGTGCCTCGTTACCATGAAGGATGGTTAGAACTGGCGCTTGTAATCCACGAAACTCCAACTTTTTGTCACTGCCTGATCAAGTCAGGCAATGATTAAGTGGGATGTTTCAGTTTAGTCATTCCCGCACTTGTTGCGGGAACCCAGACTTGTTTTGAATTTTGGCGGCAAAAAGAAAGTCTAGGCCCCCGCACAAGAAAGAGGCGGGGGTGACAATGGGGAGCGATCGCGCGAAAAGAGAAAGATTAGGATTCAGACCTGCCCGCGCTCTTTCCACGTATTGACCGCAAACGCAGCCATGGTGCCTGCTAAGTTAATAGCTAACTCTGCATGTCTAGGCTTTGGCTTTACGGGGTTTCGCCCTTGTCCATGGGCATCACCAACACGATTTCTCAAGGCCCCAAGGTTGTTTACGACTGACTGACAGCTGCCGAGTATCTCTTTGAAAATACTGGCGGTATGTTGGCTGGGCGAAAGATTCAAATTGCTGGCTAGTAACGCCCAGAGTTTGGGAAGTTCGGGGCTACTGCCGTAATCAATTTTCAGATCATCAAGAATTGTTTTGCAAACACTTTCCAACATCGTCCGTGCAACCGTAATTGCGCCTTCAGGGTCGGCTTGGCGTCTATCAAGAGCCTTTTTCCACAAGTCTGAAATGTGCTCAGCATTCAGGTTACTTAAGGCAATTTCGCTGGTTTCATTTGAAGGAGAGACTTGTCCAAATTCTAATTTACTACGTAATGAGGCAAAGTCTTCCCAAATCAAATTTCTTCTCTCTGCATAACTGCCTTTCTCATATTTTATCCAACCCCAAAATTGATCCAGATCACCACACCGCTTTAACAACGCTGGAACGAAATCCCGTGTTTGTGAGTTGGATGCCAACTCTTTTCTCAATTCTTGATACTCATTGTCGTGGGCTTCCAAACCCGTTGCGCGTGCAATCAGAACGTTTTGAAGCCTGACCACTTTGTCGAATAAGCTTTCATTTGGGAACAATCGCATTACCCCCTCAAAACAGAAAATACCGCTGCGCCATCGGCAGCACGGTGGCTGGCTCGCACGTCAGCAACTCCCCATCGGCGCGCACTTCATAGGTTTCGGGGTTTACCTCAATATGCGGCATGGCGTCGTTGAGCATCATGGAGCGTTTGCCGATGTTGCGGGTGTTGACAACCGGCAGCATCTGTTTGGCGGTGCCGAGCTTGGAGCGCAGATCATTGTCCATCGCGGCTTGGCTGACAAACACCACGGAGCTTGACGTCAGCGCTTTGCCGAATGCGCCGAACATCGGGCGGTAGTGCACGGGCTGCGGCGTCGGGATGGAGGCATTGGGGTCGCCCATAGGGGCGGCGGCGATCATGCCGCCGATCAGCACCATATCGGGTTTGACGCCAAAAAACGCAGGGTTCCACAAACACAAATCCGCGCGTTTGCCGACTTCGATGGAGCCGATCTCGTGGCTTAAGCCATGCGCAATGGCGGGGTTGATCGTGTATTTGGCAAGGTAGCGGCGCACGCGGTAATTGTCGTTTTCGCCAGTTTCTTGGCTCAACCGCCCGCGCTGGCGCTTCATTTTATCGGCGGTTTGCCATGTGCGGATGATCACTTCGCCAACACGGCCCATGGCTTGGCTGTCGGATGAAATGATTGAGAAAGCGCCCATATCGTGGAGAATATCTTCGGCGGCAATCGTCTCTTTGCGGATGCGGCTTTCGGCAAACGCAATGTCTTCCGGAATTGAAGCATCCAAGTGGTGGCATACCATCAGCATGTCGAGGTGTTCGGCAATGGTATTAACAGTGTAGGGCCGCGTCGGGTTGGTGGACGATGGGATAACGTTGGGAAGCCCGCAGATTTTGATAATATCCGGTGCATGGCCGCCGCCTGCGCCCTCGGTGTGGAAGGCGTGGATGGTGCGGCCTTTGATGGCGTCAATGGTGGATTCGACAAAGCCGCTCTCATTGAGCGTATCGGTATGGATCATCACCTGCACGTCGAACTCATCGGCAACATTCAAACAGCAATCAATTGCGGCAGGCGTTGTGCCCCAATCCTCATGCAGCTTTAAGGACGACGCGCCTGCCAGCACCATTTCTTCGAGCGCGGCAGGGCGTGAGGCATTGCCTTTGCCCGCAAAAGCCAAATTCATGGCAAACCCGTCAGCGGCTTCAATCATCCGTGCCAAGTGCCACGGCCCGGGTGTGCAGGTGGTAGCGAGCGTACCATGGGCGGGGCCGGTCCCGCCGCCGAGCATGGTGGTGAGGCCGGAATACAGCGCATCGTCAATTTGCTGCGGGCAAATAAAATGGATGTGGGCATCCATACCGCCCGCAGTCAAAATTTTACCCTCGCCCGCAATCACTTCGGTGCCGGGGCCGATAATGATCGTTACGCCGGTTTGCGTATCGGGGTTGCCGGCCTTGCCGATGCCGCAAATGCGCCCGCCTTTGAGGCCAACGTCAGCTTTGTAAATGCCGGTATAATCAACAATCAGCGCATTGGTGATGACAGTATCCACCGCGCCTTCCACCCTTGAATATTGGCTTTGGCCCATGCCATCGCGGATGACCTTGCCGCCGCCGAACTTAACCTCTTCGCCGTATGTCGTAAAATCGCGTTCGACCTCGATGAACAATTCGGTGTCGGCAAGGCGAACTTTGTCGCCTGTGGTCGGGCCAAACATGGCGGCATAAGCGGCACGGGAAAGGGTTGAGGCCATGGGAGTTGTCCTTGGTTAAGAACCGGAAGCATCCATGCTGCAACGCACTGCGTCAAGCGGTTTGGGGCATGTAAACTTGTATCAAAAGTCGTATCGAAAGGTCTCTGTTCTTTCATGGTGAGAACGCGCAATGCGCGTGGACTCGAACCACGAAGAATGAGCAAACCGTGAGACAGATGATTTCAGGCAGAAACGCTTTGACGTTGCGTACTTTTCAAATCACTTGGATCAGCCCAAACACGCTCTTTTGGTATTGCAACATCAGCAGGCAATAACGCCAACGAAGCGGTTTCTATGCGCTCATGGAGCAATGCCATAAACGCGTCTTTGCCAAGGCCCAGCGCGATGGGTTCAAGAAACTCAACCACCGCATGACCGGGTTTCAAGTTCCATTCGCCTTTTGGCCAAAACAGGCCAAGATTGGTGGCAACCGGCACAACGAGGCAGTTCTGCGCTTCATACATATGGAATACGCCGCGTTTGTAAGGGTAATAAAGCCCCGGCGGCACAATGCGGCCTTCGGGATAAATCAACACCGGGCGGCCTTCAGATTTGGCTTGGACCACGCCGGCATCTGTAAGCCGCGTACGCGATTCCACCCCGCCGCAACTTGCTACAACCACTGCGCCCATTTTGCGCAAAATGTTGCCAACAATCGGCATTTTTTCAAGGTGGTCGCCGGTGACGAACGATAAATCTTCAAATTGCGAAAACATGCAAAAACCATCACCCCAGCTTTGATGCTTGGCCGCAATAATGCACGCGCCGTGCGGTTTAACTCCGCGAATTTCAAGTTTGACGCCGCCGATAACCCGCATCCAAAACAACATGATGCGTGAATAGCCCCTGATCCAGCGCATCAGCGGTTTGCGCGATGGCCAGAGCAAAAGCGGCAAAGCCAAAATAGCTGTGACAATTGAAGTGGCCCAATAGGCGGTGAGGAACAGGGTCTTACGCATCAGGTAACGCAGGCCAAAATCATCACGGTTGCTCTATCATCTTTTGGAGTTCAAGCGTGCGTGCTTCTGTGATGCGCATTTTGCAAGTCGACATGACCATCGGCTGCATCGAGCCGCCATTAAACGAAAACCCTTCTGTTTCACATTGGGCATCGCGATAACCAAGCCAAGCGCGCTGTGCCGCTAATGCTTGGTCAAACCAGCCCTTGAACTCTTCAATTTCTGTTTCGTCAGCGCGGATCTTGCTGCGGACTTCTGCCCAAGTTTCATTCAATTCAAGATCGGCAGCTTCAAAATCTTGATAAGCGCAAAAACTCAATCCCATTTGCGGCAAATCATCAGGCTTCGAACAATCAAAGTCATCATCACTCTGCGCAGAAGCCCGGCTTGTGAAAAAAATCAAAGCCGCCAAAACAAAAATCGACGTTTTCATAATGTGCCCATGATTTCTTGTCTAAATCCGTAGACCGTACGGTCGCCGCCGATGGCAATCAATTGCACTTCTCGGGTTTGGCCTGGCTCGAACCGCACTGCAGTTCCCGGTGCTATGTCAAGCCGCATGCCGCGGGTTTGGGCACGGTTGAAAGTGAGCAACGGGTTGGTTTCATAGAAATGATAATGCGAGCCAACTTGGATTGGCCGGTCACCCGCATTGGCAACCAGCAATGTGACAGTTGGCTGGCCCGAATTAAAAATGATGTTGCCTGTTGGCGTAATAATTTCACCGGGGATCATGCGCAATGCCCACCTAAATTTTGTTTCGCCAACTTTGATCGAACACAATTAAGATGCAACTGGAATTTCAAGGACTGTAAAAATGAACACAGCCTAAACGTGCGATTCAATAAACCTTCATATTTCTTTGCTAGTCTTGAAGACATGCGATGGCGCATATTGGCCGTTGCCCATGGAGTTGCCTAAATTATGCGTTTCGCGCGTGTTGTGATCAAGGATTTGGTCAAAGTGTTTTTTTCAAAGTACCAGCCTGAACGCCATTATATGCGCGGGCCCGGTCCCGCGTGCGCAGCACGCGGACGATAA
>JANOPZ010000001.1:0-4124 GCA_031422195.1 Limoniibacter sp. | reverse complement strand
CAGCCGAGCCGGCGTCCGCGCGCGATTCCCGCATCCGTTATGTCACTTTTGATAACGACAATGTCGTCACCGTTCAGGCCGGTCTTGGCGTTTCAACGATGATCCGGCTTGGAAGTTCAGAATTGATCGAAACCATTTCGGCTGGAGACACGCTCGGCTGGTCGATTGTTCCAAAGAAAAACTCCGGGATACTATTTGTGAAACCGCTGCAGGAGCATGCTATAACCAACGTCAATATTGTAACAAACAAACGGGTCTACTCGCTGCTGCTGCAGGGAACCAAAGACCCGTCCGTTCGAACTGCCTATCAAGTCCGGTTCAAATATCCAGATGAGGACGTCAATGCGAAACTTTTGGCAGAAGCTGAGGAAAGCGTGCGCGACCCTTTGCTCAAAGACTTGGATACGGCTCGTCTGAATTATGATTACACTTATAAGGGTGCAGACGAATTAAAGCCCCGCGTCGCCTTTGATGATGGCAATCGCATGTTTCTGCAATTTGCCGGCGATATCCCTGCGATATTTGTTGTCGAGGATAAACGCGCGGAATCCTTGGTCAACATCAGAACCGAGGGCGACTACATCATTGTCGATAAGGTCGCAGCGCAATTCACTTTGCGTGCAGGGGCCAAAACGTTGTGTCTTTATAATACGCGTTTTAAAGATTGGTCAGCGGCTAAAAACAGTGACCTCGTTGCCGAGATTTATGGCCCAATTAAAATCGGTTCCAAAATCGGCGCAAAGCCAAAGCCTGCTGCCAGTCAGGAGGTTACACTTGTCCGGGATTGATTTTAAAAACTTGGATGGCGCGAGCCAGGTTTCGGAAAAGCGGGCAGGGGGTGCCACCCGCTTTGCATTGCCCATAATGGGCGCTTTGGCAGCAGGCGGTCTCCTATGGATGAACTGGCCGGCATCCAACGATACAACTGCGCTTAACAAGGATGACGAGGTTTTTGAAACCAGCCAAATGTCTGTTAAAAATTTCGGCGATGCCAAGCCAAAAGCTGAAACTGAAAATCTCGTGGTACTGCCAATGCCAGAGCAATCTACGCCGCAGCAGGCGGTGGATGTCAATTCGGTCATTGAGCCCGGTATCGATCTTGAAGCACAGCGTCTGGCACTGGAGGCTCAACTTGCCGAAGAAGAAGCCCGGCGCAAAGCCGAAGAATTGGCCCGCCTTCGCGAAGAGGCAGCATTGAATGCAGCTGAACTCGCCAAACTTCAAGCGGCAGCAGAAGCCCTTCGTTGGGAGCGGCTTCGCTCATCTTTGATTGTGATTGATGGGACAGATAGCGCAAATGCGAATGACGGCGAAAGCGGCACGGTTCGGATTGCCGACGATGGTCAAATCCTGCCGGTTGCAAGCGCCAATGCAACCGAAACTGATAGCAACCGCGTATTTCTGAACAACGCAGAAAACACTGGCGCTGCCATGGTGAAAGCCACCCGCAATCTTCGAACAGATGCTTTGATTGCTCAGGGCACTCTGGTCCGGGGGTTTCTGGAAACCGCAATTAACACTGATTTACCGGGTATGGTGCGCGCTGTTGTCAGAGAAGATGTGTCTTCACTTGATGGCCGCCGTATTTTGATACCCAAGGGATCGCGCCTGATCGGCGAATATAATTCTAGTATTTCGCGCGGGCAAAGCCGCGTTTTCATTGTATGGTCGCGGCTCATCCGCTCTGACGGTGTTTCTGTTGATATTGCCTCGCCAGGCGCAGATCAGCTCGGAGTGGCGGGTATTGAAGGCAAAGTCGACCGGCATTTTGCGGCACGGTTTGGTTCTGCCATCATGTTGTCACTTCTTGGGGGTGCGGCTGAATATATAGCCGCCTTAGGCGACACGGGGCAAAAATCGTCACAAACTATCACAACCACCAATCCGCTGACCGGCGAAGTCACGACCATCACATTGGATCCGGGAACAACCGAAGCAGAGGCGCGCAAAATTGCGGCTGAGCGGACGTCAAGCACACTCAATGATATTGCCAATGAGAGCTTTAAAGAAACAACCAAAATACCGCCAACGATCCGCATCAATCAGGGATCACCCGTCATTGTGTTTCTAAAACGCGATCTTGATTTTTCGGCGCTCTATGCCGATCCGGTCGGCCAAGAACTGGCGCGGTTGAAAGCTGGCGGAAGCCCGCGCAAGGCGTTTAATCCAACGCCGCTTTACCAGCCACAAACGATCTATCCGCCAGCTCCGGCCATGCTACCAAAATCCTTAATCGACAAATGAGCGGTGACGTCAGCGCCGCAGGCATCAGTCTTCGAACCGCACGGCGCTCACCTCTGCTGGAAGCCGAATTACAGCCGCTGCGGCAGTATTTGGAACAGGATGACGTTTCAGAAATTTCGATCAACCGGCCGGGCGAAGTGTTTATCGAACGGCTTGGCCATAATCACATGGAGCAGATTTCCAGCCCTGAACTTAACTCAGCTTGGATCGGCAAACTCGCCGAACGCGTCGCGGGTTCAACCGACCAGCGCGTCAACAGTCAGCAACCGATACTGTCTGCCGCGCTGCCGACCGGCGAGCGATTTCAATGCGTCTTGCCGCCAGCTGCACCCGAAGGCGGTGCTATTTCAATCCGCAAGCAAGTCATCAAAGACATCAGCCTTGCTGGCTATAAAGACGCAGGCGCTTTCACAAACACCAAAATGGGCCGCGCCTTGACGCTATCAGATACCGAACAGGAACTGATCGGGCTTTTGAATGGCGAACCATTAGAGTTTTTAAAAGTTGCAGTCAGAAACCGAATTTCGATTGTGGTTTCGGGTGGAACATCCACAGGTAAAACCACGTTCCTCAACGCGCTTTTGAAAGAAATTCCTTTAACTGAACGCATCATCACCATTGAAGACACGCGGGAACTGAAACCCGTCACGCCCAACACCTTGGCGCTGCTGGCATCAAAAGGCGATCAGGGCACAGCAGACGTTAATGCGCAAAGTCTGCTCGAAGCGGCACTTCGCATGCGCCCTGATCGACTATTGCTTGGAGAGTTGCGCGGAGCTGAAGCATTTGCCTTTCTCCAAGCGATCAACACCGGCCATCCGGGCTCATTGACCACCGTTCACGCCAATTCGGCTCATTCTGCCTATGAAAGGCTTGCCCTAATGGTGATGCAAGGAGGAGTGCAACTCCGCAAAGCCGAGATCATTGATTACCTCAAAGCAGTTATTCCGATTGTTGTTCAACTGGCGCGCGGGCAGGGCGGCAAGCGCATTGTCACTGAAATCCGCTATTCAAAAGCGGATTTTAAAAGCGACCAAAACGCCAACTTAACCCACGAAGCCCAACCAAATTCCAAGTCAAACGCAACGACAAGCCGGTCGGGCACAAACTAATGCGCTGGCTCACCGCTCTGTTTGTTATGCTCTTTGCGGTGAGTTTGGCCGCCATATTGTTTTGCGTGGCCTATGCAGGATTGCACTGGTTTGATCTTCGTTCAACGCAGCTTTTTGACGCCCTCAATACTGATCTCGGCCAAGGCATAAGATTGCTGATTGCAGACGTAATGCAGCAGAAATCCATGCGGCGGATATGGCTTACGACCGCAACCTCTGCAGTTGCTACACTCGTCATTTGCTCTGCCCTATTTTTTGCCCTGCGAAGCCCCAAAACCAGTGATGCTAAGTTTCTGAGCCTTGTTGACGCTAAAGACCTTGGCCTAACGCGCAAAGGCGGTGTCTTTATTGGCCGGCTTGGTGGTTCCATCATCAAAGTGCCAGGCAAATTTACGGAACGCGGATCGGGCCGCAAAAGCAACTGGAAGCCAAGGCTGCAAGGTGGTCAAAAGATTTGGATCGACGGCGATGATACCGGTGGTTTTGTCATCGGGCCGCCGCGCTCAGGTAAGGGTGCGGCCCTTATTATTCCCAATTGCCTGATGTGGCCGCATTCTCTCATCGTTCTTGATATGCGCGGGGAGACCTATGATGCCACCTCCGGGCACCGTCAGACATTTTCACGCGTGGTGCGTTTTTCACCAGCCGATGAAAACGGCATTACAGAATCCTTTAATCCGCTCGATTTTGTCAGCACCAATGCCGATCAACGCGACATCGATATCAACACCATTGCCGCCGCACTTCTCCCAACGCCGCAGCATGATG